>JAUIHO010000101.1 GCA_030432035.1 Phycisphaerae bacterium
AGATGTTGTTTGGTCAATTCTTCGGCGTTGGCAGCGATTGTTCGACGGTCTTCTGCGGCCCGCCGCAGACGGGTGCGTGCTGTTTGTTAAACAGTGACGTACCGGAGATTTGCGTTGAACTCACCGCGGAGAACTGCGAAGCCGAAGGCGGCGATTTCCGTGGTGTGGGTACGACCTGTAACGACCCGGCCGTCATTTGCGATCTGATCGATCCGCTCGTTGCGTGTTGTTTCCCGAATAACACCTGCATCGACAATTTGGAAATTCCAACCTGTTTCCAGCAGGGCGGTATCCCGCAATCGGTCGGCGTAGCTTGTGCGGATAACCCGTGCCCAATCGTGATCGATATTGGTGCGTGTTGTGTGCCGAACGCGGCCGGAACCATCGAATGCGTCAATGGACCGGCGTCGTTCTGCGACGAACTCGGCGGTCAATATCAGGGCAACGGCACCAATTGCTTCGACCCGAACATTATTTGTCCGACCGACCCGCCGGAACGCGGTGCATGCTGCGTGGTGAACGGCTTCGATGTTCCACCTTCGTGTATCGAAACGACGGCGGAGGAATGTGCGATGTTGCAAGGCGATTATCGCGGTGACGGCACGACTTGCACTGATCCGGCGGTGATCTGCGATGTGATCGATCCATTGGTGGCGTGCTGTGTGCCGGGCGGCATTTGCACCGAGACGACGATTCCAGGTTGTTTCAATCAAGGCGGTGTTCCGCAGCCGGTCGGCGTTTTGTGCGAAGACAATCCATGTGGGATTGTCATTGACCTAGGCGCGTGTTGCATTGCGTCGGGCGGCAGTATTTCGTGTGAGGTTGGACCCGCGCTGCATTGCGACGAACTCGGTGGCGTGTATCAGGGCGACGGCACTATGTGCGACGACCCGTCGATCGATTGCAACATCAATCCGCCGGTAACGGGTGCTTGTTGTGCGGAAATCTTCGGTGCGCCGATCAACTGTATCGAGACGACACCCGAGCAATGCGCTCAAATCGCTGGACAATATCAAGGTGATAACACGACGTGTAACAACGGCAACTGTCCGGCAGAACCGAACGTCACGTGTTGTTTGCCGCACGGAATTTGCTTAGAGATTCCGTTGCCGGATTGTCAAAGCCAATTCGGTCAGGTGTTGCCGCCGGGAGAAAGCTGCGCGACGGTATTCTGCTCGTTTGGTGTGGTTGGCGCGTGCTGTATTCAGGATTCGCCGACAGGCCCGAGTCAATGTTATGACCTCGATCAGTTCCTTTGCGACCAACTGGGCGGCACCTTCCACGGTGCGGGCCCGACGTGCAGTACCTACTTTGTAGATCCGTGTAATCCGTTCGGTGCGTGTTGCTTAACCACGCCGAATGGCGTCCCGACTTGCACGATTGAGCAGGAGAATACGTGTCTCAATCTCGGTGGAACGTTTCTCGGTGAAGGCACGGGTTGTTTCAATGACTTCCCGCCGAGTCAATGTACGGATATCTGATTAGAGCATTGGTTTCTTTGATATCGAACCCAACGTGCGGCGGTCGTTGCCGGAGCGAGGCCTCCGGTGACGGTCGCCAATCTTAACGCACCATTTTTTCCCCTTCCGAGCTCGCGGCATCCACCCATGTCGCGGGCTTCTTTTATTTCCTGCGTGCGTTATGTGTCGATGATTGATTCAATCGCGTCGATACGTTTCAACACATCGTCATCCGTTGCGCCCGTGACGGTGATATGCCCGATCTTGCGACCGGCACGGCCCGACTTGCCGTAAAGATGCAGCGCGGTGTTCGGTCGCGCGAGTATCGGTGCTCGATCCGGCACATTACCGATCAAGTTCAACATACCCGTCGGAGTAGGCAGCGTGGGTTCGCCCAATGGTAGGCCCATGACGGCTCGCACTTGGTTTTCGAATTGCGAACAAGTCGTGCCTTCGATCGTCCAATGGCCCGAGTTGTGAACGCGCGGTGCGAACTCGTTGGCGAGTAAGCCGCGATCGGTGTCGAACAGTTCGAGCGCTAACACGCCGACGTAATCGAGTTGCTTTAGCAGCTTATCAACGTAAACGCGTGCTTGTTGTTCGATCTCGTCGGTAAGCGCCGGTGCGGGCGCGAGCGTGCGATGCAAAATGCCGTTGCGATGATGCGTTTGCGTGACGGGGTAGAAGGCTTCGTTACCGTCGGCGGTGCGGGCTGCGATGATGGCGAGTTCGCGTTTGAAATCGATCCGCTTTTCGAGAATGAGCGGTCCGCCATCTTTGAGTTCTTCCCAACCCGACGGGACGTCAGCAGGTGAATCGATGCGCGCCTGGCCTTTTCCGTCGTAGCCAAAGCGGCGCGTTTTTAAAATGCATGCGCCATTCATGGCGGCGAATTCGCGTTCTAAGTCTTCGAGGGAGTCGATTGCGGCGAAGTCGGTCGTCTGCATGCCGACGGTTCGAAACAGTGTTTTCTCGGTCAGGCGATCCTGTGCCGCCGCCAAGCCCTTAGGCGCTGGTCGCAACGGAACCTTTCCCTCTAGTGTGGCCAAGGGTTCGATCGGTACGTTTTCAAACTCGTAGGTAATCGCATCGCTGACGGCGGCGAGTTCGTGCAGCTTCTCGGCGTCGTCGTACGCGCCGACGATTTGCCGCGCGACTTGCCCGGCGCTGCAATTTTTCTTGGGGTCGAGAATCGTGACGTCGATGCCGAGGCGCTGTGCCGCGTGGGCGAGCATGCGCCCGAGTTGTCCGCCACCGATGATGCCAAGCCGCATCGCTTACGCCCTCGGGTCGGGGTTATTGAGTACGGTCTGGGTTTGCGCGGCGCGAAACGCGTCGAGCCGTTGCCGAACGCCATCGTCGTGAATCGACAGAATCGATGCGGCCAAATACGCGGCGTTGGCGGCGCCCGCCGTGCCAATGGCCAACGTGCCGACGGGCACGCCTTTGGGCATTTGCACGATGCTGAGCAAACTATCGAGGCCGTTGAGCGCTCGCGATTGGACCGGCACGCCGAGCACGGGCAACGTGGTCTTGGCGGCTAGCATGCCGGGCAAATGGGCGGCGCCTCCGGCACCTGCGATGATGACCTTGAAGCCGTTGGCTCGGGCGTCGGCGGCGAATTGGTGGAGCAGGTCGGGCGTGCGGTGGGCCGAAACGACCTGCACGTGATAGGCGATCTTCAAATCGTCCAGCGCGTCGGTCGCGGCGCGCATGGTGTCCCAATCGCTCTTGCTGCCCATCACGATGGCGATTTCAGCATTTTGGCTCATGCGCGGTTTCCTCGGGAGGCGTGGCTGTATTCGTTTGTCGATTGTGGCGCAGGGGCGCACGGCGTCAATGGTAGTGGCTTGGTCGAATTGGGCGAGTCGAATTCGAGTGCACAAACAGGGTGATCGTGGCTACGATTTTGATAGCGCGGCAAACGCCGCGACGAAGGCAATCGCCTGCGGGGAAACGTTTAGCAGAATATGTGGCGACATGGCCGTGTCGACGACAGACAAAAACAGGAGCAGATAAATGAGCAGCAAGGGCAAATTAGATCGCATGGATCATGTTGCCATTTCGGTGAAGGACGTCGCGGCGACGGTCGATTGGTATCGCGAGCGATTCAATTGCGACATCGTCTATCAAGACGAAACGTGGGCGATGGTTCAGTTCGACAACATCACGCTCGCGTTTGTCATTCCCGAACAGCACCCGCCGCATATCGCGTTTGTCAAAGATAATGCTGGTGATTATGGCGAGCTGGCCGGCCATCGCGACGGGACGGCGTCGGTTTATATCGATGATGTTGCGGGTAACGCGGTTGAGATTATGGCGCCGCACAGTGTGTATTAGCAATGGATGACGTCGACTAAGACTACGCGCTAGAAGCGAAGTCAAAGATGTGGCGATGTCAGGTTCTGAGGGATGCCGATATCGCCTTGTTAGCGACTACGATTTCGAGACCTTTTCGAGATTGTTTTTTAGATCCGTACGAAATGAACTGAAGACAATCATATTGTCGGCAAACTTACATGCGCGTGACATTCTATAAGGTGTTGTCGCACATGGTGTTACGGGTGCGATTGGATGGCTGGTTCACTGGTTTTCAGTGCGTAATGCGAAATAGTTTGGTTTCGGCATTGTTTGTGACGAACCACGCTCGTTATCATCTAAGAAGTGAAACTCAGGATCATTCTCATTTTGTTAGTTCTGGTTGGCCAAGGTCCGGCCTTTGGTAGCCAATTGAATTTTGACACGGCAGCCGAGTCTTGCTGCTGCTGTCCGGTCAATCAGTGCAACTGCGGCTGCGAGTCACCGACTTCTGACGAGTCGGCGATCAATTTGTGCGATTGCTTCGCATTGCCGCCTGTCTTGCCTGTTTCGCCGTCTCCGACTGAAGCCCAACATTTGCGATCCGCTCCGCCGACGATGGTCGGTGATCTGATTGACGATTGCTCGGACATCGCGTCCGGGGTCTCTGCAAATGCCTACCTATGGGGGCATGCTCCTCCTGATGACGTGGCGCGTCTCGCCACGGTTATTCTCCTGACATAGTTCGTTGCAGTTCCGCGCGCACGCTGCGCGCTGATGGTGCCGCGCGCCCGAATTTTCGGTCGCGTGCGGTTTGAATGTTGGCGGACTCGGTCTGCCGAAACCGGAACTGGATCGCTTCAAATGTTTATTAAAAGAACTCGCGCACTGCGGTTGGCGGTGGGTGGCTCGTTGATGGTGTTCACGGGCTGCGCCTCAAAACCGCATTCGGCAACGTCGATTGAGACCGCGCTGACAAGTTGGCAGCGTCCTAATGCCAGTCTCACGCCGAGGCTCGCAGGCTCAGCGACCTCGCCAACGAATCGGTCGGCACCCGCAAGCCAGACTGCACATTCGAGCAGTCGTACGTTGCAATACGCAGTCGAAAACTCGATGCCTGCGCAACCCAGTGTCGAATGGTATATCGGCGAAGCACTGGCGCGACACCCGGCGTTGCGCGCTGCGACGGCGGATGTGCGGGCTAAGTTGGAACGCATTCCTCAGGTGACGTCGCTACCCGATCCGATGTTGCGGTCCATCGTGCGGCCCGAGCCGATCCAAACGGCGGCGGGCGACATCTTCTTTACGCTTGGCGTGAGTCAAACGATACCGCTATTAACCAAGCTGGAGTTGGCGGGCAACGTTGCCGCCGCCGAAGCGCGGATGGCCGTGGAACAACTGAATCATAAACGCGTGCGGCTGATCGCCGATGTTGAAAAGGCGTATTGGCAAATCTATCTGCTCGAACGCAGCCTTGAGATTACCGAACAAAATCGATTGATTCTGCAGGATTTGGAACGCGTCGTGGACGCGCGTTACCGCGTCAATCAAGTGGCGCAGCAGGATTTATTGCGGGTGCAAACCGAGTTGGCGGAACTGCGCGACCGCGAGAATCGCTTGCACTTGCGGCGAGCGGCAGCGGCGGCGGCGTTGAACCAACTCATGGACCGCGCGCCGCAAAATCCGATACCGGCGATTGCGTCGATCGATACGGCGCGCGCCGACGCGGATGTTGAGCAACTGATCGCGTTAGCGGCGGACGGCAATCCGGAACTCGCCATGTTGCGCGAACAGGTACAGCGCGATCGTCAGCAAATCGAGTTGGCCGACCTTGGGTATTGGCCGGATCTCACGGTCGGCGTCGAGTGGAGCTACGTCCGCGGGCGCGACGCGTTTGAGCCCGATGTGCCTGCCGGTGCGATGGATCCGCCGGTCAATCGCAGCAGCGAGCAGGGCGACGATAACTGGGCGTTGACGATGCAGATGAATCTGCCGGTTTGGTCGCAACGGGTCGAGGCGCGCAAGCGCGAAGCGCGACAGCGGCTGTTGGCAAGCGAAGGTGATTTGCACGCGACGCAAAATCTGGTGGCGTTTCGCATCTTCGAGATTTGGTCGCGCATCGAAACGCAGCAACACACGCTCGACGTGTTAAACGACGAACTCATCCCACAGGCGCGGCAAACGTACGAAGTGTCTCTCACGTCGTATCAGGCAGGCAATACCGATTTCCTTTCGCTGATCGATAACTGGCGGCGCTGGCTCAACTTCGAATTGATGCGTCATCGCGAGACCGTGGATTTGCACACGGCGCTGGCGGAGTTGCAGCGCGAGGTGGGTATGCAACTCACGCAGGACGGCGAGAAGTCAATTGAAGGCGAGGGCACGATTGATGAGTAACACGAACGATGCCACGCGCGAACTACGCAGTGTGCTGGTGCGCTGGGCGATGTTGATCGTCTTGTTTGGTGCGTTCGCCATGTGGGCGACCTGTCGCATGAATCAGGCGGCGGCACGATTGGCTGCTGGCGGTGGTTCGGTGTCGGCGACGAAAAACGCAGCGCCGACGATCGAATACTGGACTTGCACGATGCACCCGGATGTGCGCCAGGATGAAGCGGGTGACTGTCCGGTTTGCGGGATGGAACTGGTCGCAAAATACGAAGGAATAAGCGAACCGGGCGTGAAGCCGATGGCGACTAAGCCGGGCGGCCATTCCGCGCATGCGTCATCCAAAGATAAGGCTTCCAAGCAAAGCAAAAAGTGGTATCGCTGCACTATGCCCGAGTGCGGTGATCAGGGTAGTTCCGATCCGAACAGTCGTTGCCCCGTTTGCGGCATGAAGCGCGAAGACGTCAGCGGTGATACCGAATCCGACGACGTTGGCGAATACGAAATCACGTTGAGCGAGCGCGCTCGCCGCCTCGCCGAAGTTGAGACGGTCGTGGCCGAACGCAAACTACTAAAGAAACGCATTCGCACGGTCGGTCGAGCCATGTATGACGAAACGCGATTCAAGATGGTGAGCGCTTGGATCGGCGGTCGCATCGACAAGTTGTTTGCCGACTTCACCGGCATGTCGGTGAACGAGGGCGATCATTTGGTCGATTTGTATTCGCCGGATTTGCTAGCCGCGCAGGAAGAGTATCTGCAGGCTTATCGCAATGCAGCCAACAGCAACATGCAGTCAAGCGTGATGCAGCGCAGCAATCAGCAAGTGCTGGTGTCCGCGCGGCGAAAGCTGGAACTGCTCGGTATCACGGCGGAGCAAATCGCCGCCATCGAACGGTCGAACGAACCGCAAACGCGGCTCGTGGTTTACGCGCCGATCGGCGGCACCATCGTGAAGAAGCAAGCGATGGAAGGCATGTATGTGAATACGGGCGATCCGCTCTATTCGATTGCCGATCTGACGCATCTGTGGTTGTTGGTGGACTTGTACGAATCGGATTTGCCGTGGGTCAAACCCTTCCAAGAGGTGCGACTGACGACGCAATCGCTGCCCGGCGATGTATTTCGTGGGCAGATCGTTTTTGTCGATCCGCGCGTCGATCCGGCCACGCGGACGGTGGCGGTGCGCATGCATGTCGATAATCCCGACTTGCGCTTGAAGCCCGACATGTGGCTGACGGCGGAGATCGATGCCGGTTTGGCGGCTGGCGGTAAGGGCGCAGTGCCGGCACCCAAAGGGGATTACGCCTGCCCGATGCATACGTGGGCCGCGCAGGATCAACCGGGGGAATGCTCGATTTGCGGCATGAAGTTGGTCGCTGTCGAAAAGTTGCCGCAATACGCGCCACCGACGGATAGCGCGCCGATCCTTGCGGTGCCGCGCGGTGCGGTGATGCAAACGGGTACACGGGCGCTGGTGTATGTCGAATCGGCACCGGGAACGTACCGCGGCGTGGAAGTCACGACGGGGCCGTTGGCGCAAGACGAAAGCGGCGACGATTGGTATCCGATTCTGAGCGGGCTTAACGGCGGCGAAGCGGTGGTGGTACGCGGCAACTTTGCTATCGACAGTCAGATGCAACTCGCCGGTAAGCCGAGTTTGTTTTCCACGCGCGGTTTTGCAGCGGATGCATCGGTTACGAAGGATGATTTGAATCGACCGAGCGAGACGAAACATGCGTCACATGGAGAAGCGACTACGCAGCAAACCGTTTGCCCTGTGATGGAAGGTGACATCAATCCCGAGGTGTACATCGAATACAAGGGTGCAAAGATTTACTTCTGTTGTTGGGGCTGTGACAAGAAATTTGTAGAAGACCCCGCGAAGTATCTCGCGAAGCTTCCGCCAGCGATACAGGAGACGATTCGTAGCAATCAGGATGAGAGGGCTGACGATGATTAACGCCCTCATTCGCCTATTTCTGAAAACGCCGGTGCTGGCCGTCGTCTTGATCGGTGTGCTGGCCATCTTCGGTTGGCGCGCGTTCGAGCAAAACCCCAAAGACGCGCTGCCCGATATTGCCGAGAACCAGGTCATCGTCTTCAGCGAATGGATGGGCCGCAGCCCCAAGGATGTTGACGAGCAAGTGACGTATCCGTTGACGGTCGCACTGCAGGGCGTTCCGGATGTTAAAGAAATTCGCGCGACCAGCGGTTTCGGTTGGTCGATTGTGTACGTGGTGTTTAAGGAACGCGCCGAGTTCTATTGGGCGCGCAGTCGTGTGCTCGAACGGCTCAATGTTGCAAGCGGGCAATTGCCGCCGGGCGTGCTGCCAAGGCTAGGGCCGGATGCGACCGCGTTGGGGCAAGTGTATTGGTACACCGTCGAGAACGGCTGGTATTCACCGGAGCGCCCCGGTCTGCGCTTTACATCCGACGGCGTGTTAATGGTTGCCTCGCGTCAAACATTGCTCGACGGCGATCCGAATCTTGAAGCCCAGTTGAACGATACGGAGCCCTATACCGATCCGATCAGTGGTGAGCCTCTTGTCTTCAGCAAGATTCCACTAGATCGCCTGCGCAGCATGCAGGACTTCAATGTGAAGCTCGCGTTGGAAGGTGTCGAAGGCGTTAGCGAAGTGGCCGGCATCGGCGGTTACGTACGTCAATATCAAATCGATATCAATCCCGAGGCGTTGCGCGCGTATGGCGCGCCGCTATCCAAGTTAGTTAACGCCATCACACGCGCGAACATCGATGTCGGTGCGAAGGTCATCGAAGAAAACGGCATGGAAATCCTCATTCGCGGTGTGGGTTTCCTCGGTGGCGAAGCGCGCAGCGCCGACGAGCGCGCCGAGCGCGAAGATGCCGTGATTCGAGATATCGAGAACACCGTGATACACGCGGCCAACGGAACGCCCGTGTATTTGCATCAGGTCGCAACGGTGTCGGTCGGTCCCGATTTTCGTCGCGGCGCGTTGGATAAGCTCGGTGCCGAAGCCGTCGGCGGCTGCGTCACGATGCGCTTCGGCGAAAACCCGTTGACGGTGATCGAACGCATTCACGACAAGGTTGTTTCGGTCGAGCGCGGTCTGCCGCCGGGTGTGCGCATCGTGCCGTTTTACGACCGAACCGATTTGATTCAGGAAACGATGGGCACGCTAACGTCGGCGCTGTCGCAGGAATTGTTGATCACGGTCATTGCGGTGGTGCTGTTTCTGTTGCATTTCCGGAGCAGTTTGGTGATTGCGGTGACGCTGCCGTTGGCGGTGGCGTTCGCGTTTATTTGCATGCAGGCGTTGGCGTTACCGAGCAACATCATGAGTTTGGCGGGCATTGCGATCGCCATCGGCACCATGGTCGATATGGGTATCGTGATGCTGGAGAACATCTATCAATATCTAACGGATCATCGCGACGATTACGTGCGCGTCGAAACCGACGAGAAGGGTCGCGAGCGCGAGGTGGTCGACGGCACGCGCCGGCGCGAATTGATTGGTGAAGCTGCCACCGAAGTCGGTACGGCGATTCTCACGGCGATTAGCACGACGGTCATTTCGTTTTTGCCGGTGTTCTTTCTCGAAGGGCAGGCCGCCAAGTTGTTTACACCATTGGCCTGGACCAAGACGTTCTGCATGGTCGGCGCAGTCATCTTGGCGTTGACAGTCGTACCGCCCTTGGCGTCGGCGTTGTTGAAGCATCGACGCGTCGGGCGAGTTTGGGCTTTATCCATCGCAGCATTGCTCGGTGTTGCTGTTGGAATCTGTTGGCACAGCGCCGCGGCGATCCATCGTGCGTTTGATGGATTTACACGGTCGATTGAAGGTTACCTCGGTTGGTCTGAAGTGATGACGGCTGTGGTAATTGGGTTGACGCTGGCGTTAGTTGCATACGTTGCATTGCGCGAGCGCATCCGACCGATCGAGAAGAACCCCACGAGCAGGCTCATTCATCGGCTATACAAGCCGACGATTCGTTGGGTATTGCGTAACAAGGTTTTGTTCTTGTGTGTGCCTACAGCGATCGTTGTTTGGGGTTTGAGCATCTGGCTCGGATGGGAACCGCTCATCGGCGCGCTCATCTGGCCGTTAGAACAATTCGGTTTGCAACCGACGACGTGGTCGGCCGCGATGTTGGTAAGCATCGTCGTTGCGGCGCTGGGTGGGTTTGTGGTGTTGCCGTTGTTGATCGATACGACGCGCGTTGGGGTCGGCATCTTTCGCGATCGCGATACAACGCCGCGCGACCGAATCGAATGGCTCAAGGGCGCGGCGGCGGTGATCGGTTTCGCGGCATTGATCTGCATCTTTCGTCTAACCGGCACCTTTGACGGGCGACATACCATGCTCGCGTCCGTTATCTCGCCCGGCTTTGATGGTCGGTTGGATGAGTACCAACCGTTAAACGCGTTGCGCGACGATAAGGGCATCGGTCAGGAGTTCATGCCGCCGTTGGACGAGGGCGATTTCCTTTACATGCCGAGCGTTTTGCCCGCGGGGTCAATCAATACCGTGCTCGATGTGATGCAGAAGCAGGACGTGCAGTTCGCGAAGATTCCTGAAGTCGAGTTGGTCGTTGGCAAATTGGGACGTATCGAATCGCCGCTCGACCCGGCACCGGTGGGCATGATCGAAACGATGATTCTGCTGAAACCCGCAAGCGAATGGCCGATTATCGACGACCCCAATTACGACGGCATGCGTCGTCGGCGCACGATGGACGAGATATGGCAGGATATCAAGAAAGCGGGGCGCTATCCCGGCGTGTTACCGTCGGTCGAGTTGCAACCGATCCGCACGCGCGTGGAAATGTTGAGCACCGGGCTCAACGCTAAGATCGGCATTAAGGTTTACGGCGACAGCATCGAACGGTGCGAACAGCTCGCCGTCGATATCGAACAGTTGCTTCGCGAGCAACTCGACAACGCGCAGGCCATCAACGCCGTTCGCATCAGCGGCAAGCCTTATCTGGAGTTTCGCATCGATCGCGAAGCCATCGCGCGACACGGTGTCAACATTGCCGACGTGCAGCAGGTCATCGAAGTCGCGATCGGCGGCAAGAATTTAACGACGACATACGAAGGGTTAGACCGATACCCGGTGCGCATTCGATACGCGCGCGAACTGCGCGATGAAGTGCCGGACTTGGAGCGGATTCTGGTGCCGACGCCGAGCGGCGCGCAGATACCCATCAGTCAACTCGCCGAGATCGAACGCGTAACGGGGCCGATGAGTGTGCGTCGCGAAGGCGCGCGTTACGTGAGCTACGTTACGATGAGCAATCAGGGCGTAGATGAAACGACGTTGGTGCGCAACGGTCAGCGGATCATCGACGAAGCACTCGTAAACGGCACGCTCGACATGCCGGAAGGTTACTACCTGCGTTGGGCGGGCAGTTACGAGCGCAACATTCGAGCAAAGAATCGGCTGGCGCTGTTGGTGCCGTTGGTATTGATTACCAATTTGTTTCTCATCTTTCTGCAATTCAAGCGCTGGCCGCTGACGATTGTGATCTTCCTCGCGATACCCGTCGCGTTTGCGGGTGGATTTATCCTGCTCGAGTTTTGGCCGCAGATTCAGAATGCGTTCTACACGTTTGGGCTGATGGATCGGCCCTTTCCCGGTAGCGAAATGTATTTGACCGTCGCCGTTTGGGTTGGCTTTATCGCGTTGTTCGGCATTGCGGTGGACGACGGCGTGGTGATCGGCACCTATCTCGATCAGGTGTTTAGCAAGTCGCCGATTACGCGCTACGAGGAGATAGAAGAACGCGTGATTCATGCGGGTTTGCGTCGCATTCGACCGACGTTGATGACCACCTTCACGACACTCGCAGCCTTAGCGCCCGTCTTGTTAACAACGGGGCGCGGCAGCGATGTGATGACGCCGATGGCGCTGCCGGTATTCGGTGGGATGACGGTCGCGCTCATTACGATTCTCGTCGTGCCGACGTGCTACTGCGGTATCAAGCAACTTAAATGGAAATTAAATCTACCCGACCCGGATTTTCAGAAAGATGCGGGATAATTTTCGCCCATGACGTTTACCCAAAAACAATACGAAATCAGCGGAATGCACTGCAAAAGCTGTGTGACGAAGATAACGAATGCGCTTGAGGAATTGGACGCAGTCGAATCGGCGGAGGTCATGCTTTCCCCACCGAAAGCCGTCGTGCGTCTTCGCGGCGAGATTGATGACGATCGGTTGAATTCAGCGGTCGAAAAGGCAGGCGACTATCACGCGAGTCCAGCCTCGAATGAAGGAGCTGCGCAGGAGCCAACGAAGGCAACCGCCGAAACGTCTTCTGAAGAGCCTAAGGAGAGCCTCTACCCGTTGCTGTTGATCGTCGGATTTATCGCAGGTGTGACGATTTTGATTGCCGTGCGAAATGAAGCCTATGCCGTGCGACCGATGATGAATCACTTCATGGCCGGCTTTTTCATCGTGTTCGGCTTTTTCAAACTGCTCGACTTACGCGGCTTCGCCAACATGTACGGAACGTATGACCTCGTCGCAAAAGCCGTACCGCCGTGGGCATGGATATATCCCTTTGTCGAAGTCGGGTTGGGCGCGATGTATCTGCTCGACTGGATGCCAATAACGACAAACGTCGTGACGCTCATCTTGATGTTGATCGGCGCAGCCGGTGTCGCGACGGCGCTCATGAATAAACGGCGAATACGTTGTGCGTGTTTGGGAAGTGTGCTCAACCTTCCCATGACGACTGTTACGTTAGTTGAAGACTTGGGTATGGCAGCCATGGCGGCTGCGATGCTTATTCTGGATCTTACTTAAAACCACTTCTTAAAGGAGAACAACATGAATGGAAAAACCAAACTGTTTTCGCTAACTCTTGCGATGATGGTGCTCGCGTCGATCGGCATCGCAACCGCAACGGCCAAGCCTAACGACGAAAAACCCGCCGCAGAGTTGCCCAAGTGCCCAGTGATGGATGAGCCCGTCGACTTTCGTATCAGCACGATGACCGACGAGGGACCGGCGTATTTCTGTTGCAAGATGTGCGTGGGCAAGTTCCAGAAAGACCCGAAGAAGTATGCCGAGAAAACGAAGGTGCAGCGCAAAGCGTTGGCCAAGCGCGATCGCGTGCAGGTGACGTGTCCGATCAGTGGCGAGGCGATCGACAAGGACGTACATGTTGGTGAAGGCGACGACCGCGTGTACTTCTGTTGCGGCAAGTGCAAGTCAAAGTATGAAGCGTCGCCGGATAAGTTCGCCGCCAAACTCGCCGCCAGCTACACCTACCAAACGCGTTGTCCGATCATGGGCGGCAAGATCGATCCGAAGTCGCACCTCAAGCTCGCCGGTGGTGAGACGGTCTATTTCTGTTGCCCTGGTTGCGATAAGAAGTTGTTGGATGAACCGGCGAAATACGTGAAGAACCTGAACAAACAGGGTTACGGCTTTGATGCGAAGGACATTAAGAAGGCGGAGGATAAGTAACCATCGTCTGGCTAAGAGCCAAGCATAGGGAAGAGAATTGTAGATAACGGCAATGGCTTGGGGGGAGTTCCCCAAGCCATTGTTCCTCTGCTACGCCAAGGGCGTTGTCTCAATAGCCTGGGGTTGACGCGAAGCGGCTACCTCAAGAATGGTTGGAGAATAATTTTCGATCTCTGAAGGAGTTTCGTCTCCGTACGTCATGCCGCAACGCTTTCAGCGTTGAAAGTATTGAGGCGACATCGCAACCCAGGGTAGCTGCTGCGCATCAACCCTGGGCTACTGGCGCAACGCCTTTGGCGTTGGATTCCGCGCATCACATCCCGAACGCGACCTCGGCAATACGTATGCTATAGATTTGAGGCCGGTCAGGTCCGAACGCTCTGACGCCCTTTGTCTCTACTGACGATTGAAAAACGCTGCAAAATGCGCTGCAGCATGTGCAGGAACCGGCCCGAACCGATGCGAACGTCGAAACCGACGAACGCGCGAAAACCCCTGTAAATACAGGGTCATTCGCACATATTCAAGATGATTCGGATTTAGACAAAATGGCGGGTATGGGCGTTGAGGGACTCGAACCCCCGACCCTCTCGGTGTAAACGAGATGCTCTAGCCAACTGAGCTAAACGCCCGCAGGAACACTCTATTCTAATTCAATTCCGCGGATCGGAAACCCCACGGATTATCGTTATGCAGATTCCGTAGGCTTTTTGGTCGAATTCGGCCTACATTCGGTCGCGATTGAGGGCGACCAACCTCGAACGATATGCATGTTGACTACAACGGGGCGTTGATAAGCGATTATCGTGATCGTGCGCGAAGATTTGGTTTGGTCCGGACGACTAGGCCAAAAAGCGATTGCCTGCAGCAATTCTGCCACTGTTCCGCTGTTGGCTGGCACCGTCTGGGTACGATCCCGCATTAGCCGAGGCTACCGCCTACCGGATACCGTCCGGCCCCATGTCGTTTTCGTTGAGAACGTTGTATTTCCGTCCCCGCAGCAGTTGCACGGCCGTTTCCAGATCTTCCGTATGCACCGCCAAAACGGCGCGGCCGTGCGGGCGGATGAGCAGGGGATACGCGTAGTCCAGATTGACTTCGCCGGCGATCAGGGCGGAAAAAATCGAGCGCAGGCCGTGGCCGGGCGGCACTTCAACGACGAGCAACTCGGTCTGGCTGACTGCGAAGCCCCGTCGCTCGAGGACTGCGACGGCTTCGTCGGTGTCGTCGCAGATCAACCGCACGATCGCGCAGTCGATGGCGTGCACCACCGACATGCCGACGACGCGTATGGTTGTGCCCTCAAACGCCTGAAATAGGCCCATCAGGGCACCTACCCGGTCATCGAGGAAAACCGAGAGCTGTCGAACACTGGGGGCGCTAAAGCCCTCCGCCGTCTCATATCCGTAGGTTTGGCTTGGCATGGCGCTGATATTATCGTCATCGCGGGAAGGCGAAAACAGAAATTTACAGCCGGATTATTGCGATTGTTGCCGTTGGAATCCTGAAATCGGTCGATTTTGCGCCAAACCGTCAGGAGACGAATGGAAAGAAAATGAAAGGCTCGCCGATTTGGCCATCGGTGTGTTCGGGCCGGAGAGAGGTAAGCATGGCCAAATGTTAGCCGACGAGCCCTTCATTCTCGTGTGTTGGCTATACCTTTGAATATAGGAACGAAACTTCCCAAAACAAATCGGCCCCGGAAAATTCCCGGGGCCGATGAACGAAGTTTTCAAATATTTACGACGATCGGTGTCCCGACCGACGCGCGGTTAGTTGAGCAATAACTGCACAAACGCGTCGGCATCGGCAAGGTCGATCTGACCCATCGGTGCGGCGAGGTCTGCACAGTCGTTGCCCGTTGTCAGCAGTGCGTCGACCAATCCTTGAACGTCGCCACCGTTGATCAGGCCGTCACCGTTCAGGTCGCCTAGCAGGCCGAGGTCGCCACTGGCCGACATGCTCGGACTGCTGGTACCGAAGCCGTTGCTCGCCGTGACGAAGTAGAAGTAAGTCGTCTCGGTAGCAGCGGTATTGTCGTCGAAGGTGGTGCTGGCCGTGGTGCCAAGGCTGACGGCGCTGCCAAAGTCGTCCGATGTGTTGCGGAAGACTTCGTAGTCATCCGCGCCGGCGCTGGCGTCCCAAGTGATCGTGATCGCCGCGCACGAACCGTTGGAAGCGGCGACGTTCGTCGGCGCGGCGGGTGTCGAGCCGGTATCGACCGACGCGCCTGCACTCAGCGGGCCATTGCCGCAGGTGTTAATTGCACCGACGTAATAGAACAACGTCTGGCCGCTCGGGGCACCTGCATCTTCGAAGCTCAGCATTGCCGTGTTTCCCACGAAGGTTGCTGAGCCCGAATCATCGACGGTGTTGCGGAAAACGTCGTAGCTGTCGGCGAAGCCAACGGCATCCCACGAAACGGTCACGGTTCCGCCCATGTCGGCGACTGCCATTACATTGCCGGGGGCACCTACCGGGGTTGCCATCGATAGGCCGACGGCCGAGTTGCTCTCACTGCTATCACCACAGACGTTTTCGGTTGTTACGAAGTAGTAGAGCGTTTGATTGGTGGGCGCGAAGTTATCCGTCAGGCTGCTGGTGAACGCCGGCGAAACGAGCGTCGCCTGGGCAAAGTCGTCCACCGTGCTGCGGTACACGTCATAAATGAATGCACCGGGGACATCATCCCAATCCAGATTCACGCTTCCGCACAGATCGCTCGTCGCCGTGAGGCTGGTGATCGGATCGGCAACGGACGACCGCATACCTGCATCGGATGGGCCAAAGGCGCCGCAACCGCCGCCCGCGTTGCATGCGCGGACGAAGTAGAAATAGCCCTGACCCGGAACCGCAGTCGTGTCATCAAACGAAGTGCCGACGATGCCGCTCATAACGAGCGTGGCGCTGCCCTCGTCATCTACGGTGTTGCGGAAGACGTCGTAATCGTCGGCCTCGGCGACGGCACTCCAACTGACGCTGACTTGGTTACAGTTTGAGCCATCGGTTGCCGAAACCGATGCCGGTGGCGGCGGAGGCGGGACGACCGTGACGCAACTTGTATCGACTGCCTTAACGGCGTCGATGCCGGCCTCCACCACAGTTTGCGTTCCGTCGTCGGACGCGATGAAACGTACGCGCATCGTCGAAGACGCCGCGATTTCCGTGCCGACATCGATCGTGTCGAATCGCCAGACGTCGTCGGCGGTCGTGTAGTTGCGAAGCTCGGTCCAGTTGGTTCCGCCGGCATTGGTGGCAACTTCGACCGTAAGCGAATCGCCGCTTAACGGCGTGCCGTCGATATCGTTGAGCCAGTAGGCGTAGCGAATTTCGCCGCCATTGCTGAGATCGAAGACCGGCGACGTCAGTATTGTCGAACCGTTGTCGACGTCGCTATTGCCCGCCACGTTTTCCGTGAGCCATGCTTGATTGTTGAAATCGGCGTCGGTTTCCGGGTCGCCGCGGTCGCCGATTGCAGGCACGCCGATTTCCCAATCGCCCGCATTCGCGTCGCCGGATACGGTCCAACCTGCGCTTGTTTCCCCGCTGTTTCGAAGCACCGGTAGTTCGTCTACAGGCTCCGCCGAGAATTGCACACCAGGTGCCGTCGGTGGGATGTTTGTTGAGAACGTTTGGAACGCGACAGTTTGTGAGAACTGGAAGAAATAAGAAATTGTGTGGCCGCATTCCGTCGCGGGAAGGTCCGCCTCCCAAAGGTTGGGTTCCACTTCCGTCATCGAAATAAAGCTAAGCGAACCATTGTTCGTAATTAGCGTTGGAGAACCCGGTACTATCGTTGCGTCGTTGGGAGTGACCGCGACCTGAACGGTCGTAGGAGTTTCTTGCAGGACGAATTCAGTTTCGCCCCCTACGACGTCAAACTGAGCAGGTGTCGTCAGCGTCGTATTCACGAAGATGTTTATTGTGTAGAGCTGTGCTTCAGGAACAGCACCAGTTTCGTAGACACGAATCAAGTAGTCGCCCGCACCGCCCAACAGTGCCCCGCTGATTGTCTCGGCGACTCCTACACCATTCGACGAGGCTTCTGCGAGTATCTGAGATCCGGTCGAATTCAAAACCTGAATCGCAAGGTCTGCTACGTTCCGTGAATCAATAATATTTCCGGAATTGCAACTTCCGTTGCCTGCCTGGGTCGATGAATCGTAGCTACCGCCAACCGGCGTTACGGTTACGTCGATTGCCGCCGTATCGTCCGTCGTGATGCGGAAGAAATCTTGCTCGCCGTTGTTATCGATACTGAGCAACGAGCTGGGCAGGCCGACGCTGGGTGCTGGAACCGCACCGAGCGATTGCGACGAACCGAGTGTGAACACTCCTAAATCATTCGCCGTCGCCGGTGTGTTGTCCGGTTCGAACGAGTCGCCGTAGTTACGGTGGTTGGCGCGAATGTCGTCGTGTTGCGGGCCGCGGAAATTGGTCGCTGCGAGCGGCTCCATCAACTTGGCGCTTGCAAGGGGGCAAACGTGCAACAGTCCTTGACCGTGACCATGTTCGTGAGTGATGACATTGAAGAGTCGAATAGAATTACTTCCCGTGTTGCTAAAAAATGAATCCGCGCTGTCAAAGACCATGTCGCCGTCGTTCGGGAAGTCGTTATATGCGAGCGTGTTCGAGTTTCCGTCGATCGTGCGCGCCGCGATGCGGATGTCGCCGCGAACGCCGAGGCTACCCGCGCTTGAATTAAGACTCACACCGTCGTCGTTCGGTTCGAAAATGTAATCGATGCCTCCCAGTTCCTCCCAGCGAGCGAACGCACTGGCGAAGATTGCCTGCCAGCTTGCCAGAAACCCAGCAGCCGCGGGATGCCGTTGCCGACCCCATCGCTGAACCGCAATCTGATCA
>JAUIHO010000102.1 GCA_030432035.1 Phycisphaerae bacterium
CGTCCTGCCCACCGGGGACTGCCCGGGTAAGCGTCTGGTAAAGGTGGTGATGGGTATTCACGAGGCCCGGCGTCACGACGCAGCCAAGTGCAGACAGGACCTCGGCCCCCGGGGCGTCCAAATCCCGTCCAATGGCGACGATCACCCCCTCACGGACAAGGATATCGCAGGTTGCGGGCTCTTGTCCGGCATCGTCCTGTCGAACGTCGTTTTCTGGTTGTGTATCTTGCGTTTTCTTCTTCATGATCGTTTCCGATTTCAGTGAAGATGTATCAAAATCCCATCACGCCGTTTGTCGACGTACTATTCCGGATCGAAGAAGTCCTTGAGTTTCTCGAAGAAACCTCTGCTTTCCGGATGGGTATGTTGGTCTTCAGTCTCAGCGTATTCGCGTAACAATTCGCGCTGCTGCTTGGTTAACTTGCGTGGCACTTCAACGCGCACTTCGATCAGTTGATCGCCGCGCCGCCCTGTGCGCAAATCCGGCAGGCCTTTGCGAGCCATGCGAATCACGTCACCGAACTGAGTACCCGCCTTAATTTCGATCTCTTCCCGACCGGCGATCGTCGGCACTTCGACCGACGTGCCCAGCGCCGCTTGCGCGAAGCTGATCGGCAACGCGCAGATCAAATCGTTGCCGTTGCGATGCAAAAACGGGTGCGGCTCCACGCGGACGTAACAAATCAGATCGCCGCGCGACATACCGTCGGTACCGGGTTCGCCTTCTTCGCGCAAGCGAATCGCCTGACCGTCGTGAATGCCTGGCGGAATCTTGACCGTAACGATGCGCCGCTTAGGCTGACGACCCGAACCTTCGCAATCTTTGCAAGGTGTTTTGATTTCCTTGCCGTTGCCGTGACAGGCCGGGCAGGGAATCACCGTGCGCGTTGAGAAGAAGCCGCCTTGCGAGACGCGTTCGACCTGACCGTAACCACCGCAGGTGTTGCAGGTGTCCACCGAGCTACCCGGCTCGGCACCCTTGCCGGAACATCGGTCGCAATAATCGGCGCGCGTGAACTCGATCGAGCGTTCGCTTTCTTCCAGGACATCCGCGAGCGAGATAACGACCTCAGTTTGAAGGTCGGCACCGCGCGAGCCGCGACGACGCCCGGCCGTTCCGCCGAACATGTCGCCGAAGATATCGCCGAAGACGCTGAAGATGTCGTCGGGCCGCATGCGCGAAAAGTCGTGCGCCGTTGTGCCGCTCAGACCTTCATGGCCGAAGCGATCGTAACGCTCGCGCTGCTGCGGATTGGATAGCACTTCGTAGGCTTCGGCCGCTTCCTTGAACTTGACCTCGGCCTCGGGATTATCCGCGTTGCGATCGGGATGAAACTTCATCGCGGCTTTGCGATAGGCGCGCTTGATTTCATCGGCCGAGGCGTTGTTCGAGACGCCGAGCACTTCGTAATAATCGCGTTTGGTTGCCACTGGCATCGCCGTTTCCGCTGAAGATGTTGAAAGTCGTTCCGTCGTTGAGCGAGGCGTAAGCTACGCGACAGGTTCACCCTGCGCTGTGGCACCGGTTCCTAACCGGTGTTCTTCAACTCTGCGCTGTGGCACCGGTTTGCAACCGGTGTCGCCCCGCCGCAATAGCCCGATTGCACAAGCGGCATCGAATTCGCTTGCGCAAACCCGATGCCGCCCAATTGCAATCGCTATTAGATGCTATCGGACAATGCCGTGTGCATCTTCATCGGCTTCGTCGTCCTTCAGCTCAGTGATCATGACGTTGGTCATCATCAACGTGCTGGCGACGCTGGCCGCATTTTGCAGAGCCGAACGCACGACCTTGGCAGGATCGATAATGCCGGCATCGACCATGTCGCAGAACTTGTCGTTGCGTGCGTCGTAGCCGAAGTTGCCCTTACCTTCGAGCACCTGCTCGACGATGACCGAGCCATCCTTGCCGCTGTTCTGAGCGATCTGTCGCAGCGGAGCGCGGAGCGCGCGGGCCACAATGCCCATGCCGGTTTTGATATCACCTTCGGCATCTTTCATCGCCTTTTCAATCGGCGCGATGCAGCGAAGCAGCGTGACACCACCACCGCACACAACGCCTTCTTCGACGGCAGCGCGGGTGGCATGGAACGCGTCATCGACGAGGTCCTTGCGTTCCTTCACTTCGATTTCGGTCGCACCACCAACACGAATCACGGCCACGCCGCCCGTCAGGCGCGCCAAGCGCTCTTGCAGCTTTTCGCGGTCGTAGTCGCTGGTGGTCTTTTCGATTTGCTGGCGAATCTGATTGATGCGCGTCGTGACGTCGGCCTTCTTGCCGGCACCCGAAATGATCGTCGTGTTGTCTTTGGTGATGACGACCTTCTTGGCCTTACCGAGTTGATTCAACTCGACGTTTTCCAGCTTGATGCCGAGGTCTTCGGCAATGAACTGGCCGCCGGTGATCGTCGCGATATCACCGAGCATTGCCTTGCGGCGATCGCCAAAACCGGGGGCCTTGACCGCACAGCACTTGATGATGCCGCGCAGTCGGTTGACGACCAATGCCGCCAAGGCTTCGCCTTCAACGTCTTCGGCCAAGATCATCAGCGGCTTACCAGCCGAAACAACCTTTTCCAACACCGGCACGAAGTCGCGCACGTTGCTGATCTTCTTTTCGAAGATGAGGATGTACGGATCTTCAAGGATACAGGCCATCTCGGTCGTGTCCGTCACGAAGTACGGCGAGACGTAGCCCTTATCGAACTGCATCCCTTCGACGACTTCCTTTTCGGTTTCGAGGCTCTTGCCCTCTTCGACCGTCACGACGCCTTCTTCGCCGACCGCTTCCATCGCGTCAGCCAAGAGCTTGCCGATTTCGGTGTCGCCATTGGCGCTGACCGTACCGATCTTGGCGATGTCAGCCTTGCCTTTGACTTTGACCGACATCTTCTTGATCTGCTCGACGGCCGCTTCGACGGCAGCGTCAACGCCCCGCTTGAGCAGCGTCGGGTTGGCACCGGCCGCGACGTTGCGCAGGCCTTCTTTGAAGATGGCTTCGGCGAGCACGACGGCCGTCGTAGTACCGTCACCGGCCACGTCCGACGTCTTGCTGGCAGCCTGATTCACCATCTTGGCGCCCATGTTTTCAAACTTATCCGGCAGTTCGATTTCCTTGGAAACCGACACACCGTCTTTCGTGACGCGCGGCGCGCCCCACGATTTTTGCAGCAGCACGTTGCGACCCGTAGGGCCCAGCGTCACTTTGACGGCGTTGGCCAACTTGGTCAGGCCATCCACCACCGTTTCGGCTGCCTTCTGATCGAATACCATTTGCTTGGCAGGCATATCTCAATTCCTCTTATGCAACCCGGTTCGTCGCGATTCGCGTTCACCGGCAGCACCGCCCGCGGGCGGCTGGGTTCGTCTTATTCCAAAACCGCCAACACGTCGCTTTCGCGCAACACGAAGAGCTTCTTGCCGTCGTAGTCCACTTCGGTGCCGGCGTACTTGCCGTAGCACAGTTCGTCGCCGACTTTCACCGACAGCGCCGCACGCGAACCGTCGTCGAGCGTCTTGCCCGGGCCGACGGCAATCACCTTACCGATGGTCGGCTTTTCCTGTGCGTTGCTCGGCAACACGATACCGCCGGCAGTGATTTCATCCGCTTCGTTCTGTTCGACCACGATTCGATCGTCGAGCGGTTTGAGATTTAATTTGGCCATCTTTGTTTTATCTCCTTAGCGCATCGAATGCGTTTCAGTATGTCTGATTCAGCTAACGCGAAAGTCAGGGCTTACATCATGCCGGGCATACCGCCCATGCCACCCATTCCGGGCATGCCGCCCATACCACCCATGCCTCCCATGCCTCCCATGCCGCCCATTTCGTCGTCATGGTCATGGCCGTGGCCTTCGCCACCTTCCGATGGCTTGTCCGTGATGCAGCAGTCGGTCGTCAACAACACGCGAGCGACGCTACCGGCGTTTTGCAATGCGGTGCGAACGACCTTAGCCGGGTCGATGACGCCGTCCTTGATCAAGTCGCCGTAAGTGTCGGTCAAGGCGTTGTAGCCGAAGCCGTCTTTTCCGTTTTCGACTTTGTGCACGACCACGCCCGGCTCAACGCCGCTATTCTTCGCGATGGTGCGAATCGGTGCGGCGAGTGCGTCGTAGATCACCTGCGCGCCGGCCTTTTCATCGTGGCCCTTGACCGAAGCCTTCAACGCGGCTTCGCGGCTGCGTAGCAAAGTCACGCCACCGCCGGGCACGATGCCTTCTTCGATGGCTGCGCGCGTTGCGTGCAATGCGTCTTCGTAGCGTGCTTTCTTTTCTTTCATTTCGCCTTCGGTCGCGGCACCGACGAGAATCTGTGCAACACCACCGGCCAACTTGGCAAGGCGCTCTTGCAGCTTTTCGCGGTCGTAGTCGCTCGTCGTCGCGTCGATTTCCTTGCGAATCATTTCGATGCGCGACTTGATATCGCCCGACGATCCGGCACCTTCGACGATGACGGTATTGTCGGCGTCGATTTGAACCTTCTTGGCCGTACCGAGGTCGTTAATCGTGACTTGGTCGAGTTCGATGCCGAGGTCTTTAAAGATCGCCTTACCGCCGGTGAGGATGGCGATGTCTTCCATCATGGCCTTGCGGCGATCGCCGTAGCCGGGAGCCTTGACGGCGGCGACATCGAGAATGCCGCGCAACTTGTTGACCACCAGAGTAGCCAACGCTTCGCCGTCCACATCTTCGGCGATGATCAGGAGCGGCCGCTTGGTCTTGGCGACCTTCTCGAGCAGCGGCACCAACTTCTGAATGTTGGAGATCTTTTCTTCGAAGACAAGGACAAACGCCTTATCGAGATGACATTCCATCGCGTCGGCATCCGTCACGAAATGTGGCGAGAGATAACCGCGATCGAACTGCATACCTTCGACGACTTCGACCGTGGTTTCGAGGCTCTTGCCTTCGTCGATCGTGATGACGCCGTCTTTGCCGACCTGCTTGAAACAGTCGGCCAAACGCTCGCCAACTTCGCGGTCGTTGTTTGCCGAGATGGCGGCGACGCGAACGATGTCTTCCACGTTCTTGGCGTCAACCTTCACCGGGCGAGCGAGCTTTTCGATTTCCTTCGTCACGGCTGCGATGGCCTTGTCGATGCCGCGGCTCAGCGCCATGGCGTCGCAACCGGCAGCGACGTTGCGCAGGCCGGCTTTGAAGATCGCTTCGGCGAGCACGGTCGCCGTGGTCGTGCCGTCACCGGCCGAATCCGACGTCTTGCTCGACGCTTCTTTCACGAGCTGAGCGCCGAGGTTTTCGTACTTGTCGCGCAGTTCGATTTCTTCGGCGACGGAAACGCCGTCTTTCGTGACAGTCGGCGTGCCCCAGCCCTTGTCCAAAATCGCGGTCCGACCGCGGGGGCCGAGCGTGGCCTTCACAGCGGCCGACAGTTTTTCGACGCCCGTCAACAACGACGCGCGGGCATCCTCTCGAAACGACACTTGCTTAACACCCATGTGATGCAGCCTCCAAAGGTCAGTGGTGCATGAGTTGTGATATTGCGAACCAAAATTGCGGGCGCAGACGCTCCGCACGAATACCCTGAGCAAATCCCGTGCCGCAGTAGTCGGCGGCCACCCTATGCGTTGCAACCTATTTCATGTAAACCACTTACGGCCATGCCACCCCTTGGAGATCCCTTTTTAACCAACCTGCCATGCTGGCAGCGACCCACCTCGCGACACCAAGAATCGTGCCTGTTCGGCAGCAGCAGGCCGCGAAAACGACAAAATCGATCCGAATCCAACGCGGAGCCGCTCCGTTAAACCGGGTAGGCATCGCCTGTGTGTGGAGTGGGTAATCACCAGTAACCAACGCGGCCCCACGGGGCCAAGGGAGGAGATTACCCATGTTCGGATCGATCAATTTTTCCATTTCACAACGACTTCTCATGGTCACGGTCGGCGCTCTCTGTGTGGCATCCGCGCACGCCGGCGGCATTCCCTATCAAGCCTGCGGTGAGTTGGTGCAAACCAGCGGCTTTCCATCCTGCCTGATTCACGTGGCTGATGACGGCACCTTCGTGCGCGTGTCCGACCCCGGCGACTTCCGCCCCGGCGACCGCGTGACGGTCGATGGGTTCGTCGATCTCAACACGGCCAGCAATTGCGCCGGCAGCCTCGTCGCGAATATGCAAATCACCAGCATCGAGCGCTGCTTTGCCGAGTGTGGCACGCTCGTCGAACAGAACGGGTGCCTACGGTTTGAATCTGACCGTGGCGGTGTGTTTGCGCTCGATGACACCGAAGGCTTTTCTGATGGCGAGCGCGTCTTCATCAGCGCAACCGGCGTATCGGGAAGCGTTGACTGCGGTGGCGAATCGATACCGCTCATCGGCGGCAATCAGATCGCCTCGTGCTTTGAGGCGTTTGGAAGGATTGTGCCCGAGTTCGGTTGCGACTCACTTCTGACGGCAAATGGCGATCGTTACGACCTTGAGATTACTGGCGATTTCGATCGCGGCGATTTCGTATTCGTGCAGGGATACATCGATCCGGTTTTCACCGGCATTTGCGAACAGCCTTGGGTGCGCTCGAATGCCATCATGGCGGCGTTCGGCGGCGCGGGCACGTTGATCCGCAATGCGAATTGCGAACTTTCATTTCAAAGCGACGCGAACGGGTTCGGTCAACTGTATGTGCTAGAGAACACCGAAGGCTATGTAGAGGGTGATCGCGTCTTCGTTACGGGGCGCATTGACAACGCCTGCTCGCCAAGCCCAAGGTGCCCGATTATATCGTGCTTGCGCGATAACACGATCGATCCGCTCGTCTCTGGTTGCGGCACGCTCGAATTCGGCCCGACCAATTGCGCCGTCGTCAACTTCGGTCCGGGCGAACCGTCGTATCAGATTGAGTACTTCGGTAATCAATCGTTTGGCAGCGAGATTTTCGTTGCCGGCGGTTTGGTCGCATCGGATCCGACCTGCACCGGCGGTGCGTCGGTCATTCGTCACAATCTGGCATTACCGTGCGTCGATACCTGCGGGGTTTTTGAAGCGGGCTTTGAATGCACGCCGCTGTTTCTTTCCGACGAAGGCGACATCTTCTGGTTGGAGAACACCGGCGGCTTTACGGTCGGCGACCGCATTCGCGTCGTCGGCGGCAGACAAGGTGGATGTACCGGGATATGCCTATTCCCTTGCGTACGCGTGAACGATGTATTGCGGTGCGAGTTGGTTCCGGGTGATATAAGCGGTGATGGCGAAGTCGATATTGACGACATCGACGGGTTTGTGCGCGTATTGCTGGGGATCGAAAACGACGCGCTGTTGATTCAACTTGCCGACGTGAATATGGACACCACTGCCGACGGCGCGGATGTGCAGTTGTTTACGTCGATTATTTTGGGTGAGGCGTAGGCCTTACTGATACGGCAAGGTACGAAGAATCGCGCGCACCGGGCTGGCGTCGAACCCCACGAGCTTGAGCGGTAGCGCGATTAATTCGTACTTACCGGCGGGCACGTCATTCAGGACGAGCCCTTCCAAGATCGCCATGTACAATTTCAAAAACATCTGATGCGCCGGTAGGTCTTTCGATTCAAACAGATCGACGCTGGGCGTATCGATGCCGATCGTTTTCACGTTGCGCTCGTGCAGCGAGTGGATCAGTTCGGGCGTTAATCCCGCAAAATCTTCGTTGAAATGGTTCGGATCGGGGTACGTGCCGCTTGCGATCAGGACGCGATCGGCTTCGATGGTTTGCGGTACATCGTCCACGCCGATGCGCTTGCCGCGCTCGGCCTTCACGCGCACCACTTGGCAGACCCCGAGGTAAAAATCCAAATCGCGTTCGTCGATGCCGGGCGCCGTTGCACCGTAATGATTTGGACCGTCGGCATGGGCCCCCGCGTGCACGGTCGTGTGCAGCGTTGAAAGCGTAAGGTTGTCACCGCGCTGCATGTCGAGCAGCACCTCACGCGATGGCGGTGTATCACCGGGCCAGACGGCAAGAGAAGGCGTGATGGGTGGGGAGATGTCGTAGATCACGATGTTTTAGTTTGATTGGTAAGGGTGTTCGGCGATTGGTTCGGCGGGGATAAAAGGTCATCCAAGGATTGAGGCCCGCGTGTAGCAACCCTCCCCTAACCCCTCCCTGCAAGGGAGGGGGACAATTGGGGCGATTCATAACGCCAGCGTAGAAGCAAGCATTACAAATCGGGCATGCGTGACAATCCGGGCAAGCGCGACAAGCCGGCGGCGTCGCGAGTATCGCTAGTCCTTCGTGCCGATCTCATCCGTAAACGCCGACAGAAGCAGCATGTTCTCCGTCTGTCGATGGTGATCGACGTAACGCAGAATATCCTGCACGCGATGGCAGATGTCGCGCATGATGAGATAGTCGTGTGGCTGCAAATCTTCGAGCAGCGTATTCGTCGCGTTCATCAGCGTGACGATTTCCTTGTGCTCGTGTTTGAGCCGCGCCACTTGCGGCGCCAACGCAGCGCGTTGATCGAGCACCGGCTCCATGTAACCGCCGTGTTCTTCGAGCGCGATGTGCTTGGTCATGTGAGCGCGAAAATGCTCAAACGCTTTGCGAACGCCATCGATCCATGCTTGCTCGTTCGCACGCGGCACCAACGCCACACGTTCGGATAACGTCGCCGCCAACGCGTCGACCATCTCGTGTTCTTGCGTAAGCCAATCCGCCAATTCCTTCGGCGTCATATGCTCGTGCTTGATCACTGTCATCGGACACCTCCTTTGCATCCAAATTACCAACCACCCCTATTATCCCGCTTCTTGCCTGCGGAGGCAAAATAAATTGGCTGCAATGTGCCGTACAAATTGTTGAAAAACACGCTCGGCATGACGCCAACGCGGCATTCCGCTATTACATTTGTTCGGCTAATTCGCGATAAAACCACCAAGCCCGCATAATAACGGTTCGTAAAGGTCGGCAGCGAAACATTCGCCGACCATTCGCACCGCCGGAGTACGGAATAAACGGATTCGTTATATGAGTCACTCGTCCGACATGGATCGCCTGGATCGTCTCTTCAAGGGACGCCACCCGTGCATTCGTATCACGACCTACGAAGAGCAATACGCACTCAAAGTTGTGCGCGAAACCATATTGCGTTCGCCGATGCACTGTCGCATTTGGACGTGCACCGAAGGATTGCGCGACGGCTTGATGAGCGATCCTGCAGCCATCCGCGATACCGACCATCCGGCGGGCGGGCTTTTCTACCTCATTAAGAACGCGGGCAAAGATGTCGATATTTTGCTCGACATGGCCGAATACTTGCGCGACGCCAAAACATTGCGTTTGTTGCGCGACCTGATCGAACGCAAACACCACGAGGGCGGACACTTGGTGTTGATCGACCACACCGATGAATTGCCGCCCGTCGTACAGCGCATGAGTATTCCGTTTGAGTTGTCGCTACCGTCGGATCACGAGATTACCGACCTCGTTCGTTCCGCGTTGCGCGATGAAAAATCCAATGGGCCGCTGCGTAGCACATTCAACCGCGACGACTATCAGATGGTGTTGCGCAACCTGGCAGGGCTTAGCCGTCGGCAAATTAAGCAGATCATTGTGGAAACCGTTGCCGACGATCGCTGTTTCGATATTCACGACATGGAGACGATCGTCGCGCGCAAACGACAGATGATTGCCAGCGACGGCTTGTTGGAATTCGTCCGCGCGCCAAATAGCCTCGACGACATCGGCGGTATGCACAAACTCAAAGCCTGGTTGAGCACACGCGAGAATGCGTTTTCGGAAGAAGCGCAGCGCTTCGGGCTTACCCCGCCGCGCGGTGTATTACTCCTGGGCGTGCAGGGTGCGGGCAAGAGCTTTTGCGCGAAGGCCATTGCAACGGCTTGGGGGCGACCGTTACTGCGGATGGATGTCGGCGCGTTGTACGATCGTTATATCGGCGAGTCCGAACGGCGTTTGCGCGACGCCTTGTTTCAGGCGGAGGCGATGGCGCCGATCATTCTTTGGATAGACGAGATCGAAAAAGCGTTTGCCTCATCGGCCAGCCGCAGCAGCGATGGCGGTCTTTCGCAGCGCATGTTCGGAACGCTGCTGACGTGGATGCAGGAACACGGCGCCCCCGTCTTTTTGGTCGCCACAGCCAACGACATCGAAGCGCTTCCGCCCGAGCTCTTGCGCAAGGGACGGTTTGACGAGATTTTCTTTGTCGACCTGCCCAATGCGGCCACGCGCAAGGAGATATTCGAGATCCACTTGCGGCGTCGAGACCGTAGCCCCGGGGAATTTAACCTGCGGCAACTGGTCGAAGCTTCGGATGGCTATACCGGTGCCGAAATCAATGAGGCGATCAACGCCGCCTTGCACGTAGCATTTCGGGACCAAGGCAAGCTAACCACCGACCTCATTTTGGAGTGTCTGCGGCATTCACCGCCGCTTTCCGTCATCCAACAGGAGAAGGTCCACCAATTGCGGGCGTGGGCGAACGGACGTTGCGTGCCGGCCTGATCGGTCTGCGATTTTTGAGGGGAAGATAATAGGGGTCCGCACGTCACAGCCCGCAAGATTTCACAGATTTGACCTGGCTGGCGGCACCCAAAAAGTTTACTTTCGGTCAACTTCTTTAAGAAACGAATAAATTTTTTCTTCTTTGGCACTTTGCAGGGTACCCATTCGTGCTATACTAATAGCGTAGCTCCCAACGTGAGACTTCCTTTCCTTTCTCTACTCTCCGGCCCGAGAGTTGGGAGCTACATAAAAAGCCACGCCTTCCGGCGTGGCTTTTTTTATGCCTTTCGCTTTGCTCCCAACGTTACCCATTAAACTCCCAAAGGCATGTCCGGGTTCCCTAATTTATAAAAAAAGTTGACGCGTTCTTTCGATCGCCGTTTATCGCGTCAGAACGCCGGTTCAACGACATAGAACGGCCAGTCAGCGCGGTCGCGACCGAGCGTCATTGGTGACGGGTACGGTTGAAACCGTTTCGGCATCGTTACCGGCCCCACCTTTTCGAACACGCGCAGAATGACGCGGTCACCTTCATGCTTAAGCTTGGGTACTTCGAGTACCCCCACACTTTCGCTCAGCCACGATGCAGTTAAGCCATGAAAGTCGCTTTCGCTGTAGATCGAATCCCAAACGACGAGTCCGCCGACGGGCATCGTGGCGACCATCGTCGCGTCTTTGTGTGCATTGGGTGCTTCGACATGCCCCGCGAACCATGCAACCCACGGATTCGCAGCGAGGATCGGTCGCTCTGCCATACCTAACTCGTCAAGCTTGTCGACCAATTCCTTCACAGCCAGATGTTCGCTCTGCAATCGCAACGGTCGCGTCATCGCGGCGAATTGTGCGAGACTGAGAATGGTCACCAACGACAATCCGGCAATCGCAGCGGTAAGTTTGCTTCTGGGTTTGCGAACGATGAGGCAGGCGAAGGTGATAACCAGCAACGAAATGGAGAGATAGAGTATCCAACTCGACGGTAGCTTTCCCAGACCAATTCGCCCCGCCCGCGCTTCGACCCAACATGCGACTAAAGCTGCGGCGGATGTAAGCAACACGAGCGCCGTTGCATGCATGCGGCGGTCATTACGTGCCTTTAGATCGCGAACAACGGCGGCCAATCCGCTACAAGCAACAACGGCCATCAATGGTGCCACGCCCACCATGAAGCGGGCGAAACCGCCGCTGGCGAATACGCCGAGCCACTTAACCGTAAGGTGTGTCGCCGCAAACACTGCGACGAGAGAGGCGGGCAACAACAGTGCTCGGTTGCGCAAAGAGGTGCAACCCACGACAAACAAGGCGACGACAGCAATCGTGCTCGCCCAAATGATATTGGGGATGTATGCAGTTGGGCTGGTGGCGACGTATTCAGTAGAGCCGGACGGCGCGAAGAACGCAGAAATCGGCCAAACGCCGAACGCGACGAAGTGTAAAACGTTTTGCACAATCGGTGCCCATAGTGCGAGCGCCATAGCTGAGATGCGGCGGCGCATTGATACACGACGCTGTAATAGCAAATAACCAATCCAGACTGGAAGCAAGACGATTGTTTCGTGCCGACAGAGCAAGGCCAACGAGAACACAAGCGATGCCCGGCGATATTTTGCGCGCTGTGCAAGCCAAGCCGCCAACATCAGATAGAACGCCATAAACGTTTCGGTCAGCGTCGTGTAAGCGAGCCGCAACACCAATGGCTGCAGATAACAAAGCGGAACAATCGCCCAGTAGTGCGACAACTTAGCCCGGCGTCCGTAATCGGCGGCTAGCCAAACCGTCGCGGCGGTGATGATGGCCAAGAGCATTCGCGCGAGGTGCCAAGCGGTGGCGCGATCACCGATTCCCGCCACCAAAGCCATCGGCACGGTAAACCCCGCGCGGCCCCAATGGTGCACGAGATACGCCGGATGCGTCCATGCCCATCGCGCAAACATGAAGTGCGTTAGGTCGTCGTCGTGATGCACGCCGTCGGAGAACAACCCCAGCGCGATCGTGACCAAGAGGCCGGTTGCGATAAGCAGCGTTGATTTGTTCTTAAATACGTTCACCGACGACGTTCCCTGCCGCAACAAATTTCATCATTGCACAACATCGTAATCAAAACGAAAAAATTGGCTGCCATTTCGCGGAGCAAACGGTTAACTTGCTTCCTTGGCAAAGTGATCGGCACCGCGTCCACGCACGATTAGGAGACTGTATGGATTCGTTTCTACAAGCCGCGATCGAAGAAGCACAGAAGGGTCGCGACGAAGGCGGCATTCCGATCGGTTCGGTTCTGGTGATTGATAGCAGCATCGTCGGTCGCGGCCACAATCGCCGCGTGCAACAGGGTAGCGCCATTCTGCACGCCGAGATGGACGCCATCGAAAATGCAGGTCGCCTGACAGCCGCCGATTATCAACGTGCCACGCTATATTCCACGCTTAGCCCGTGCGACATGTGCAGCGGCACTGCCCTTCTTTACAAGATTCCGAAAATCGTGATCGGCGAGAACGAGACGTTTCAGGGGCCTGAGGTATACGTGCGCTCGCGTGGCGTTGAGTTGATCGTGATGAATGACGAAACCTGCATTCAAATGATGCGCGATTTCATCGAAGCTAAGCCGAAGTTATGGAATGAGGACATCGGGGTATAACGCTAAGGCACGATTGGATCGAGCTGCGTCAAAACCGCCCTACTCCGCTAATTGAATCGTCACAGTCTTGCCCATCGCGGGAACCGGGATATCAATCGTTTGACGTTCGCGCGGCGGGCACGCGGTATATTCAATTAACCACAAATTCACGCGGTCCCACGCCGGATCGTCGCAAGCCAGCGGCCATTCTCCGCGCTGCATAAAGCGATCATCGGTTGTTACCAGCTCGCGCAACAACTTTCGCGGTCGCGGGTCGGCATCGGTGTAATGCGTGTCGGGTAGGCGCGACTCCATCACGAGATAACGAATGCCGTATTGATTCAGCAGGTCGATGATGTCATCTGACGATTTCACCAATTCGACGCCCGCATATTTCATGCGGGCCGCGCGGGCATACAACAGTTTGCTGGCACGCAACGGAATTAACGCCGCGCGGGCATGTTTGTTGGCATAGAGGTCGTAAACGAATTGACCGTCGCGGACGGCATCAATCAGAACGAGGTCGGCATTTCCGCTCGTGATCAGCGCGTCAACGGCGGGCTGGTACGACGGCGGGTTGCCAGGATGGGCGCGGACCGTTAGGAATGCCTGCGTGCCGAAAATGAATGCGAATGCGCCGATTGCAGCTTTGCTATTTCGAGTTAGAAGTCTATTTGACTTGCCGTTTGTCTTATCGCGTTCTGAAACAAACGCCATCAAACCCTGCCAACCGGAGATCGCAAGCATCAACAATGGCGGCAACGCGAAAAAGAAGTAGCGCGGTTCCTTGGCGGCGATGGTGCTGCTGAATGCCCACCATGCGAAAAGCCAAATAGCCAGCAGCAACAATGGGCGTTGGATCTGATGCTGCGGCGATAAGCGTTCAGTTGCGGCAATCGAATCGGGGGAAGATTCATCACGAAGCGCGCCATGCGATTCGGCGACGGTTGAATCAACGAGTGGCTGTCGATGATTTAGGGAATCGGCCGCTGCGCGCATGCTTTCGGCAACATCCAGCTCGTGACGCAAAATTTCCGGTTTGCCCGGCGCGGCTTCCGATGTTCGCTTATTGAACACGGCTTGGATGCCTTGCCTCAAGCACCCCACCAACACAAACCCGACCAGCGGCCAGCCGATCATCTCAGGCAAATGGGCGACATAAAACGAAAGGTCAGGCGACCATGCCAACAGTTTTTCTGGCAATGCCGTATACGGCGCGGCGAGTTTGCCATAGGTCAATACAATCAATGCAATCACCGCCCCCGTCGCGATGGTCGTGGGGCGAAACAACCAGCGGCGACCAGCCGTACAACTCAAAGCGTGCAACAGCGCGACGGGTAAGACGATTCCGGCTGTTTGCTTCGTCATAAACGCCATTGCGACGGCGACGCCGAACATCAGAACCGGCCAGCGCTTGCTGTTTCTTCGCAATGACTGCACATAGCAAACAAGTGCTAACGTCATCCAAAACGTCGCCGGCCATTCGAGCATGACATCACCGGCCCATCGCGCACCGGCGGGCGAAGCGATCAATAGCAATGCGGTATAAAGACCGCAATTGTTACCGAACAATAGCCGCCCTAGCCAATACATCGTCATGCCCGAAGCAGCAACAAAGGCCAACACCAACAATCGTGCGGCCAGCAAACTGACGCCAAAGATCGCGAACGTTAGCGCTTCGATAGCGGCAAAGCCGGGCGGCCAATAGACGACGATGCCTAACGTCGGATGACGCAGATAAAACTGTTCGGCCCAACCGCGCGCATCATTGAGCGGCATTTCCTTTGCAAATTCGTATAAGAAGATGCCGTCGAAGAGATGATTGGGACCGTCGGACCAACCCAACGCATCGTTGAGATGCCAACCGTTGACGCCGATGGTTACTATGGTGATGAGTGTAAACGCGACGATGTGCTGAACGAGTTTAAGGCGTGGCGAGTTAGCGAGATTTTGCGGCGCACGCTCCGGAATCGGAATCGTCGCCGTTCCACGCGTTATTGGTCTAGTCGTTTGCGTGGATGAAGCGTTCAACGGGTTTACGAAACCTTCTTTTCCAAAGATTGTGGACCGTCGTTAGCTGGGAAACTGAAAATCCGCGATCTGCAATTCGACGTTCACGCGACCGTTCCATTCATTGAGTATCGGCTGAAACCCCACGCGGCAGCGACGCTTTTCGCGCAGCTCGTCGGCATGTTTCGCCATGCCAAACGCGATCCCCTTGGCATAACTGCGACCGTCGGTCAGCCGCACCTGCAAATGCCCGCCGCTCTTACCCACGACGCGCGGTTCGTCGGCCAACTCCAACCATTCCGTCGCAAATCGCGGTGCCGGATTCCCCGCGCCGAACGGCTCGAGCCGCGCCAACTCGTTCACCAGTTGGCGATCGAGCATCGCGAGCGGCACTTCATCGTCGATTCGCAGGCTGGGATTCAAATCTGTCGGCGTGAGCAAGCGCGCGGCACGTTCGTGAAAGGCCGTACGAAAATCATCGACGCGGTTGGCTTCTATTTTCAATCCTGCCGCCATCGCATGGCCGCCGTAACTCAGCAAATGATCGCGGCAGTCGCCGAATACTTCGTGCAGCGCAAAGTTCTTGATGCTGCGTGCCGAACCCTGCCCAACGCCATTCTCCAACGCGATCATGACTGTCGGTCGACCAAATGTCTCAGTGACACGGCTCGCGACGATGCCGATCACACCAGCATGCCAATTGGGTGATGCCAACACGATACCACGCACGCTATCCAAATCTTGGCCGGTCGCACTGACCATCTCAATGGCCTCATCGGCGATGCGCCGCTGTAAGTTCTGGCGTTGGCGATTTTGCTTTTCGAGATGCTCGGCAATCTTGACCGCTTCGTCGGCATCGGCGCGCGTTAACATCTCGACCGCCAAGCGCGCGCAGCCCATGCGACCAATGGCGTTCAGCCGCGGGGCGAGCTTAAATCCGATGTCGTATCCACTCAGCCGCGAACCCGACAAGCGCGAGGCGTCGATCAAGGCTTTCACTCCGGGAATGTGGCTTTGCTCCAGACCGCGCAATCCGTAATGCGCCAAGATGCGATTCTCACCAAGCAGCGGAACGACATCGGCAATGATGCCGAGCCCGGCGAGCCCGGTGGCGTCGATTAGAAACTGACGAAACTCCGGCGTGACTTTGTCGGATTCGCATAACTCTTTGGCAACGGCCCACGCCAACTTAAACGCAACGCCCGCACCCGACAGATCGGGATTGGCATAGCGTTTGCCACCTTCCATCGGTATACCGGGATGCACCACCAACGCATCGGGCAACACGATGTGTTGGTCGGTCGTTGTGTGTGCGTTGTGGTGGTCGGTGATGATGAACTCGATGCCGAGTTGTTTCGCGCGCGTGGCGGGTTCGATCGCCGTCACGCCGCAATCGACCGTCACGACGACCTCGGCACCTTGCTCGGCAAGTTGATCGATGGCTTCGAGGTTGACGCCGTAGCCTTCTTCGAGGCGGTTGGGGATGTAGTAATCGACGGTCGCGCCGGCAATGTGCAGGCAATGCCAAAGAATCGATACACCGGTAATGCCATCCACATCGTAATCGCCGTAGATAACGATCTTGCGTCCGCGGCGCACCGCATCGGCCAAGCGCTCGGCGGCTGTGGCAACGCCCGGCAATTCTTCCGGCGGAAACAGATCGCCCATGCGCGGTGAAAGAAACCCCGCGGCACAATCGGCGTCGGCCAATCCGCGATTGTGCAGCACCTGAGCCAGCACCGGCGAAATCTTGAGCTGCGTGGCGAGTTGTTCCCGTCCCGTCCATGGGGCGGCAATGACCCAGTCCTTGGGCATAATTGACTCCTACCGATACGTCTAATCGTTCAAGGGTTCGCAAGTATAGCGGCGGGGTGGTAACCGCTCTAATCTCGAATTGTGATTTTCTATTTCGTCGGTCAGCCGTTTCAAGCGTTCCTTCTTACGCTCGGTCGGCTGCGCGACTCGGGGTAGAATCGACGGACGGGAGGATGCGATCATGACACGCTGGCGGTGGACCGACCGATCGTTCGACTTCAGTTTTCCAGTCGAGAAATGGCCGGATTTGCTCGAGCGCGTGCAGGGTACACCGGCACGTGTGGCGTCGATGGTGCACGGGGTTGATGACGGAATGCTCGCGCAATCCGATGGCAAGGGTTGGAGCGTGAAGCAGAACCTGGGCCACCTGATCGATTTGGGATACTTGCCCAAGCAACGAATCGAACAAATATTGGCGGGCGAAGCCGAGTTGGTTGGCGCGGATATGACGAATGCCAAAACAAACCAAGCCAACCACAATTCGGTACCGCTCGGCGAGCTACTCGCAGCCTTCAGTAGCGAGCGCCAAGACTTGGTTTCAAAATTTGAGTCTTTGAGCGATGAAGATTGGGGAAAGTCCGCGCCGCACCCTCGGTTGCAACAACCGATGCGGATTGTCGATATCGCATATTTCGATAGCGAGCACGATGACTACCATCTGGCCCGGATGCGACAGTTGATCAAGGCTCTAAGGAAATGATGCGATGCGAAGGCCGACATCTAGCAGCCTATTTATTGCGAGCCGCGAGTCTCACCACGAATCGCAATCCCGACCACGTCGCGTCAACAGCGCATATCTTGTTGTCGACGAGACCGTTGAGCAGGCCGAAGGCCCGGACCTTACCCTCATCGATGTCGGTCACGATGCCGCTGGCCTTCTTCGGCCACGCAACCCACAAACCGCCATTTGCAACGAGGCGATCCTTGGCTTTGGGAAACGCTTTCAGAAATATCGATTCGTTCTTACAAAATAGCAGGATCACATCGAACATTGCTTTGCCGCGCAGACCATGTGTCAGTCGAACGTCGTCGGGCAGACCTTCGAGTAATGCCTCCGCGTCCGTCGGTGCGTGTAGCAACGTCACGCGATGACGAGGCTTGATGCCGAGCTTTTTGACGAGCGGCGTGCCGGAGTATCCGGCGGGATTGTTTTGTTTAGGCTTCGCTTTCATTACCGATTTACACCGGTTGCGATTGTTTCGGGTACCCCTGCCCCTCTTGGGGCTGGGGGACATTCGACATCCGTTGCTTAAGTTAACCCCATAAACAATACGTGCCCCATCCTTTTCGGAGAAAAGGGTGGGGTATCGTCAAGCTTCCCGATAACCGTCGTGCATTGCGATTCCCCAACCTTCGCTGACGCGAAGGATGGGGCACCCAGTCACGTTGCTCCCGTGCTACCGGTCAACAACCAATTTATCAACCATACTCGACGCCAGAGAAACACCGGTTACAGA
>JAUIHO010000103.1 GCA_030432035.1 Phycisphaerae bacterium
ATCGGCGTTGCCATCAACACCGTCGCCATCGACGTCGTTGTCACCGGCGTCGCAAAGACCGTCGGCATCTAGGTCGGCACCGTCATTCGCAGTGTCATCCGTGCCCGACGAACAGTCATCACAACCGTCGCCATCGGCATCGCGGCAACGCGTCGGATCGAGCGGATGGCTGTCGAGAACATCGACCACACCGTCGTCGTCATCGTCATCGTCGCCGTCGTCGCACGCGCCGCTCTTGTCTTCATCCGGTCCGTCGTTGGCAGGATCAGCTGGGCCACCGGTGACGGCACAGTCGTCACACATGTCGCCATCGCTGTCGCCACAAACGTTCGGATCGAGCGGATCAGGATCGGTAGCGTCGGGGTTGCCGTCGCCATCGTCATCCGTATCGGTGAGATCGCAGACACCGTCGCCATCGGCATCGGGGCCGTCGTTGAATTGGTTGGCACCCGGCCCAGCGAGGAAGCCGGTGACCGAACAGTCATCACAACCGTCGCCGTCACCGTCACCACATTCCATGCCATTGTCAGGATCGGTACCTTGGCCCATTTCGGAGCCGTTCGAAACGTTGTCGCCATCGCGATCGTCGTCGGTCAAGTCGCAGATACCGTCGCCATCGAGGTCTGCACCATCGTTGGCAGCATCCGGACCGTTACCGGCAGAACAGTCATCACAACCGTCGCCGTCCATGTCGAAACAAGCGTTCGGGTCCTGCGGGAACATGTCGTTCACGTCGAGGACGCCGTCGCTGTCGTCATCGGGATCGCCATCATCGCAGATGCCGTCACCGTTGGTGTCGGTGCCGTCGTTTAGCGGATCGCCACCCGAGTTGTCTGCACCCGTGTTGGTACAGTCATCGCAACCGTCACCATCGAAGTCGCCACAGCGATTCGGGTTGCGGTTGGCGACGTCGGGGCCGTCGGGTACGCCGTCGTTGTCGTCGTCGGCATCGGCCTGATCGCAGATACCGTCGGCGTCGTTGTCATCAGCTTCAGCAGCCGAGCAGTCGTCACAACCGCTCATGTTCGCGTCGCCACAGATCGCGGCGTTGTCGGGTTCAGGGTCGTTACCGTTGTCGACACCGTCGCCGTCGCGATCGAGGTCGAACAGGTCGCAGAGGCCGTCGTTGTCGAGGTCGTTTGCCTGGTCGGCGCTACAGTCGTCACAGCCATCTACGTTTGCATCACCACAGATGTCTGGATTATTCGGGGCTGGGTCGGGGCCATTGTTGACGCCGTCACCATCGCGATCCATGTCACCGCCGTTGCAGAGACCGTCGCCGTCGAGGTCGGGGCCGTCGTTGGCCGGATCAAACGTACCGCTGGCACAGTCATCGCAACCGTCGCCATCGGTATCGCCACAGAGGTTCGGGTTGTTCGGATTGCTATCCTGACCGTCGTTGACGCCATCGTTGTCGTTGTCGGGATCGCCACCGTTACAAATACCGTCACCGTCGGCGTCGGGGCCGTCATTGGCGGCATCGGGGTAGCCCAAGCCACCGGCACAGTCATCACAACCGTCACCGTCAGCATCGACACCACACTCGTTGGCATCTAGCGGAGCCGGGTCGCTCGTGTCGAGCACGCCGTCGTTGTCGTCATCGTCGTCGCCAAGGTCGCAAGCGCCGTCACCATCGGTGTCGGTACCGTCATCATTCGGCGTCGGCATGCCATTAACCGAGCAGTCATCGCAACCGTCGGCGTCGAGGTCTTGGCAGAGATTCGGGTTGAGGCGGTGCGAGTCATTGACATCGTTCACGCCATCGCCGTCATCATCCATGTCGGCGGCGTTGCAGATACCGTCGTTATCGAAGTCGTTGTTGTTGTTGGCGGCACAGTCATCGCAACCGTTGGCGTCGTTGTCGCCACAAACTGCAGCGTCGAGCGGGTCGGCATCGGCACCATTCAAAACGCCGTCGCCATCGATGTCGTCATCACAAGCGTCGCCGACACCATCATTATCGAGGTCGGCTTGATCGCCGTTGGCTACATCCGGGCAGTTGTCCTGACAATCCGAGATCGCGTCGCCGTCGCCGCTGGCAAAATCGATCTGCAATTCCCAAGTGAGCAATGCACCGACATCGCCGGTGTCATCGTCCATAACTTCCAGCGTCCAGTCGCCCATCGGGTCTTCGCCGTCAAAGTCCGACAACGACTCGATCGGGATCACGTGGTTGTCACACGAGTCGCAACCACCACCGCCGAAACCGCAGTTGCCGCCGACGGTGATGTCAGCCGCGTCATCAAACAGCACGTTGATGTCGTTGCAGCCGCCGCCGTGATTGTTGTAAAGCTGGATGCGCGTGCCCGCTGGGCTGGTGAGCCACATATCCAGATCGCCGCGCGCCGTGTGCGAGATCACCACGCGCACGCGGACGTCTTCAATCGCGCAGCCGGCGTCTTCGACCGTGAGGATCGAGTCTTCCATGTCACCGGCGGTCTGCGGAATACCGCCGACCGGTGCCGGAATGGCGCGTGGCGTACCACAATCACTACAAGAATAGGTGCCCGTTGCAGCCTGCGCACTTTGCAGGCCGATGGCGGACGCCATACACAACGATAAACAAACAGCTAAGAAACGACGCATCACACTAGTCCCTCAAAAAAGCCAAAGGTTCCTCGCAACCGGATTCCTTACGATGCGGTACACGTCGTTGGGATCTCCTCCCCCGCCGACAAGTTGCCGCAGATACACGCGAATTTAGGTTTTGCTATTACTTCATGCGCCGACGAGCGGCGGATAGGATCAACCGAAAAGCGACAAAAGTACTAATTGCTGCTCGCACCCGAGACTTTGCAACGGTTTGGAAACATGAATTGAACCGAATTGAGACTTCGCTTCTATCCCGCATTCCCCCGAACGCAACAGCAGCCAGAACAGTCGTCCCCCGACTTTCCTGTAACCACTCTAATCCGGCCACTCCCAACGATCAACTGGTTTTGGGACAAAGATTTATGAAAATTTGAGAAGTGCGAAAAAGCGGACCACCGCACAACTCAGTGTGATGTGGGCCGCCCCTTTTCCCGCATGACATGACCGGGTGAATTACCGCCTTCGCGAGAAGTCGACGTCGCTGCACTGCCCGTGCGTACATTATCGCGCTAGACCGTGCGCGCCAGTAGCCCCTACGCTATTGTAACCTGCCTAAATGTCTATATTCGGGCGTACGTCGGCTATCCCAACGTCCACATACCGGCCCTACAGTTCGCGATCCCGGTCCGCTAACCCGCCTTCGCCTGCGGCGAGCCAGCCTGCAACAAGCCATCCAGTCGTTGGCCGACGCGCTCGGCGATGTCGCGCTTGTTGCCGCTGACGACCTCGTCGATGACGCCGTCGGGCCGCACGATAATCAAACACGGATACGCCGTCGCCTTGAAGCGCCGCCCAACCGTATTGCCGCTATCGATCGCGATTTCCATCCCCGGGCTCAAATCGCCGATAATCGACGAAATCTCCTCCGGCTCGAAATCGATTCGCATCTTCTGAGCTACGTTTACAAAGCGGACGCCCTGCGCTTCATATGCCTCGCGCACCTTCTCAACCTTTGGGAGTTGTTTCTTGCAGAATCCGCAATTCGGGGCGACAAAATTCAATACCGTCGCGGGGTGGTAGCTCAGCTCCGAATTTGACAACGGCGTCCCCACCGTGGTCGTTAGATTGAACTCCGGTACCGGCTTGCCGACCGTATCCAACACCGGTCGTCGTTTGCGCGTTCGCGATTTAGCCGAACGCGTATTGGATTTCGTGTCGTTAGCTGCAGTAATCGCCTTCGCAGTTGAATTGCTACGTCGGGGCGTGATACGACCGATGCCGACCGTCAGGACGGGTTGCTCTTTGCTATCCGTTTCGATCAAGACATCCGCACCCGTTTCCGGCGGTTGATAATCGGCGGGCACGTCCACACGCACGCGATACTGTCGGCCTTCGTACACTTCCGAAACGCTTGTCTTAATCGCCTTGTCGGTGCACTTAACGCTCTTTACTTTGACCGGCGCGTCCCCGCGATTGGTCACCGATATCACTTGCACCGACGGCTTGCCCGCTACCAATCCGTTAAAGCTCGTTGGTCGCAGCGATATGACTTTCGGCAGCACTTCGATCGACTCGGGTTGAATCGCAAATGCATCCACTTCGATGGTCGGCTGCTTCGGATGGCTTGTGCGCAACCGGATCGTTTCGCTATGCATGCCGATCGGAAACGGCGGAACCGTATTGATATATAATGCAAACTGTGACTTCGGCACGAGCTCTATCAGCTCGACCTTAAAACGCTTGAGACTTTCTGGCCCATCGACCTGTACCTCTAACGGTTGATCGTCATTGCTAACGATGCGCAGCATCCGCTCCGTACGGCCCGCGCCAACAAGCTTTCCAAACCCCGCCGATTTAGGCGTAATCGATACGTAATGCTTGCACTCGCCCGCAACCTTGAGCCGCGTGCGTTTCGACGTCGGGTCGTTGCTCGCAATGAAGATCGTTTTTTCAAATGGCCCCGCGCCGAGTTCGGCACCGTCGAACGTCACCGATAGCTTGGCCGACTCTTTCGGCACAATCGCGCCAGGCGGCTGCAATACGGCGTTCAATCCTCGTGCCGCGCTGATATCGACGATCTCCAACGGCGCGTCGCCTTCATTTCGGATAATAAAGCTGCCGGTCGCCGGACTATCCAGCCAGAACGAACCAACATTGATAGACGACTGATGCAGCTTGAGCCGGGGACTGCCCGAATCGGTGGCTTTCCCCTCTTGTGCAAATGCGGTTGCTGCAACACTCAATAGAAAGACGCCCATCAGCGACAATCGAAGATTCATACCTACCATCCTGTTTTCTCTATCAAGCCATTTGCTTGGGAATAAGCGCTCTGCCTACCGATATCGGTCAGGCCGCCACTGCATGCCAGTTGCCGCCGACGACCGCTATTCAGCACGCCATCCGGCATTAAGGGCTGCCACGACCGGTCGAGCCACTCACCCGATTGATTCGTTTCGCGTTATGATAGGACGTTTTCGTCCTCGCGACAGGCGCTATCGCCAATTCCGGAGTCGTCCATTGTCTGCGGCCGTGCCCTCACCCCATCGCCTCGTCATTCGACGCGAACTGCGTCTGGTCAAACGCGTTGCGCTCGATCCGAACTGTGAGGGCATGTTGATCGGCAACACAGCGGCAGCCGACGTTCGACTCGAGCATTCCAATATCTCTGCCCGTCACGCCGTGATCGAGCCCGTGCCCAGCGGCTGGCGCATTCGGGCCGTGGGCGCCAACGTCACCTTTCGCGTCAACGGACGCAAAGCCGCCGAAGCCGAATTGCTCGAAGGCGACGTCATCGATGTTCGGCCATTTACGATCACCTATCTCGGCCCCGAGCGCGATCGCGCCGCCCGTACCCATACCAGTGGCGATGGCTCGCTGCACCTGGCGGATGAGAATGCGGTCACTACGTACGCGCGCGACGCCTCCGACCCTGTCACCGTTATTCGGCAACGGCTCGACGACTTGTATGCGTTGGCGCGGCTGATTCTCTCGCGAAAAGACAACGGTGCCTTTTGGCAGATCATGCATGCCGCCCTACAACGGTGCCTGACTGCCGACCGTTGCGTGATCGTCGGCGTCGATGAGACCGATGGATTGTTTCGACTTGCGCCGCGCGCCCGTATTGCTGCGGACGCGCCGCTCGGTGTTAGCCGCTCGGTGTTGTATGACGTTATCGAGGCGGGACAGGGCATGCTTGTCGAAAACGTCGGCACGGATGTTAGGTATGCCGAAGCGCAAAGCCTCGTCGACCACCGTAGCGGTTCGGTGATTTGCGTGCCCGTGATTGTTGAAGGCACGACCCGTGCTGTGCTTTATGCCGATCGCATGAAGGCGCGCGTTCCGTTTAATCCTGAAGACTTGAACTTTGCGATTGCCGCGATCGACCTCGCCGTTTCGGCCGTCAGCATGGATGAGTTGAGCGAACAGTCGCGCGAGCTGTCGCACCTTAAGGGCCGAATCGACGCCGGTCGCGACATGCAAAAGCTGTTGTTGCCCGACCCGATTCCTCAACCCGAGTGGGGCAACGTGGCGGCGATCAATATTCCGGCCGAGCAAATGAGCGGTGACATTTACGACGTCATCATCGATCGGCAAGGCCGCCTCGTGGTCAGTCTCGCGGATATCTCCGGCAAGGGTGTGCCCGCCGCGTTTGGCACGGCAGTTCTTCAAACATCGCTGCGCCAAGCGTTGACCGATCACGACGACTTACAAACCGTCATGCGATCGCTCAACGCTACGCTTTCACACAGCTTGCCCGGTGGATGTTTCGCCACCATGGTCGTCTGTCGCTTCGCGCCGGGTGGTGGTTCTGTTGAGATTGCCAATGCGGGACACCATGCGCCGTTATGGCGGCGTAACGATCAAAGCATCCTGGCTTACCCCGAGCGCGTCGCAATCGCCGTCGGCATCATGCCGGAATGGGATGACGAGATTATTGTTAAAGAACTCAAGAAAGAAACGGGCTTGCTTCTTAGCAGCGACGGTGTGACCGAAGCAATTAACGATGACGACGAAGAGTACGGTCTCGATCGCTTGCAGGCGTGTTACGCCGAGGCGCCCAACCGCCAGCCGACGGCAGTCTTGCAACATGTCATCGAAGATATCTCGGCGTTCAGCGCGGACCGTGCACAGCGCGACGACCTTACGATGCTCGCCGTTTCTTGGTAATCGAATTCTTGGCAGCGGGTATTGAGATGCCTAAATCGGCGAATTGCCTATCGACCGAGCCGGCCCAATCTCGATTGGCCGCCGGGCTTGCCGGGCTGGGATGCAAAATGCGACCGATCTTGTATCGCTCGGCATCGCCAAAAATCTCAGCAAGCCGCTTCTCGGCAAAGCCCCCCACGCCGATGAGCCAAGTCGGCTGAATCGCTTCGACCATCCACCGAAGCATCTCATCACACACGCGAAACAGCGACTTTCGTTCAACGGCCGGCAACTTATCTGGCGTCACGTTTCGTCCGCCCGCTTCCATAAAGCTGAGCGGACAGTAGTTGGCGATGAAAAATTGATTGAAAAATCTCTTGGGTGATTGATATCGTTCGCTTGCCCAACCCCAAAGCCGCGCACCGCTGACTTCGCTGCGGGTGCAATCAACACCTTCGACTGGGCGCTTTGGGTGTTCGTTGCGAGGTTTGCCGACAGCTTCGCTCAGCTTCATCCAGTCGCGCACGAAATTCACTTCACCAAACGGAACGCCTGTCTGAGCCATCCCCCACGGTCCGGGATTCATACCGAGCAAAAACACATCGGGCCGAGACTGCCCTGCCAATTTGCAATAGGCAATGTGCAGCGACTTTGCATAATCGAGTGGGTTGTAAACGTGCGTGACCGGCTCAGAAAAAGACAAACGCCTTAATTGGCGATTCAGCTTATCGACGCGCTCGGCGTATGATTGGATATCCATACGACAAAATTAAAGCAACGGCGTGACGCTGCAAATGACGTTTACACGAATCACAAGAATGGAAATTAGAGCGAAATTCACGTCAGCTTATCGTCGTAAAGGTCGTTCTCAGCCCCGCAGGGGCACAGGTTGAGATCCACGGATTGAGCGGTGCTAGCCGCACACCCCAAGGTTAAGCTTTCTTGCCGTTGGAGTAAGGTGAAGAACCCGCTAATTAGCCAGCGGGCGCCGATTACCGAACACTGGGAGATAGTATTTGCGGCACGAGCCGTGGCCAACTTAACGACCGCCGGCTTGCTTCATCGCTTCTTCATCCCAACGATCGTCGAGATAGGCCCGCCGCCGATCGAGTTCTTTGATCTTTTGCTTTAGCTCATCGATGCGGGCTTGGTTACTGGGATCCACTCGACGAAGCTCGTCTTGCAGGTCGGCATAGTCGGCATTGAGACTGCGCTTGGCGTCCTCAATTCCGGCAAGCGACGTCAGGTCGAATTGGTCGAGCCCATCCGGCGTTGGGTCGACCGCACGATCGCCGCACTTCCATGCATTGTTTGCACCACATAGCTGACAGGTGATGTAGTTACCAGCCCCCGCCGCGTATATGGCATCCATATATGCAACCGCATCCATATCGAACTGCTTTCCGCACGCTTCGCAGCAAACAATATATGTCTGACCGCGCACCGAATCGCGGATTTCCGCTTGCGAGATGCGTGACTGCATGACCTGGTATGTACCGATGCCAACCGCGACGACAATGAGCAGGCCAGCAAGAATGACTTTCTTTTTCGCGTTGTGGTCCAAGGTTTCGAACTGCTCCCCGTGGTAGTTTTCAGCACCGCTTGCTCATTCGGCTGCGAATTAATCGCGAAACCGCTTGCGCCACCAATTATGCTAAGTGCCATTACCTTAATGACTTGTGTTACAAAGTACCGGATATTCTGGGGCTTATTTAGCAGGTCGGCAACTGCATGCCGCAAAAAAAAGGGGGTGACCATCCCACAAGATGGCCACCCCTACCCCAAACATGGTTAATTATGTCAAACGCAGTATGCGTTCGAAATCGGATTAAAAGTCCTGAATTCGGCGATTCGGACCGGTCCATGGCGACACCCATTCGCGACGAACCATTTCAGCAGGGAAGTTATCGTACTGCCAATCGCGCGAACGCCACTTGAGCCGCCACCATTCGGCAGCCAAGGCATTCGGAGCATATTGAGGTGCATACATGTCGCCAGACTTGCGGCAGCTAACCGTCGAAGCGTGACCATCGGCAAATGCCATGTTGAACTTACCGATTCGACCGTGCGAGCCGGGAATGTTCATCGGGCTGGTGCCGGCGTTGATCGAGCTTAGGCCTGCTGCCTGAATTTCTTCGGTATTGGTCATCGCCTGCATCCAGCGCGATTCCCAGAAGAGCATGACCTTACCCGTATCACCGAAGAGGTGAGCCGGACGTCGGAAGGCACCAAACCGCATATAAACGTAGGGCTCCCACTGTGCAGCGTGGACCTTGAACCAGTAGTAGTCGCCCATGTAGCTGTTGCCGGTCGCTTTGAACATCGACTCAGCGTAAACGGGAGACGGCGGTGGCGTGCTGGCTGCCTGTGCGAACATGCCTTCGTCACCACCACAACGGAACAGATCAAAGTCTTCCTTCGACGTGTAATAGATACCGAATTGCATTCTGTTGTACGGACGTCCAACTGCACCTTTATTCAGTGTATTTGGTTGCGACTCAGCAAAATCCGGGTCTTGACCATTAGCGCCACCCCATTCGTGGTCGCCCGCGCCCATCCAACGATCACCAACGGTTTGAGTAGGTGTGGATTGGAATTCGTGCGTCGTGTGAAGACGGTTTTCCTTGTCTTCGTTGGCCAACATCTGACCTAAGCTCGCGATGCCCTTGAGGTTGGCGAGACACTTTGCCCGACCACCCTCTTCGCGTGCGGCACCGAGTGCCGGCAGCAAAATCGAAATCAAAATTGCAATAATGGCGATCACCACCAACAGCTCGATTAGGGTGAATGCGCTGCGAGTCCGCTTAGACATAGACTTAGGTCCTCCCTTTAGCTTGACGCTGGATCGATGAATGCCGAATAGCAAAATCCGAGAATATCGATCTCAAGAACAGTCGCGAACTATCTCAAATTTTTGGACAGAATACGCTTTAGAAGTCACACCCATCACGTCCGAATGGACAGCGATAATAGAACTCCTCTTGCTACTACAGGCTATTTTAATCAGATTGCCTTACGCCATACCAGATGAAATTCAGAAAATAACGCTGGCGCACATCCAATCTTATAACCATATACGAATAATAGACTTACACACGCCACTATCGGCGTCCACCCCCAAATACATCCCCTGAAAACAGATTTTCTTTCGGACCCACACTGGAAATCCTTCTACTAGTGGGCATAGCTGGCGTCAAAACCTGCGTAATACCTCGCTTCGTGGGTCCGCCGTCCGATACCCACCTCATTTCGCCTCTTTTTTTCGCAGACCCTACATCTGAATCATACCTTCTATTTTGACTGCCCGACGGTATTCAACGGCGAGCTGTCAATCGTCATGCACGGGAGCAGCCATGAACGCGGCATTAGCCGAACTTGATCAACTGCAGCCACCGTCTGAGGACGGTGCGATCTCACGTGCGCTGACGGACCTGGACGCCAAGATTGATGCTTGGACGACGGCCGTAGCGCAGGCGCAGGATCGCATCGCCAGCGACGTGGACGGCATAACCGAGCTGCTCGAGGAGACAGCCGCGGCCGAAGCGCGGTTGGCCGACGCTGCGGAACAAACCGCAACGCATGAAAACTCCGAGGCAGCCGCAGCTGACGTCGACGAGACGCAGCGAGAGTTGGAACCGGAAGAAGCCGTTGCCGACGCGGAATTAGAGGAATACGTCGCGGACGTTGAAGCGGACGCAGATGAAACATTTGAATCGGAAGACGTAGCAGCGACTGACGAGTTGCCCGAGCCGGTGGAAACCGAAGAAGAGACGGTATCCGAATCCGCAGTCGAAGAAGAGGACGTACCGCTATTTGATCCGTCGAGTTTCCCCGCACGAAACGAGGACGAGATCGACGACAACGCACCGGAGCAAGCCGTCGTCGAAGAAACCGGCGACGTTATCGATTCCATGCTGGCGGAGTTTGCGCCCGACGTTGCAGAGCGACTGAAAATCATGCACGCGACCGACGAGAATCGGCGCAGCATGGCAGACATTATCTCCGGCTACAAAGCGGAGATGCAAGACGCGGATGAGTTACTCGCGGATATGGACCCGGAGGCCGCACAGGCCATTCGCGTGCAGTACCGCTTGTTCAATGGACGCAAATCTATACGAGAGTTGATCGATGCTTATCAGCCGTCTAACGAACAACAAATCAAAGCGGGCCGGAAGAAAAAATCCTGGTGGAGGGGCTAGTGAGATGAGTTCGGCAACCAAAGAACAAACGGAAACACCGTCGGTCGACGTAACCGCCCTGCAATCGCTGGGTGAAGACGTGGTCGGCGCGATGCAATCATTACGGGAACTTCTCGATGCGCGGGCCAAGGCGTTGGAAGACTGCCGCGGCGCGCTCGAAGCGCATCACCAACGCCTAGTGGCCGAACGCAGCGAATTCGAACAGCGCGAATCGCAGTTGTGCGAAGATTACGAGCAACGTGAGAAAAGCGTCTCCGAACGGGAAGCCAAGGTGCAGTCGCTCGAAGCCGAAGTGCAACAAATGGCCAATCAGCGCAGCGCCGAAGCCAAGTCGCTCGACGAGCGTCAAGCAGAGCTTGCGGCCAAGTTTGAAGAGATCAACACCCAAAAGGCCGAGCTCGACAAACTACGTGCCGAAGTCGATGCACGCGCCGGAGATCTCAGCAATCGAGAAGAAAAGCTCGGCAAGCAAGCGTCCGAGATGGACGGCAAGGTGCGCGAAATCGAATCGCGGGCCAAGGCGATCGAAGAAGAACGCAAGAAGCTCGACGCCGATGCGGCCTCGCGTAAAGAAACGCGGCAGGATCTCGACAAAGCACGCGAAGCACTCGAACGCGATAAAAAAATCCTGGCGGCCACACGACAGGAACTCGACAAAGAACGCGCCGCCATCACCAACGAAAAGGCCGAGCGCGAAGCCAACCTCGCCAAGTTGCAAATGGCAACGCAGGAATTGGAATCTCGCAACGCCGAACTCGAGCAACGCGAAAACGAGATCGGCGCGCTGCGTGCGGAATGGGATCGCCGCATGACGGAGTTGCAGGCCGCTCAAACGCACCTCAACGAATTGCAACGCACCATGCGTGGTGAATTCGAGCGCTTGGAAGGATCGAAGCAAACGCTGATCCCGACGTACAAGACCGAGGCCGATAACGGCTCGGCGACCAAGGATGTTCCGCAAGTGGATAGTCCGGAAGACAAGAAGGCCCGGGAATCGGTGGAGCGATTCCAAAAGCTATGTCGGGACGCGCGACGTAAAGCCATTGGCGGCTAGCGCAAACCGATGAATATGCAGACAGGAAGATCGTCGGCGCCGCACTGGATGTGCGCGTACTGCGACAGCAACCGGGACAAACGCCATGCCTATTAATTTATTTGTCAAAAAACGCGAAGACGGCCGTGGCGTGGTGAAGCCAATGGCCGTCGCTAAGCCGGGCGAAGAAGCCCGCTATCAACCGTCGGACCCGACACGCATCCCTGCGGACTTGGTCGACCAGTGCCTTACGCTCGGACGTTTCGGATACCTATTGCACAATCGCGAAGCGTTGCAGCGCGAACACGATATCGACCGTGCCTGCCGCGAAGCCGCGGATCATATCGACGATCTGTTCGCGCTCGTGCCCGAAGGTTTTGCGTCGTTGCCGAAAAGCGTCGTTGACTTTCCCGGCTGCCCGGAAGAAACCATCGACACGCCGGAGTTTCTGCTATCGCGCACTCCCGTTACCAACGCGCAGTATCAAAAGTTTGTCGATGCCGGTGGTTACGACGATCTCGAACTATGGCCCAAAGACATTTGGCCGCACTTGATTGACTTCAAAGATCAAACCGATCAACCCGGCCCGCGCTTTTGGCGCAACAGCCGTCACTGCAAAACCGTCTCGAATCACCCGGTCGTGGGCGTCAACTTCTACGAAGCAACGGCCTATGCAACTTGGGCCGGCTATCGGTTGCCGAATGAAGCGGAATGGCAAATGGCGGCGACGTGGCGCATTCGCAGCGCCGCGAACACGATGCGCCGCTACCCGTGGGGCGATGCGCTCGATACGTTGCGCTGCAACATTTGGGCATCCGGCATCGGTACGACCTGCCCCGTTGAAAATTATCCCGACGGAAGCGCGCCCAACGGCGTGATGAACCTAGTCGGCAATGTCTGGGAATGGACGAGCAACGAATTCGTCGTCGCCGACGAAGAAGGCAACCGCGTCGTCGCAGACATGCGGATGAACTCGATCCGCGGCGGTGCTTACGACACGTACTTCGCCGTGCAGGCCACGGGCGTGTTCAGAACCGGTTTGGTCAGCATGGCTCGCACGCACAACACCGGGTTCCGTTGTGCGTTGACGTTGGACTAATGAAGTTTGGCTGATTCAAAATTGGATCAGCAGTCAGCGAAAAGTATACACCGGTTACAAACCGGTGCCACAGCGCGAATGAGACTCACCGGTAGCAAACCGGTGCCACAGCGCGAAACAAAACACCGGTTACAAACCGGTACCACAGCGCGGCCGGAGGCAAACGCGATGTCCATCGAAACCAACCTAAATACATCATTAACGCCCGATGTCTGTATGATCTGCGGCACGCGTAACGTCAGTAACGCCATGCAATGCATCGAGTGCTTCGCGCCGATGTCGATCGTGCGCGATGCCATCGCACAAGACCGCGACCCGAAACTGATCAGCGTCGTCGGTGAAAGTAACGTTGGAAAGACCGTCTTCCTCGGTGTCTTGCTCGACATGCTCGCGCAACGAGCGGGCGACTTTCAGGCGATACCGAAGGGCGCGTACTCGGTCGATCTGCAGCAGACCGTTATAAGCCATTTGGCCCATCGCATGTTTCCGCCGAAGACGCCGATGGAAGCAAACCAATGGTACTGGGCGTACTACCAAGTGCTCAGCCGGCAAAGCGAACAATGGGTCGATCTCGTCATGCCTGACATGGCGGGTGAATCATTGGCCGCTGAAGTCGCCAATCCGGAGACGTTCCGCGTCATTCATAACCTGATCAACAAGTCGCAGGGCTTACTGATGTTGGTCGACGCGGCCATGGCTGCCGAAGGTTCGACGCAGCCCGACTTCTTCGCGATGAAGATGCTGAGTTACATCGACAGCATCACGCGCACCCAGCGCGACTGCGCCGTCGAAGTGCCGATTGCTATCGTGTTGTGCAAGGCCGATCACTGTCCGGAATGTTTCGATGATCCGGAAGCGTTCGTCGAAGCCAACCTCAACCGCTTGTGGAACCTTTGCGAAAACCGATTCGAGCGCATCAGCTACTTCGCGGCAAGCGTCGTCGGCTCTCTCGGCTACGCATACAACGAGGCCGAAGATTACGTGACGCCCGTGCCGCTTCATACGGCGCTCACCGGCATCCTTGAGCCGTTCGATTGGATTCTGCGCAACCTCAAACCGGAAATGGTCGCGTAATGTTTGAAGCCAGCACCACCGTCACGCCGGTAACGGTCGATCAATGCGTCTTCACGTCGGTACGTTCGCCGATGGGCGAAGGGTATCGCATCATCGCCAAGACGCCGGGCATCAAGCCGGAAGAAGCGGCCGAGTTGCCACAGCGCGCTCCTTCCCACGGTGGGCTTTGCGAGAAAGACGAACACGCGACAGGAATGTTGGCGTTTCAACTCGCGAGCGGTCGTTACGCAATCGGCTTCGCGCGACACGCCGGGCGCGAACACACAGCACGCGGCGGACTGCGCGCACACACGCACTTCGTCGTGATCGACGAGACAGATTACAGCGCGTTCAACTTCGACCCTTGGGCCGTCACCGCGGCAATTCGAACTGCCGACGACGATAAGCCCCTGCTCAAAGCGCGACCGCAATTCTCCAAGCTCGAACTTTTCCCCGAGACGACAGTCGATCACCATCAGGTTGCCGAAAACGATCCGCAAGCGCTGATGAACGTCGTGCGCATGTTTCTCGGCACAGATGCCGTCGTTGTAGACCGCAACAACTATCCCCATGAACTGGCTTGGCTCGCATGGCGGCTGACGCCTGCGTTCGCGCGGAAGTCGCTTTCGGTTTCCGACGGCGTTTGCTTTGCACCGGCTCGCTCGATCCAGCATCCTTTTATATATGGCGATACCAATGCAGCGCGCAACCTGATCGCGGACCGCCCAGAGGGTTGGTGTGTGCTTGCCGACGCAACCGAACCAGAAGGCTATCAACCGTCGGCATGGATTGCGTATATCGAACAGTCCATTGCCGATGGAAACGTCGAAAGCGCTATCGCGCTTTGCGATGAGATGGTGCCGGATCACACGCCTAAAGAACTCGACAAGGTTGCGGAGTTCTTCCACCTGCCCGACCTTGCGCAGTCCATGGATCGCTCCGACTTGGCGCGTGTCGAATTATCTCTGCACGCGTTCTCACCCAAGACGCCAACCGAACGGCGCCTCGTCAACGACGGTCGCATGGCAGTGCAGCTACGCGCCGAAGCGCTCAACAAAGCTGAAGCCGAGGCCGCCGCTGCCGATACTGAAGACAACGCCGACGACGAGTCGTCCGGTGCCTCTTCCGAGTGTTGCGAAGCCGAATCGGCGAGTCACGAGCAAGTCGACGCGCCGCATGATGAATCGGCACAAACTGCGGATCCGTACGCGCCTAGCAGTGCCGATCCGTCGGTTAATTTTTCTTAACAATCCCCCCACCGCAAACTCGCGATCGTGCACCACGATCCGCGTTTTCAATCCTGAAAACGCAATTTCATATTTACAACAATACCGCTCCGGCAGCATTGCCAAAGCGGTCGAACCCGCGTTTTTCGACTGCTGCGCGAAGGCCTTCGGTACACACCGCACGACCGGTATAACCGGAAAAATTCGCTGACTAATCGCATGAATCGCCTATTGAAACGCAAGCGCCCTGCCGATCATCGAGAGTGACCGATTATCGGTCGGAGGCGTGACCGATCGACGAAATATCTTTCACCAATACTGACCCCCAATTCACCGGGACGGTGACCGTTCGGTCACATTGCGCGTTGCAACCCGGTTATCAAGAAACAACGTTTTCCAACTTAGGAGCAGTGCACATGTATTCGTATGGCCCCACTTCCGGCACCGGCGTAATGAACCCGACCACGGTTCCAATGAACGGCGCATCCAACCGCATCAACGGCCAAAACGGCGCTTCGTTCTCGCAACCCGGCTACACCACGCCTTACAACAACACCCCGTTCGGCACGATGCCATACGGCGTAAACTCGTTTAGCCAAGGCATCAACAACGCACCTTCGTACAACACTGTTGGTACGCCGTTGTGCAACAGCGCTTATTGCGCCACGCCCTTCGTGAACAACATGCCGCAGCAAACGCCTTTCGGTTTGAACTCGATGCCGTTCGGTGCCGTACCGACGCCTTTCGTCGGCAGTACGCCCTTCGCTGGCGCTACGCCGTTCGCATTCAACACCATGCCCTTCGCGCCGATCGCACACCCCATGTCGATCGCCGGTGCTACGAGCCTCCCATTCAACACGCCCGTACAAAACATCAACGGCTTCAACAACATCGCGCCGGCCAGCCCGTTCGTCGGCACGCCGTCGGTCAATAGCTTCTACCCGCAGTCGATCGTCAACAACCTCGCCGGCATTAGCAGCTTCGGCCTGAACAACAGCGTGCCCTTCGGTTGGAACAACACCGGCTGGAACACGGGTTCGCAGTTCGGCCTCAACACGCCTTTCTATAACAACACGATCACGCCTTGGAACAACATCGCTCCGTTCGGCGCTTCGTCGGTCGTTAATCCGCTGACGGTTCCTACCTTCGGCGCATGGAACACCGGCATCACATCGCCGCTCTCCACGATCAATCCGGTGGTTAGCTCGCTGATCAACAGCAGCATCACCAGCCCGATCACGACGCCTTGGCTCGGCAGCAGCTTGCTTAACAGCTTCGGCAACAACCCTTTCATCAGCAGCACGCTTCCGCAGCAAATCCTGGCTCAACAGGCACTGGCCTGTCAGCTCGGTTGCTGCAATGTGGCACCGTTCGGCAACGTGCCGTTCACCGGTTTGAACAACGGTTTCGGTTTTGGCGGTAACTTTGGCTTCGGCAACTCGCCCTTCTTCGGCGGCCTGAACAACACCGTTCCATTCGGTGGCTTCAACAGCACCATCAATCCGTTCGTCGGCGGCATCTCGCCGTGGATCAACAGCAGCGTCACACCTTTCAGTGGCACCGGCGCTTGCGACTGGAACTGCTGCTACAACTAATTCCCCCGTTAACCTGTTTGTTAGACCAACATTAAGACGTGAAACATGTTTGCCCAAGATGGGTGATGTCAAGAAAGGCAAGCAACGATGAATTTCATCCGACAAAAACTCGCGACCTTACAAAATCGCGCCACCGACCTGCAAGACGGACTGCGCCGCTGGTCGCTCTACGCAGATGATTTACCGGCCAGCATGGAAGGCGACATGAAGAAGCGCCTCGTACCCGCCGAACGTGCCAGCTTCGATACCGACCAAGAGATCGCCAAAGAACGCCTCGGCCCGATCTCTGTGCAACTGCGCACGCTAAGCCGCTGGTACGACTATGTGCTCGAGCAGATCAACGAGCAGTTCAATACAGCGAACTCGCTGTTGGCTCAAGGACGCACGCAGGAATGCTTCAACGTGCTCAACGATGTCGAACGACGCATGATCGTGCCCAACGAAGAAACGTTGGGCTTCGTCTTCCGCGCGATCGAACAGCACGCCGGTATCGAGCATCATCAAAAGCTCGCCGCCGTCGACGCGATCATCCGCGAGTTGTATCTGCCGACAGTTCGCATGGCACACGAGCGTAGCCTCGTCGCCAAAGAAACCATGGCGCTAACGCCGCTGGTGTATTTCATGGACCCGGCCAGCGATCGCATCACGTGGCGACACCATGCTCGAGCGTCGCTGAACGTCGGTCGTGCGTTGCCGCTCAGCCTGATCGGCGTGCCGCGCAGTCTGAAGTCGCAACCGTGGAACTTCGTCGCCGTTGCGCACGAAGTCGGCCTCTCGGTCTATGCCGATATCAACCTCTCGTGGGAGATCATCAATAAGCTGCAGACCGAAGCGCTCAACAGCGGCGTGTCATCGCACACGGCCGCGCTGTGGGCGAATTGGAATGAGATCATCTTCGCGGACATCTTCGGCACGTTGAAGCTCGGCCCGGCCTATGTATCGGGCATGATCGAATTGCTCTCGGCCGATCCCGCCGCCGTCGCCAACTTCGACGTCACCGGACCCTACCCGCCGGTCGCGTTGCGATGGCACATCATGTTGCAGACGTTGCACCTGTTGAACTACGAACATCAGGCGCGCGAATTGAACTATCAGATTCAAATTCTCTGCGTCGATGTCAACCAAATCACCCAGATGGCCGGGCCAATGTTCGGCACGCTCATCAACGAATGCCGCGCCGTCACCGGCGTCGTCGCATTCAGCCCCTGCCAGAAGTTGGCCGGCGCACGCGTGATCGACATCGTGAATCCGTTCCTGGCTACCGAGCATCAAGTCGCTACCAAGGTCAAAGACCTGCTGCTGGCCGGCGACGAATCGTGCAGTGAAGACGACAGCTTCGGCTGGGCCGAGTCGCTCGACGAAGTGAACGTGACGGCTCCCGCCGTGTTGGCCGGTTTGCGCATGGCTTTTGACGGCACCGCCGACCTCGGCACGT
>JAUIHO010000338.1 GCA_030432035.1 Phycisphaerae bacterium
CGCATACCTTCTTCAACTGGTCGGCGGTAATGCCCGTCTCGGGGCGAATCCATTGCTTGATGATCGCGTCCGGGTTCTTTTTGGCGACTTCTTCGATCTCGACGCCGCCTTCTTTCGACACCATCAATACCGGGCACGACTTGGCTCGATCGATCACCATGCCGACGTAATATTCCTTATCGATATCGACGGCGGGCGCGAGCAGAATCTTCTTCACCTCGACACCGTCCGGGCCGGTCTGATAGCTCACCATCGGCTCGGCAAACATGCGCTGCACGTTCGACTTAATCTCCGCCGGGTCGTCCGACAGAATCACGTAGCCCGCCTTGCCGCGGCCACCCGCATGCACCTGCGCCTTGACGACCAAATTGCCGCCGCCCAGCGCCTGCACGGCCTTGTCGACCTGATCGACCGAGTCGATCACCTCGTACTTCGGCACCGGTGCCCCCGCTTCGACCAACAACTGACGCGCCTGATATTCGTGAACCTTCATGTCGTGCTCCCACAGCGCCGGGTGCGGCGCGTAAATCGTCGAATCGGCCGCTTGCGGCGGCGTACCGTCTTATATCGGGGTAGTCTAAGGATTGCCGCCCGCGCGTCCAATCCGCCGCCTGTCGGTCGCGACGCCTAACCTCCCCGCCCGGCTCGATTTACCCCACCTTCTCACAGGCAGCGGTTCATTCACAGATCGGCCATTGGCGACTATACTTCGCGGTCTGGGCAAATCCGGCTCAGCAATCCTTTTACAACCGCTCAGCAGAGGCTTGAAGACGATGTCGAAATACGTAGGACCGGTCGAGTTCCCATGCGAAATCACGCTGGGGCGCGGCTTGGAAGGCGCGATCACCAATGTCACCAAAATCGGAGCCGTCAACGGCGTCGAAGGAAAGCTGATCTATCGCGGCTACGACATCGAAACACTTTGCGACCATAGCAACTACGAAGAAGTCGCCTACCTGCTGATCCACGGCAACCTGCCGACCCAATCCGAGATGGACGCCTTCTCGGCCGAACTCAAACGCGAAGGCCAAATCCCCGAACCCATCGTCGGCATGATCGAATCGTTGCCGAAAGACGCCCACCCGATGAACGCGCTGCAAGCCGCCGTCGCGGCTGCGGGCTGCTTCGATAAGGAAGGCTGGGTCGTCACCAACCATACGTCCGACCCGAAGGCCGCGCTCGAAACCGAAACGCGCGTCGGCGTGCGCATCTTGTCGCGCACGCGCAGCTTCGCCTCGGCCATTGCCCGCGCCCAAATGGGCGAGAAGGTGATGCAGCCGAACCCCGACTTGGGCTTTACCGCCAACTACTTGTACATGATGAGCGGCGAAGTGCCGGACGAAACCATGTGCAAGGTGATGGACGTTTGCCTCATCCTGCAAGCCGACCACGGCATGAACGCCAGCACGTTCACCTCGATGGTCGTGCACAGCTCGCTCGCCGATATGTACTCGACGATGGCCGCCGCCATCGGTTCGCTGCGCGGTCCGCTGCATGGCGGCGCGAACGAAGCCGCATTGAAAGACTTCATGTCGATCGGCGGGCCCGACAAGGCCGAAGCATGGGTCGAAGACCGCTTCGCGCAGGGCAAGAAGATCATCGGCTTCGGCCATCGCGTGTATAAGGCGCTCGACCCGCGTGCCGTCGTGTTGAAACGCTACGCCGAAAAACTCTGTCGCGAAAAAGGCTTCGACGATCTCTTCGACACGGTCGAAACTGTCGAGCGCGAAACGCTCAAGCGCATGGAAGCCGCCGGTAAGAAGATTTACCCGAACGTCGATTACTACAGCGGCCTCGTCTATCACGCGCTGGGCTTCCCGACGCAACTGTTCCCCGTCATCTTCGCCGTCGCCCGCACAGCTGGCTGGCTTGCCCGCGTGCTCGAATACCTACCAGAGAACCGCATCTTCCGCCCCCGCGCGGTCTACGACGGCGCATCCGATTTGAAGTATGTGCCGATGAGCGAGCGCTAGGTATGCTGTAGGGCGGGTTTCACCCGCCTTTTCTCGCCAGTGAGCTTGCCATGCCCAACTACCGTCGTTGGCACGATGCCGGCGGCACCTATTTCTTCACGGTTGTCGCATATCGGCATCGCCGCATTCTGGATCAACCTCTCGCGCGCCATTGTCTGCGCGGCGCAATGGCTTCCGTCCGTCGCGAGACACCGATTGACATGTTCGCGTGCGTTCTCCTACCCGATCACCTGCATTGCATCTGGACCTTGCCCGACGTTGACGACAACTTTTCGGCTCGTTGGGCCAACATCAAACGGCGGTTTACGCAATCGTACCTCAAAGCTGGAGGTCACGAACTACCCGTCAGCACTAATCGACGCAAACACCACGAACGCGGTGTGTGGCAACCGTGTTTCTGGGAACATCGAATTCGTAATGAACGCGAATTACTTGCATATCGCGACTACATCCATTTGAACCCTGTGCGGCATGGCCTTGTGCCTGAACCCACCGCCTGGCCTTGGTCCAGCGTGCATCGGCACCTTGACACGAGCATGCTGGCGCCCGATTGGACGGCTTGGTCGCCGATCAAGGCAGAGGTCGCGAGCGAGTAACCGCTGATAGCAGGAGTTTGGGATAATTCTAATGCACAAGGGTCGCGCGCATACTGCGGCGGGTGGAACCCGCCCCCTGTGCAAGCCGAAAGCCCGCGCGAACCACCGGTTGCAAACCGGTGCCACAGGCGGAAAGGAAATCGCCCGTTGAACCGAACGTCGCCAACATCACGCGCACCGCGCCCGCTCCCTCAGCGGGGGTGTGCAGAGGGGGCGGCAGCCCCCTTTGCATTCGGTTCGACATGATGGGCGCGACGGGAATCGCGCGTCGATCCGATTGCCGCCAACATCGCCCGCGCGAAATCACCGGACGCGCGCGCGTCACGGGTTGCAAACGATACCGCAGTCGGAACCGACAGTTAAGAGCATTTGTCGCAGTAGAAACCATCCGTTAACAGCCTGTGTCGGAGTTGGCATCATCTGTTACAAGCCGGTGCTGTCGTTGAAATCAACCGTTAGAAGCCCGTGCCTTTGTTGACATCATCTGTCAAAAGTCTGTATCGCAGTTGGCATCACCTGTTAAGAGTCTGTGTTGCAATCTGAATCATCCGTTAAAAGCCCGTGTCGCAGTCGGCATCGCCCGTTTCATGCCGGTGCTGTCGTTGAAGTCGCCCGTTAACAGCTTGTGTCGCTGTTGGCATCAACCGTTACATGCCGGTGCTATCGTCCAAATCACCCGTTACAAGCCCGTGCTATCGTTGGCGTCACCGCTTACCAACCCTCTCCCCGTCGATCTCAATACCCGGCA
>JAUIHO010000339.1 GCA_030432035.1 Phycisphaerae bacterium
CACTCATCGGCGACATGGCCGTGGTTTCTGGAGAGATCGAACCGGGCGATCGCGTGATAACGACAAATCTGGACATTCTTTTCGCCGGTTCGGCGGTGCGCGTGGCCGGCGACGAGGAATCGACCCGAATTGCGGGTGACGGTGCGGAAGATCGATCCGCGTCAGGCGGTGAGGGCGACCCGTCATGACGTCGCTCCCAAAGTTCAGCGTCGACAACCCGGTAATTGTCAACCTGATGATGATCGCGCTGATCGTCGCAGGGGTGTACTCGTCGATCGCGCTGGTACGCGAGATGTTTCCCGAGTCCAACCCGAACCAAGTGTTGATCAGCACGATCTACCCCGGCGCAACGCCCAGCGAAATCGAAAAGGGCATCTCCACCAAGATCGAAGAAGTCATCAAAGACATCGACGGCGTGGAAGAGTTGCGCACCACCAACGCCGAAGGCATGAGTACGATCAGTGCCGTGCTGTTCAACGAAGTAGACGATGTCGATCAGGTGGTGACCGATGTAAAGGCGGCGATCGACACGATCCCGCGCGACGAATTTCCGGAAGACGCGGAAGAAACGCAAGTCGTCAAGTTCGAACCCCAATTGCCGGTGATCAACGTTTCGTTCTTTGGTGATTTTGACGATCAAACGCTCAAGGCGCTCGGCAAGCAATTGCGCGATGATATCTTGGCGATTCCGGGCGTTACCAAGACGGCGCTCCGCGGTACGCGCAAGGACGAACTCAGTATCGAAGTGAAGCCCGAGAAGCTGATGGAATACGGCATCTCGCTGCCGGAAATATCCGATGCCATCCGCGCCGCCAATCTCGACCTGCCTGCCGGTCGGATTAAGACCGACGAAGCCAACGTGGCCGTGCGCACGCTCGGCGAAGAAGACGAAGCCGTACCGCTTAGCGAAACCATCGTACGCAGCGACGCCTCCGGCAAGGTGATTCGCCTGTCAGACATTGCCGACGTTCGCGATACATTCGAAGACGTCGACGTGATCTCTCGCTTCGATGCCAAACCCGCCGTCACGGTGACGGCGTATAAAACCCCGTCGCAAGATGCGATCGAAATTTCACGCAAGATCAAGGCGCTGGTGGCCGGCAAGATGCAAGAGCCGCTGGAAAGCACGTGGGTGGACAACCTCAAATACGCGTTGGGCTTTCCCGACGAGCGCGAACGCGTGGAAGTCTATCGACAAGCTTACAACAGCCCGTACCCAGCGATCGGTAAGTTAAAAACCTCCACCAATCTGGCACGATTCATCGAAGGTCGCCTCGATCTGCTTACCCGCAATGGTTTCTGGGGCCTGGTTTGGGTGTTTCTGTCGTTGCTGGTGTTCCTGAATTGGCGTGTGGCCTTTTGGGTGATGGCCGGGCTGTCGATTTCGGTGCTTGGCACGTTGGTGGCCATGCAGGTGATGGGCTACACGCTCAATCTCTTGAGCATGTTTGGTCTAATTATCGTGTTGGGCTTGCTCGTCGATGACGCCATCGTGGTCGGTGAAAACGTGTTTACCAAGATCGAAGAGGGCCTGTCTCCGCACGACGCAGCGATCAAAGGCACGGAAGAGGTGACTTGGCCGGTCATCTGCGCCATCGCCACGACCATAGTCGCCTTCGCGCCGTTGATGTTCATTAAGGGGCGAATCGGCGACTTCATGCGCGTGTTGCCGATCATCGTATTGATTTCGTTGATCGTATCGCTGTTTGAAGCCCTCTCGATTCTGCCATCGCACTTGGCCGAATGGCTAAAGCCGCACAAGGTGCACGATCCGGAAGCGGTCTCGGAACGCGTGCGCGGCGGTCTTTCGCGGTTGCGCGGCCTGCAGGCCTATCTCATCAACAACGTCTTGCTGCGCGGATACGACTGGCTCCTGAACATCTGCGTGCGCAATCGTTACGTCACGATGGCGGCTATGATGGCCATGCTGATGGGTTGTATGGGGCTGGTCGCGGGCGGGCGCGTGCCCTTCGTCTTTTTCCCGAAGATGGATAGCGAAACCATCGTCGCCAACTTGCAAATGCCGGTCGGTACGCCGATTACCAAAACCGACGAAGCGATCCGCGTGATCGAAGCCGCAGTCATCGAACTGCCCGAGTTGGATTCGCTCTATACGTTGCTCGGTAGCCAATACAACGAAGACGGTGCCGCATCCGCCTCGGCCACCCATATCGGCCAGGCGATCATCGAACTCAAACCGGTCGAGTATCGCGATCGCACCAGTGAAGACATTATCCGCGAGCTGCGCGCTGCCACCGCGGGGTTGTCGGGCATCAACTCGCTAAAATTCGCCAGCATGCAGGGCGGCCCGGCGGGGGCGCCGATCGAAATCCAGGTTCGCGGCGAGCGCCTCGAAGATTTGATCACAGTTTCGGATGTGCTCAAGGAAGAGCTGCGCAAGTTCGATGGCGTCTTCGATATTCAGGATGACTTTGACGCCGGTCGGCGCGAAATTCAAATCGAGTTGCTGCCATCGGCGCGGGCCTTGGGAATCACCACATCTTCGCTAGCGACGCAGGTGCGTGGCGCGTTCTACGGTTTGGAGGCGCGTACGCTGCAGCGCGATCGTGAAGATGTGAAGATCATGGTGCGCTACCCCGAGGATTATCGACGGCGCATCTACGATTTGGAGTCGATGCGAATCGCCACGCCCACCGGCGCGATGGTGCCGTTTAGTGAAGTGGCGCGCTTCGACGAAGGCCGCGGCTACGCCACCATTCGACGCAAGGATCAAAAGCGCACGGTAACGGTATCCGCGGATGTCGATGAAATGGTCGCCAACGCGTCGATTATCAATGCGGAACTGCAAGGCCGCTTCGGTGAATTCGAGCGCCGATATCCCGGTGTGCAACTCGACGTCGGTGGTCAACAGGAAGAACGCGCCAAGTCGTTTAGTTCGCTCAAGCCTAACTCCGTCGCGGCGATTCTGGTGATTTATGCGATTCTGGCTGCGCTGTTCCGCAGTTACGTGCAGCCGCTAATTGTGATGTCGGCCATACCGTTTGGCGTGATCGGTGTGGTGCTGGGGCATTTGGCCTTGGGCTATCCCGTTACCTTTTTCTCGCTGATCGGGCTGGTAGCATTAACGGGTATTGTCGTTAATGACTCGCTGATTCTCATGACGTTTATCAATCGCAAGCGCTTTGAAGAAGGGGCATTGCCCTATGTCGCCGTCATCGAAGGTGGTCGCGGGCGTCTTCGCGCAATTATTCTTACCTCCGTCACGACGATCCTCGGTCTCGGGCCGCTGCTGACCGAAACGAGCTTTCAAGCGAAGTTCTTAATTCCGATGGGGATTTCGATCGCGG
>JAUIHO010000104.1 GCA_030432035.1 Phycisphaerae bacterium
GGCCACGGCACCGGCTTGGCACGCCCGGCACGCCGATCAGATCAAATCCGCAACTGAAGCCATAGCCCGCGTCCGCCACGGCGATCGCGTGTTCATCGGTTCCAATGCGAGCGAACCGCAAACCCTGGTCGAAGCCCTGTGCGAGCGAAAGGACCTGATCGACACCGAGATCATCCACATCCTCACGCTCGGCGTAGCAACCTATGCCGATCCGACGTTCGGCAATCGCTTTCGCCCCAATTCGTTTTTCATCGGTGCCAACATGCGCGACGCCATCTCGGCCGGTCGCGCCGATTACACACCGATCTTTCTTTCCGAATTGCCCAACCAATTCCGCGAAGGCCGCACCGTCATCGATGTGGCGCTGATCACCGTTAGCCCGCCGGACGAACACGGCTACTTTAGCTATGGCGTGTCGTGCGACGTGGTGAAGGCGGCGACCGAGTCGGCCAAGTACGTGATCGCTGAAGTCAACCAACAAATGCCGCGCGTGCTCGGTGATAACTTTATTCACGCACGCGAAATCGACGCACTGGTGCCGAGTGACCGCCCGATCCTCGAATTGAATCTCGGCAAGGGCGACGAAACATCTCAACAAATCGCTCGCAACATTTCATTGCTTATCGAAGACGGTTCGACGTTGCAATTGGGAATCGGGGCGATTCCAGATGCCGTATTGCATCACCTGGATGGTTTTCAGGATCTCGGCATCCACACAGAAATGTTCAGCGACGGCATCATCCCGCTCGTTCACAACGGCACCATTAACAACAGTCGCAAAACGCTGCATCGTGGCAAGATCATTTCCAGCTTCGCCATGGGCACGCGCAAGCTATACGACTTCATGAACGACAACCCGTTGGTCGAATTTCACCCCAGCGAATACACCAACGATCCATTCGTCATCGCACAAAACGACAAAATGATCGCCATCAACGGCGCGATCGAAGTCGACATCACCGGTCAGGTCTGCGCCGATTCGATCGGCACACGCTTCTACAGCGGCATCGGCGGGCAAGTCGACTTCATTCGCGGCGCCGCACGAAGCCGGGGCGGTAAGCCGATCATCGCGCTGCCCGCAACTGCCAAAAATGGTAGCGTGAGCCGCATCGTTCCCACACTCAAACCCGGTGCAGGCGTCGTCACCTCGCGCGGCGATGTTCACTACGTCGTTACCGAGTTCGGCACCGCCTACCTGCACGGCAAGAGCATTCGCGAACGCGCGATGGCGCTTATTCAAATTGCCGATCCAAAGTTCCGCCCTTGGCTGTTGGCCGAAGCGAAAGAACGCCATCTGGTCTATCAGGATCAACAAGAGATGCCGTTCAAGACGCCGACGTATCCCGCATCGTTTGAATCGTGGTTTGAAATGCGCAATGGAAAGCGCGTATTCGTTCGACCGCTCAAACTCAACGACGAGCCGATGCTGCGCGAGATGTTCTACGACTTATCCGAAGAAACGATTCATTATCGATTCTTCCACATGATCAAGTCGCTGCCACACGAAAAGTTGCAGGACATGCTCAAGGTCGATTACGAACACGACATGGCGTTGGTTGTGCTAACCGACTCCGATGCCGACGGCGAAATGGTCGGCATCGCCCACTACAGCCGCAACCCGGCGACCAACTACGCCGACGCCGCGTTTCTCGTGCGCGACGATTTTCAAAACCAAGGCATCGGCACCATGCTGATTACCCGCCTCGCCGAATCCGCCCGCATGAACGGCATCGCCGGCTTCACGGCCGAAGTGTTGCTCGGCAATCAGGGCATGATGCGTGTCTTTCACAAATGCGGTTACCACGTGGATAGCAACCTCGACGAGGGCATTTTCAACCTGCGGATTCCGTTTAAGCCCGTCGGTTAAGGCCTGCTTATTCCCGAAACCTGTCGTTTCGCGCACGGATTGCTATGTACCGTTAAAATGCGACCGGCGCGTGCGGGCCGTGGTATAACCTGCTAGCGCCAAATTGGTTTTGCTCATCCCCTTCGCCAAGGAGCCACACGTGTCGCAACGCGGCCCGCGTCATCTGATTACCGCACTCATCGCTATTTGGCTGGCAACACCGGCATTGGCCGTGGATTCTTGGCTGGTGGCGGATAAACACATCATCAAACCGGGCGGCGAGGCATGGATCGCGTTTATCACCGGCGACGTGTTTCCGATCGGCGATGGCATCGTCGACCCCACGCGCATTGACGGCCTCATTGATCTACACGACAACCGCCAGCAACCCATCGAAGGTCTGCAGATCGAAGACGACGCCGTGGCGGTTCGCCAGCAATTCGACGACCCCGGCTTTCACGTTCTCGGACTATCCCTCAAGCCGCGCGTCATCGCCCTCGATAGCGACCTCTTCGGCGATTACCTGCAAGACGAACGCGCCGACGAAGCGCTGACCACGTACCGTCAAAAGTATGCCGGCAAAACGACGGTGCGCGAGCGCTACACCAAATTCGCTAAGACCATCATCGAAGTCGGCGCCAGCCCCGAAACCAACCAGCAGTTTCTAAAACCGCTCGGCCAACGGCTTGAGATTGTGCCACTTTCCAACCCGACGCGATGGCAGGCCGGTGACGAAGTCGGCGTAAAGGTGCTGCTCGATGGTCACCCTTGGCCCAACGTTCCGCTTACCGCCGCGCACGAAGGCACCTTGCAAGGTGAAGTAGCCGTCCGCACGCGCACCGATGAACACGGCACGGCCCGTTGGCGGTTGACGCAATCGGGGCAATGGTTTGCCCGCGCTCACTTCATTCGGCCCGTTAACGGCCTCGTCAATTACGAATGGGAAAGCTTCTGGACGACGTTTAGCTTTGGCGTGAAGGGTAAGGCGGATGTCACCGGCTCGATGCAGCTACTGCGTGCGATTCACGGCGATATCAATCCGTGGGCTGTGGCCGGTTATCTGATGGGCGAGCGTGCCCTTTCCGAACATCAAATGGCGTTCGGTAGCGATCGCCTATTGGCACTGCACCATTGCCCACAAAAATTGCCCTACACCGCCGTGTTGGATGGCATACAGGCGGCAACCGGCGCGACGGTTGGCAAACTCAATTTGCGTTTGATCCCCGCGAGCGAGTCGGAATTGCGTTGTGAATTTATCGACATGGAATCGGGCCGCAAGCTGACGTATCAGTTTCAGCCGGCCATGTTCGATCAGATGGTGGATGCGAAGGACGGCGAGGCACGCGCTTTGGCGTTGCAGATGATGACGCTACCCGAATCCGACATCTTCAGCGCAAATGCTAGCACGAGCGATCAGGCGACACCCGTAAAAGACGAAGCGCGAAACGTTAAACCGGCATCGGACGTTAAGGAACGAGATAAGCCGAAAATCAAATCCGTTAACTTGCAAGCGCTAGGTGATACCGACCACGATGCTCTGCCGGAGGCGTCGCCGATACGATTGGATATACCATCGTTGGCCGTCAACGTGCCGCCAACGCGTGCGTTGCAAGCGGTATCGCAAGAAGTGAATAAGTCAGAAGAAACTGGCGAAACGCCAAAAGATAAAGTCGCGCTGATTGAAAAATCTAAAGAGCGAATGCAAGCCGGTCCGGGTGAGGTGTTCTGGCGCTTGGCCCATCACCATCATGCGGGGGAACCAAAAGGGCGTCCTTTCCCCTCGCGGGATTTGCCTATGCCGGAGGCGCTCGCGAATGGGCGCTAACTGCAACGATTAATCCGTTTCCATAGGTTGCATCATTGGCGGCGTTCGCTGCCCACATCAACTCCAATCGATCAAAATTCGTGATGCGTCGCTGCGTAAAAGCATGCGACTTACGATCGGTCCGCCATAGCAATGCCGCTTGTTGTTCCTCGTCTGCGGGTGGCGGAATCGTCGTCTCGTCCGGCTTCATGACACCCTGCTCGCGCAACGCATCCAACATTGCGGCGGGCAGTTCAATCGGGCCGGCCTTCGGCTCGTCGGTGCCCGGTGGCGGCTGAGGTGTCCACGCCACGTAAGCAAACAACACACCCGCAACCGCGGCGATCGCATACCGCGCCGCCCGCTGCAGATGTTGCCGAATGGGGTTTACCTGTTCGGATTTCATCGTCCAACTCCTTCTGCAACAACGTCGGCAGCACATTCTGCCGACGGCGCAAAGATCGGAGCCGACGCGTCCTAAAGTTTTGAAAATTGGCAGATTTTTCCGATTTTTTCCGCGCGACCGGAACGCAACACTGATAAGGCTGATACCGACATAATTATACAGACGTCGATATCAGCCTTCTTAATGGTACTGGCTGCCGTTTCAGTCGCTTCCGACCGATTCATCCGAATCGCTTTGGCCAGCGCGTTAATTCTTGCGCGCGTATTCGATATCGACGGTCTCGGCACCGTCGTCGGCGATCGTCACCTCGGCTTCGCGCTCGCCATAGAGTTCGTGCCACGTGGCAAGCGTGTAGGTTCCCGGCGGCAGCTTCTCGATGGCGAAATTGCCGTTTTCATCCGTCACGGCAAAGAATGGGTGCTTCACCACGCCGACGTACGCGCTCATCCAGCCGTGCACGTCGCACTTGAATTTCACCATAATCTCTGGCCGGTGGAATTCCTTCTCGGTCACCACGCCGGCCGTGGGTTGTGCGACGTTGAACTTTTCATTGCGCTTGGGCTGCGCGTGCACGTTGTGCGCCGTGTTGTCGCTGTTGGTGATCTTCAGCGTCTGATCGACCTGAATCCCCAATATGTGCGGGTCGTACATGCATTTGCTCTGATCCAACACCACCGCGTCTTCCGGCACCGGATACTTATTTCGAATACCCTTCTTGATATAGACAAATGTATGCGGCAGTCCGCCGTCTTCACCAATCTGATTCTTCGGCGGCACGAACTGCTTATCGAAAGTCGTGCAATACTGGTCGCCCGTCATCGCCAACTTTTGGTTGTTTGGCTTCGCACCTTTCACCGTGATGCGACCGGAGACTTTACCTTCACCGAACATCGGTTGATCGCCTGCCGGTTCGGACGTATCGCCATCATCCGAATCATTCGCCGCAGGCGCCTTGTTAGACGAGCTACCGCCGCTATTGCTCTTACCCCCGCTTGAACTATCGCAACCCACCGGCACCACGAGCAATACGCCAACCAGCGCCGTCGCAATAATCGACATTCGTTCGGCAGTCGTGTGAATTCGTCGCAACATGGATATCCCTCCACTTCAAAGCTGATTACGGAAACTACTCACCGTGACACAAACAGAAGCCACACTGTAACATGTTGCTATGTACCCGTCATGCAACTGCACCGCCACATTCACCATGATTAAAAACCTTTTACACCGACCAACACACGCGATCTGGTTATACGCAACACTCCTTAGTCTAAGCATCGCGGCCGTTGGCTGTGGCATTCCTGACGCCGCGGCAAGCTGGCATCATCAAGCAACCCGTCACATGGTCGCAGCCGATCAACCCGATGCGTCGCGCGCCGGCTTGGCAATCTTGCGGCGCGGCGGTAACGCCGTTGACGCGGCCGTCGCCACATCTTTCGCGCTCGCCGTCGTGCGGCCCGAAAGCTGCGGCCTCGGTGGCGGCGGCTTTATGGTGATTCATCGCCCCGGCGCCGACCCCGTCGCTCTCGACTATCGCGAACAAGCGCCGGCCGCGAGCAGCATCAATCTTTATCGCGATGAAAACGGCGAATTTGTGCCGGAGCGTATCCGCCGCGGTGCCTTAGCCGTCGGTATTCCGGGAACGGTTCGCGGTCTTTGTTACGCACACGAGAAATATGGTTCGGGGAAGTTGACGTTGGCCGAAATACTGGAACCAGCGCGACAACTTGCTGCGAACACAACCATCCCAATTGATGAACACCTGCGACTTGCACTACACGGATTGTATGTTGATAAGCCGAATGGTTATGAGATCCCTGATGCCGAACAAGCATTTGTCCGAGAGATTGGCGCGTATCCGCACATCAATCAATACTACTATCGAACGACCAATCTCGACCGCACACTGCACGCAATCGCAATCAACGCCGCAGATGGTTTCTATCGCGGCCCCATCGCCGACGACATCGTTGCGACGCTCAAACAATTCGGCGGCGTGATGACGCATACCGATCTTGCAACCTATCAAGTCCGCGAGTTTAAGCCCTTACAGTTCGACGCCTTCGGATATCAATGCCTCACCATGCCGCCACCCAGCTCCGGCGGCGCTGTCATCGGCGAAGCCTTCAACCTGCTTAGCGCCTTGGGCGTTCAGCCGGGCCAATCTATCGACGAACACTTACTCGCCGAAACGCTCAAAGCCGCGTTTGCCGACCGCGCCCGATTTTTGGGCGACCGTTCACCTGCCGTACTTCACGATGTGCAACGTATGCTCGACGTTGAGCGGACGACCGAGTTTGCGCAACGCATCAATCGAGACCGTGCCAGCACGACATCGACGTGGGGCAACATCGCCATCAGCGACGACGGCGGTACGAGTCATCTATCCGTCATCGACCGTAGCGGCATGGCCGTCGCTTGCACCGAGTCCGTCAATCTTGAGTTCGGCTCGCGGATTCGCGTCGCGGATTGGGGATTCGTTCTGAACAACACGCTCGATGATTTCGCACTCGACACGACCACGCCCAACGCGTTCGGCCTGCGCCAATCCGAGCGCAACCTGCTTCGCCCCGGCGCGCGACCGCTCAGTAGTATGTCGCCGTTGATCGTATTGAAGGATGGAAAGGTGAGACTCGTTGCCGGCGCTTCGGGCGGGCCGCGCATCATCAGTAGCACGTTGCAAACCGCGCTCAACGTATTGGTCGAAGGCCAATCGGTGAGTGATGCCGTTGCCGCGCCGCGCATACACCACCAATGGCTACCCGAAAAGTTGTATGTGCAACCGTTTCAAGATGTAGAACTGCTCAATAACTTGCGCCGCAAAGGCCACACGCTGCAAACACGCCGCGACATCGGCCACGTGCAAGCCATCGAACGCCTGCCCGACGGCACGCTACGCGCCGCCTGCGATCCGCTCAAAGGCGGGCGACCGGCAGGGGATTAAGAAATTGAGAATTGGGAATTGAGAATGAGCAGACACCAATCCGGCCCAAGGTGCATCTCATTTACCTCGACCATTCTGAATTCCCAATTCTACATTCTCAATTTCTTCAATTCACCGCTCGCCCTCGTGCAACACCTCGCCATTGATAATCGTTGCCGTGCAATGCGTGGTGTATTCAAACGGGTCGCCATCGTACAACGCCAAATCCGCATCCTTGCCTGCTTCGATGCTGCCCACGCGTTGATCGATACCCAACAATTTCGCCGCGTCGATCGTGCACGCTCGCAACGCACCGTCGAAGCCCAGCCCATACGCCGCCGCGATGCCCGCCTCGAATAACACGATGCGCGTCTTGGGCACGTAGCTCTCGTAGCCGCTCTGCATCGCCATCGGAATGCCCAGCGTCGCCAGCTTCGCGGCCGTTTCCATACTCGCGTTCTCGGTACTGCCGCGATGGCTGCGCATCATCGTCGGGTGCACGATCACGGGCACGCCCGCGTCTTTGATAGCATCGGCGACCAAGTACGCTTCCGCCGCGCCATCTAGCACGATGTCGATATCAAACTCGCGTGCCAATCGAAGCGCCACCGAAATATCGTGTGCCCGATGCGCCGTTACCAGCAGCGGCATTTCTTTCTTTAACACCCAACCGAGCGCTTCGTAGCGCAAATTGCGGTCCGGTTTTTGTGGTGACTTCTTACCTTCGCCATCTTCCGAATCTTTGACCTCGTCATCGCCATTTGCCGATGTATCACCGTCCGACGATTCCGTCGCTGCCGCTTCGGCACGTTCGACCTTGCGCATATAAGCCTGCGCGGCTAACAGCTCCGACCGTAACATCGCAACTGCCTTCGAACGCGTGCCGGGTGATTTCTGTTCGCCCTTTACCGCACCGTCACCCAGCGTGCACGCGATCATCGCCGTCGGCTTTATCACTGCGTCGTTTACCGAGCTGCCCGTAAGCTTGGCGATCATGGTTTGCCCACTGATGATTTCGCCCGGCGCGTGCCCGGTATGCACCGTCGTAACGCCGAACGAGCGCGCCCATTCGACCAATCGCTCCCGCGGGTTGTAAGCATCGAGCGCGCGCAGCTCGGGTTGAATCGGGGACGAGCGCTCCAACACATCCTGATCTTGCGCTTGGTTTAGGTAGCCCGTGAGTCCGATGGTCGCGTGGGCGTCGATCAGACCCGGCACAACCACGTTGGCTTCCAGTACGCGACAGTCATCCGGAATCGTCACCTGCGCCGATGCCCCCAAGCGCTGAATACGCTTGCCATCGATCAGCACCACGCCGTCTTCGATCGGGTCGCCCGCCATCGTGTAGATGGTCTTACCACGCACCGCCAGCGTTTGGGCCGTCAATGGTTGAACCGACAGCAATAGCGACACCATCGCTACCATCGTTTGAATCGCGTTCTGTTTCATGTTGAACTTTCGGAGCATGCATCCGCCCCCTACTTAATGATGCGGCCCGCCCGGACCAAACTCCAAACAACAGCTAAACGGCTCGTGATCGTCGCTCGCACCGTATCCACCGACGGCGAACAATCGATCCGCAGACTTGCTACGATCGAAGACCAACTTGCCTTCGACAAAGGTCTGTTGCACCTTCGTGTACACACTCAACGGGTCGCCATCGAGCACGATAAAGTCCGCATCTTTGCCGGCCGCGAGCGAACCGATGCGCCCATCCAGCTCCAACATCTTTGCGCCGGCAATCGTCAACGCTTCCAACGCTTTCTCGCGTGACATGCCCGCGCGAACGGCCAACGCCGCAGATCGCAAGAACAAACGCGAATCGGTAATCGGATCGTCAGTATGAAACGCGACCAACGCGCCGGCTTTCTCCAAGACCGCACCTGTTTTCAAGAGCAACTCGGCCGCCTCTAACTTACCACCTGGGCTGTCAATGACGATCACCGAACACGGCGCCTTCGCCGCGACGATTTCATCGGCGACCTTCCAACCTTCGCTGATATGGTGCAGCACGATCTTAAAGCCGAATTCTTCGCTCAATCGCAACGCCGTTAAAATGTCGTCGTGTCGGTGCGTGTGAAAGTGAACCACGCGCTTGCCGGTCAACACTTCAACCAAACCTTCCAAGGCCAAGTCGCGCTCCGGCATCTTGTCGGAATCGTCTTCCGCTTCGGCCTTCTCGATCTTGCGCTGATACGCCTGCGCGTCGATCAACCGTTGCCGCACCAACGCCGCCGACTTGGCGCGCGTACCTGGAAACGGCGGCTGCCGCTGGCTATTCGTGCCGTTGGCCATCTTCATGCCGCCCATGATCTCGCCCTCATCGTTACGGATCGCCGCGCCGTCGATCGTTTTGGCATCGTTGAGTTTGATGTAGATCGTTTGCCCGCTGAGCAAATGGCCTGACCCCGGCATAACGTTGAGCGTCGTCAGCCCACCGGCCTGCGCTTTTTGCAAACCAGAATCGCGCACGTTGATCGAATCGTATATACGACAGGCCGGTTGAATCGGCTCGCTGCTGTCGCCGCCCCAACCACCCCCGAGATGGCTGTGCGTGCAAATCAGACCCGGCATGATCGTCATACCATCGAGATCGATCTGCTCGGCATCACCCGGCTTCGGAATCTCTCCCGCTTTACCGATCGCTTCGATCTTTCCATCGCGCACGACCAAGACGCCGTTCTCGATTTGCGGCGCGCCGATCGGAATGATCCGCGCGTTCTTATACACCGTGGGGCCGCCCGCTAGCGCGCTGCCCACCGGCACCGCTAGCCACGCGGCCACCATCAACCCAAACATCCGTTTCCAACCATGATGCATGTGCAATTCCCCTTGCGCGCCGAGCGACGCGTTTTATCGTCTTGCTCAAATGGCAGTAATAAGAAATCGTGGCAAACCGACAAGTCTAACGGGATCCCCCGCCGACTTCACGCAAATGAGACGCGTATTCGCAAATCATATCGACGTATCACTCGCCCATTTCGCTTGCAACCGGCTCAACCACCTCCAGCGCCAGCATCAGGGCCTCTTCATCCGCTTCCACGCCGGTGCGTGCAGCTACCGTCGCGTCAGGGTTGTTCAAATTCTCCACGCTGTTGTCGTACTTGCCGGTCAAATCGATCCGCGTTCCCGCTTCCAGCGCCAACGGTTCTTTCAATCGATACCGGATTTGCCAACGGTAGTCGTAAGCCTTTGCGTCCAGCATTCGCTGCGTTTGTTGCGATGGCTGCGTTAGATCGATCGACACGCCCACGCCCCGCGCCCGCAGATACGGCATCAACGCCAATACCCGCGCGGCGTCCGTCAGCGTGGCCGCCAACGTCGCTTCCTCATTCGCCGCCCCCGCCGGAATCTCCAACCGATCGGCCGCGACGACCAACGACCGCACGGCATGCGTCGGCGCCTCCCGCGCGAATCGCATACCCACTCGCAGGCGCGTTTGAATCACCAAGTCCATCGGCCGCGCATACAAGTCGATCAACAACAACGACCCCGCCGGAATCTTCCGCGCCGTTCGACTCTCATATCGAATGACATAATCGCCCGGGCTATACGCACCCAATAACTCCAGATTGGCAGGCAGCGCGTCGGTGGCTGGCAACGTCGCCCCCGGCGGCAGCAACCAAATCAACGCATGATGAATCGCCTCGTGCGAATCTTGTCGAAACTCAATCGCTTCGGCCCATTGGTCTTCTTTGAAATTGGTCGCCACGATCAACCGCTCGTGTTGCATCGGCCCCGTCTCGGGCAAGTCCAGCCGCACCGTCGAGAGAATCACGTCGGGCCGACCGATGTCCCACGTGTTTGTGACGGCATGCCGCACCGGCGCATCTTCGGGCCGCCCCAGTGGACGACTCGACCGTAACCACGCCAACAAATCGCGCCGATCCGCTTCCGACATCGCACGCTGATTGGCCCACACACTGCTTTCACCTGTTGGCGGCACATCGCCATGCCACGGCGGCATGATTTTGCTGCTCACCACTGCATCGATCATTGAGAGCCGGCCCAACAATGCTGAATACGAATTCAACGGGAACGGTGCCGCGCCGCCCAGCCGATGACAGTCGAGACAATTCTCTTGCAGAATGCGCGCGACGCGACCGTGATAGGTAATGCCACCTTGCGGGGGCTCGTCGCGTTGCGGTACATCCAGCAAACACCCGGGCGGAAACGTTGCATCGATCGACGGCGTCGTACCATTTTTTAACGCCGCTAGCGCATCGATAAGAAACGCATGTCGCGGCTCGTTTAGCGCCAGACCAATCCCATATTGGTCGTCGACCGCACCGCGATAGATCAGCGTGCGCGCCGCATCTATTACAAACACCTCTGTAGTCGTGCGTGCGCCGAGTGCTTGGATAATCTTCCGTTCACGGTCAGGCGCATAGTCCCCTCGAAACCCGTACTCCCGAATCTGCCGACGCATATCGTCCTGAGATTCGGCACGGACCGTGTTGACGTAAACAAAACGCGCCGTGGCCGTGAACTGTTTCTCAATCGCCGCCAACCGTGCGCCGTATTTGATCGACAGGGGGCAGCCCGTGCTCGTCATCACGTAAACCAAACCCTTGCGATCTTTCAGTAGTGTTTGCGTATCGCGTTGCTGGCCGGTGATCGTTTCAAATTGCAACACGGGCATTTGGCGCCCCACCCCAAGCGGCCCGCCATCTTCGATCTGTGTCGACCGTCGCAAGCGCGGCGGTTCCCCCTCAGCCTGCGCGAGTAGTCGCGCCGGGAATGCCCCAGCAGTAAATACAACCGCGCCGCAACAAAGAAGTGAAACGCGGAGAAACTTCACGAGATTAGACATGGCTACAGTCGAAGCTTTATTTGGGCGAACTCGAAACGCACTACGACCGCACGCTTCGGCATGAGTATTCTAGGGTTGATAGCACTTAAATTCGAGCAAGCCAGTTTATACCGTCGCGGCTTTCGCCCGATCCACATGCGACCGGATTCGCTGAACCAGCAGCGCGCGATCGATCGGTTTCGTGAGGTAGTCGTCGCAGCCCGCGTCGAGACATTTCTGCCTATCTTCGGTCATCGCATGAGCGGTCAACGCGATCACCGGAATGTTGTATCCCGCGCTTCGCAATGCAGCCGTCGCCTGATAACCATCCAACACGGGCATCTGCATGTCCATCAGAATGACATTTGGCGAAAATTCCGGATTCGTGATCGACTCGACAGTATCGAGTGCCAACTGACCGTTCTCGACAAACTGCGCTTCTGCCCCGGCCTTCCTCAGAATCACACGCAATAGCCGTTGGTTGTCGATGCCGTCTTCAGCAACGAGAACGCGTACACCATCTAGCGGTCGATCAGCCATATCCGCATTTGCGTCAGCAGACGTTGATACTGTCATGTTGCCCGATGAGAGGGCACCGGAGTCCTCAGCCTGCGGCGCATCGATGACATCCACAGTAATCGTCAAGCGAAATGTCGAACCTACTTCCGGCGTTGAATCCACAAGCGTGAGGTCGCCGCCCAAATTTTGAGCGAGCTTACGGCTGATCGCTAAACCGAGACCGGTACCGCCGAACTTTCGCGTTGTGCTGGTATCTGCCTGCCCAAACGATTGAAAGATTCGCGCCGCCTGTTCCGGTGTCATGCCGACGCCGGTATCGGAAACGTCGAACTCGATACGCGTCTTCTTACCTGATGCTGCGGCCCCCATCGCACGCACCAACAATCGCACGTCGCCGTCGGGAGTAAACTTGATGGCGTTGCCGACGAGATTGGCCAAGATCTGCTTCAATCGCGTTATATCAACGGCAACCCACTGCGGTAGGTCCGTCGCCAAATGGCAATGAAGCGCCAATCCAACAGCCCTCGCCTTGGCACTCATCAACTTTAGAACATCATCGACCAACGATTGTAGATTGCACGGCACATGCTCGATTTCCATTTTTCCAGCTTCGATCTTCGATATATCGAGGATGTCGTTCAACACCGTCAACAGGTGCTCGCCGTTGCGCTTGATCGTCCGCGCGGCATCCTTGGAATGATCGGAGGCAGGCGTATCCGTTCCGCCATCGAGCAACACATCGGTGAATCCCAATATCGCTGTCATTGGCGTGCGAATTTCATGGCTCATGTTCGCCAGAAACTCACTTTTGGCGCGCGTCGCCGATTCGGCAACTAACCGAGCCGCGTCTAGCTGTTCGACGGTTCGATTGAGTGTTTCGTTCGCAACCGAAAGTTCTTTGGTGCGTCGATCCACCGTTTCTTGTAACTGTGCTGGCGTTTTCAACATCAATGCCTTTGGCACAATTGGCAAAAGCGCAACGACCGTCGTTATGGAGACCAATGCAGTGATCAATTTCAAGAAACCGGCCAACCGATAGGCGGGCCAGTAAAAGATGATCGCCTCCATCAGGTGGGTGATACCGCAACAAATAATAAATGCACCGAACAAGATAAAGATGCCGGAGAACGGTACATCGCTCCTCCGACGAATAAAGTAGATCAGCGCCGTCGGTATCGCGACGTACGCCAAAAAGATCGCTAAGTCGGAAAGGATATGAAGCCAACCCAACCACGCCGACCACGTGCCACAGTTCCAGCGCGCCGGAAAGTCGCGCGTATCAAACACCATCGCCAGTCGACTCAGGAATGATGCGTCGCTTCCGGATACACTTGCATCAACGGGCCTGCAGCAACTCGCCGCGCTGACTGTTTGAGCCTCACCATTGACATAAGAGACGCCAAATTCGGCGAACGGCTCCCAATCGCATTTCGCAAGCTCAGACCCAAGAGCAAGCCGTGGCGCTCCAATTACACTGACCACGACAGCAACCAAAGCTGCCTTGATCGCTCGGTTGGAAATCGGCAGTCGCGCAAACATTTAGGAACCCAAAATCGACTGATACGACACGGCATCTGAGGTGTACGCCCGTGTCCGAATGACTACCGTTGATATCGTGATTTTTGCGGCCTGCGCACACTTTCGATTCAATCAGATACGTGCGATACTGACGGAAACGGCTGGAACCAACATACACGGACCGAATCTGATGGAACCCCCTACCCCAACAGGCGTAATTCACCGCAAGATCATGACATGGCTCGACGAGTCGGGAGTCGATTATCGAACCGTGCACCACGCACCAACCCGCACCTCGGAAGAATCCGCCCAAGCGCGCGGTGAGTCGATCAAAGTCGGCGGTAAGGCGTTGCTCATGAAAGTCGGCAAAGATTTTCGCTTATTCGTTATCAGCGCCGCCCTTAAAGCCGATAACGCCGCGATTCGCGCACACTTCAACGAGAAGAAATCCCGCTTTGCCAGTCGTGATGAGTTATTTGAGATGACAGGTTTGGTGCCGGGTTGTGTACCGCCATTCGGCGAACCGATCCTGCCGTTTCCGCTCTACTGCGACGCATCCATCCCTGCCAACGACAAGATCGCCTTCAACGCCGGCAGCCTGACCGACTCGGTCATTATGAGCATGGCCGACTACCTGCGCATCGCCCAACCCGAGATCATTCGCTTTGCGGAAACGCCGTCTGATTGAGTTGCCCCACTTTATTACTACGACGACATAGCGCGATTGATGCGGGCGCTTGCGATTAACTTTTCGATATAAAGGCGAGCGGCCCGCAACTTCCCCACCCTCGAGAAGTGCGAGCCACTCTAAAAGAACGAATCAAGCGTCGCGACGTATCAAATGTGCGACGAGCGCGACTTCTACAAATGACCGGTTGGCGACGTACACTCCCTCTTCCTTGCAGGGAGAGGGCGGAGGTGAGGGTTTCGAACAGGTCAACTCACAAAGTAAAATCGAACGCCGCACTAACGCCCGAAGATCGGCAACGCCTTAAACCGCCCTGCCAACACGCGCTCGCTATCGGCGCGCAGCCAATCGCCCAGCACCGATGCATACACCTGTCTAAAATCGACATTCCACTTCAAATCGCCCTTATCCAACTGATCGGGCTCGAGCGATGGATGCATGCCGTGCACACCCGCCTTCACGCCGCCGCCTGCCAAGAACATCGGTGCGGCCGCGCCGTGATCCGTTCCTTGCGAACCGTTCTCGGCTACGCGCCGACCAAACTCGGAGAACGTCATCACCAACACGCGATCCAACAGGCCGTCTTCCTTGAGACCGTTCACAAACCCTTCAACTGCAGTCGTCAACTGTCGCAGCAACGTTTGATGTCGACCGCGTTGATTTGCATGCGTATCGAACCCGCCGAGCGAAACGTAGTACACGCTGGTTTGAAGGCCCGCGTTAATCATGCGGCGCACCATCTCGAGTTGATTGGCAAGTTGGTTGTTTCCGCCGCGCCGTCGTCCACGACCGCGCCGACCGCGACCGCCCCCATTGCCGCCCGCGGCTTCCTGAATCTCTTCCGCCGACAGCCGCGCATCCATTGCCATGCGTTCGAGATACTTCAACGCCGATTTCTCATCCGTCGGCGCTTCCGCCATCTCGTCGCGCTTCTCGGGCGTGTTGAGTTCTTTAAATGCCTTGCGACCACCTGCCCGCGCGCCGGGGCCGCGCCACGTCAACTCGTTCGGATCGCTGAAACTAACCGGATTAAACTTCGCACCCATCATCGCCAACGGTGCATCATTACTGATCGCAATGCCGTTCTTCGGCTCGGGTCGATCCGCGCCCGTACAGGTGCAATCGAAGTAGCGGCCGATCCAGCCGTTATGAATGCGCTCCGTCGGATCGGCGGTCGACCAAATATCCGTCGACACAAAGTGCGAACGATTCGGGTTCGGGTAGCCCACCCCTTGCACGACCGACAACAGCCCTTCGTCGAAAAGCGACTTGAACCCAGCGGCTTCCGGATGCAAACCGATCTCGTCGTTGAGCCGCAGGACGTCGCTCTTCTTCACGCCCAACCGAGGTCGCGCCGCGTAATACCGATCGTTACGAAACGGCACGACGGTATTGAGCCCGTCGTTGCCGCCGGCGAGTTGCAAGACGACGAGAATGCGACCATCCGGCTTGGCTTTACGACTGGCATCGACACCGGCGGGGCTCATGCCTTCCACCGCATAGGCCGTGCGGCTTAAGAAGTATGGAACCGTCGCGCTGCCTGAGACCAGTGCTATACCGCGATTCAAAAACGCCCGTCGGGTATGAAATGTATCTTGGCTCATCGTGTTGTTCCTGCTATCACACACGTGGGTGTCCCTGCCCCTCTGGGGCTGGGGGACCACCCCACCCACCACCCACTAAGACAACTGGTATTCCGGCATGCTCACAATCAAGTGAATCAAACCGCGCAGTGCATCCGCATTCTTCTTCGAGCGCGGCTTCGTTTCATCAAAATGCGGCGCGATCGCGTCGATCAACTCTTGCCGCCGTTTCGCATCGATATCGCGCTGCAACAACCGTGCGACAAAGTAATCCACCACGTCACCATCCGACTTGATACGAACCGACTTCAGCAACGTCGTTGCGTCGAGCGCCGGTTGCGGCGGGCACACGTCGTCTTCAAAAATCATGAGGTCTTCATCGTCGATCCGCTTTGCCAACTGATTGACGCGCCGACGACGCTGGCGATGCGCGTCCGACTTCTCCGTACCGGCAATCAACTGTCCCAGCGTGTTGTAACGGTTGTAGAGCGTGCTCGTTGTGATCCACGCCGCGCCGCCATCCCAACCGGCAACGTTTGGCGGCTGCATTAGCGTCTGGCCCATCGAGCGCATACCGACCACCATCGACTCGGTATCGATCGGCGTCACTTCCAACAAACGCGCCGTGCCAACCATCAACTCGACCGGGCTCTTAATGTGCGTGAACTTCGCGCGTTTGCTATAGAACGCGTCGGCGTTGAACATCGCCGTCAACAGCGGCTTCAGCTCGTAATTGCCTTTGCGATACACCGCGCCCAGCGCCTGCACCAATTCCGGCTCCGGCGACTCGTAGGCGAAGAACTCCCACAAGCGCTCCGCGATAAACTCTGCCGTCGCAGGTTGCTGCAAGATGATGTCGATGATTTCCGGCGGACCGAAGTCACCTTTGCGACCCAGAAACGTTTTCTCACCGAAGTCGTGCTGACGATCGCGATACAGCGATGTGCCCGTCATCGGATTGATCCCGATACCCGTAAACGCGCGGGCCGCTTCTTTGATGTCTTTCTCGGTGTAATGCCCCGGCCCCATCGTGAACAACTCGAGCAGCTCGCGCGCATAATTTTCATTCGGCTTACCCTTGCGATTCTGCTGCGTGTTGAGGTACAGAATCATCGCCGGGTCTTCAGTCACCGAGAGCAGAAAATCGCGCAGGTTGCCGCTGGCATGTCGCCGCAACATGTTGTTCTGTTGATAGAGCAGATAGCTGCTTTTGACTTCCTGAAACCCGCTCGTGAAGTGACCGTGCCAGAACAGCGTAAGCTTCTCTTCCAAGGGCCGCGGTGAAGCCACCATCATTTCCGTCCACCAACGCACCACGCGACCGTATTGCAACCGGCCAAGCTGGCGAAGTTGCATACGCAGCTTTTGACCCTCTTCGCCGTTGCGCCGGGCTTCGCGCATCTTGCCGCCGTAGCTCTGCACTTCAACGGCGATCGGCGTAAACGGAACCGACTCGTAGTTCACCAGATAAGCCACTGCCTCGGCGCGCCCGAGGTCGGCGAGATAATCGATTTGCGCGGGCGTTCCCCCAAAGCCCGCGCGGCGTAACAGATGTGCCGCCTGACCGCGGCCCCAACTGTTTGAAGCGGCCAACGGTCCCGTCGCCGATCGATCCGCCGCCGAAACCGGCAGCGAAACAACCGCGCACAACATTGACACCGCAGCCGCGAGTTGTATACGAAAAACCATAACGCGAGTCCTCAATTTATTCGGACACAAAAGAGACGACGCATACTGACGCGACGTATTCGCGGGGCAGACCGCCCCCGAACCGATGCCATTATCGTCGGTTTAAAGGCTCAACGCACGAAGATTGTGTTTATTGTCGCGGGTGGGAGAAATGGAGAGAGAAACGGGCAATCGCTAATCGCGACGGGACTAACAAACAAAGTGAGTCGCTAGGTGCCCGGTGCCCCATCCTTTCCGATCAGGAAAGGTTGGGGAATCGCAGAATTGAGTTGCGACACTGAATGAATTGGTAGGTTTCGCCCGGCGTATGAAACCCTCACCCCAACCCTCTCCCTGCTGTTTTGTTCGGGGACATGGGTAACAGGTGTTCGAGGACATGGGTAACAGTTTTTCTTGTTTCGCGCCGGCGACCGTCGCCGTCGTCGT
>JAUIHO010000105.1 GCA_030432035.1 Phycisphaerae bacterium
AATCTTCAGAGATATCCGCTGATACACCCAATCGGGGACATTTACTCGGCGGCATCTATTTGGGTTTCGTACCAGCCGTTCAGTGCATAACCATCGTTTGCTTACGTGATTACGGCAGTTGACCGATCCTCACCGGCACAACCGGGTTACTCCGGTATGAAAAACGCGAGGATAGTGATAGCTGTGAACCTTGCCCCCGACATTCCGGATATTGCCGCGCTATCTAATGGAGAAGCAGCACTCGCGCTTCCACAGCCGACAGTCCTAATCGTCGAGGACGATCCTGCATCGCAAAAGCTTAGCCGCTTCGCGCTGGAGCGACTGGGCTGGCAGATCGAGCTTGCATCGACCGCCCGCGAAGCGCTTGAGTTTTGCTACGACGCGATTCCGGACCTAATTGTCCTCGACGTACAACTCCCCGACCAGAGTGGCCTTTCGGTTGCCGAGAAGATCCGTAAGGCCCCCAAGACAGAACTCATACCCATCGTAATGCTTAGTGCGTGCGATTCGCCGGAAGAAATCAAGGCGGGTCTTGCCGCGGGTGCCGATGCCTATCTCACCAAGCCGATCGATCCGGAAGAACTGGGCCTGCGCGTTAAATCGCTGTCGCGCTTGCATCGAACATGGCGCGAGTTGCAGCAAGGTCGCGGTGTCCTCGGCGAACAAACGCGCATCCTCGGTCTGTTGCTCGATCTGACGGCGGCGCTGGCGCGCACCGAAAAGCTTGACATGATTCTGCGGCATACGATCAACGCGGCCGCCGACATTACGTTTTGTCGCCGTATATCGATCATGCTGCCGGATCGTGAGAACAATTCTCTCTATATCGCCAGCAGTTTAGGCTTGGACCAGCAAATCAAAGACAACGTCCGCGTCAAGATCGGCGAGTCTATCGCCGGTCGCATCTTTGAATCGGGCGAACCCATCCTGATCAATACTCAGGAAGAAGCTCGCTTACTGCTCGATAATGATGAGATGCGCATGTTCAAGGGCCTGCCGATGCTTTCGACGCCGCTGTGTGCGTCGGAAAAGGTAGTCGGCGTACTCAACTTAACCGAGCGTTTTCAGGAAGCGCCTTTTACATCGAACGAAATCGGCTTTCTGAATCTGCTCACCAACTACGCCGCATCTGCCATTCAAAATGTACGCACACGCATTGCCCGCGATGAAGCGCGCGATTCGGTCGTCGTTGCTCTGGCCAAACTCGCCGAACATCGCGATGACGACACGGGGAAGCACCTCGATCGTGTCACGCTGTTTTGCCTTAAGCTTGCCGGTGAGCTGCGCAAGAAGCCAGCCTTCGCACCACACATTACCCAGGAGTTCATGTGGAATCTGAAGCGGGCGGCACCGTTGCACGACATCGGTAAGGTTGCCATTCCAGATGCCATCCTGCTCAAGCCGGGCCGCCTGACAGAAGAAGAAATGGCGGTCATGCGACGTCACACGGTCATCGGTGCCGAGACGATACGCTCGCTACTCGATCGCGCGCCCGACTCGGGCTTCCTGAAGATGGCAGAGGAAATTGCCGCAAGTCACCACGAGTGGTTCAACGGCAAAGGTTATCCCCAACAATTGGCCGGCAATGATATTCCTTTGGCGGCGCGAATCCTGGCACTCGCCGACGTTTACGACGCACTGTCGACCGAGCGTGTGTACAAGAGTGCCATGTCTCACCGCAAGGCGGTGCAGATCATCAGCGAAGAACGCGGCACACACTTCGACCCGATGATTGTCGATATGTTCCTCAAGCTCGAGCCCGAGTTCGAACGCATGTCACGCGAAATGGCTGACGACGGGCCCGCCAATCCCCGGGAACTTGCCCGCTCTACCAGCGAACTACTCGAATCCCTCGGGGCTGACAGTCCCTAATCGGTTATCCCTCGCGCATGGCGACCGATCCCATCTTGCCATGCCCCCAATCGTCTCATAAGGTGATTTCCAGTGACGACGGCCCTTAAAAAGGAGGCTGCCGCGTCAAAAACGGGCAAGAATTCACGCCGCGCAGCCTAACCTTCGGGTGACGCACGGGTCTTAGCACATGGCAGATAGCGCGAAACCAGCCGCGGGTGACGATGCCGCCCGGCTTCAGGATGCTGAGGACGTCGCCGCCACATTGGCGGGTGACCTGTCGGCGTTTGATCGGCTGATCGAGCGTTATCAGCGGCGTGCCGTGGCCGTGTCATACCGGCTGCTCGGCAACATTCAGGATGCGCAGGACGTCGCCCAAAACGCGTTTGTGAAGGCGTTTAAGGCGCTGGAAAACTTGAACGATCCGTTGCGATTTGGTTCGTGGCTCATGCGCATCGTTTCGAACCTGTCGCTGAATTATCGGCGCGACCGCAAACGACACGCGCCGCTCGCCACGAGCGAGGGCGATGTAGGTGTGCCGGAGGCCGAGATCGCCGCTTCCGAGGGTAAGGCCGTCGAACGACCGAGCCTGGCGTTGGAGACGCGCGAGAACGAAGCACAAATCGGCAGGGCATTGGATGGCTTGCCGGAAAAACAGCGGCTCGCCCTGGTGCTCTTTGCGATTGAGGGGATGAGCCAAAAGGAAGTCGCCGACGTCATGGAATGCAGCGTGGAAATGGTCAAGTGGAACGTGTTTCAGGCACGCAAAACGTTGAAGGAAACCTTAGCCCACTTGCTAGAGGAATAGATGAACGCTGACCGCGAACAACTCGAACTGCTCATCAGCCGTGGAGCCGAAGCGCCGCTGTCGGATAGCGAACGCGCGACGGTCCTGCAGGCAATTGCGACCGACGAATCGCTGGCGCGCGATCGAGATGCGTACGCGCGTTTGAATGTATTGTTAAGAGATGCGCGCGTGTTGCCTGCAAGCGTTGACGTTTCGGCAGCGGCCGAAGCCACGAAGCTCGCGATTCGAAATGAGTTCGCGCAGGCCAAGCTCGAAGACGACGCAACGGACGCCCAACTTCGGGAGATGTTCGGTGATCTGCCGTCGACCGATTGGCAAGCGTTTCATCAGCGTGTGAGCGCAGCGGTCGCATCAGAAGCAGAAGCGCAACAGCCTGAGACTATTCGGTTCCCTGCCGTGCTAACGTGGGCAGCGCCATTGGCGGCGGCGGCGATGTTGGTGTTCGCCTTCTGGGGGCCGGCAACCACTGTCGTTGAGAACGATACGAATACGGTCGTCGCCGTTGCTGATCGTGCGTCCATCGTGGTAGTAGAAGTGGACCGACCGACGAGCGGCGGTTTGGTTGAAATCAGTTTCGACCGCACGCCACCGGAAGCATTGGCCCTGCAGGATGACGAACCATTGCCCGGTGGCACGGTGATCGTAAACGGCACCTGGCCCAGCAATTTACCGAAAACGCCGGCAAGTTCCGGCGGCGTAGCGATTGACGCGTATTACTATTGATCAGCGCCGCGTCGCGGTCGCAACAACTGAAGAATGCTTCGGTAACCCGACGTGATGCCGCGTCGGGTGCCGTCGTTTAGACGTAACCTCCCAAACGGAGTGATTATCAGGATGAAATCTTCCCTCGCCCGCACGCTACTGCTGAGTTTCATCACCGTGATTTGTTTGCAGGCTCGCAACGTCAATGCACAAGCCACGCCCAGCGCCGACGTCTCGCAAGCGCTCGACCGCAAGCTCGATTCGCTCGAACTGCGCGAGCAACCCATCGTCGATGCGTTCGATCAACTTGGCGACGCCGTCGGTATCAACATCGCCGCCAGTGAAGAAGCGCTGAGCCTGTTGCCGTGGGGCGATCAGACGCGTTTGAGCAAAGTCACGATCCGCGATGCATCCGTTCGCGACGCGCTGACCAAAATCGCCGCGCCGTTCGGATTGGAATTCCGCGTTGTAAACGACAGCGTGTTTGTCGATGCGTCGAAGCCGCTTATGCGGATCAACCGCCGGGCCACGTGGGATGAACTCGAACTGCTGCGCAAGTGCAATACGACGGCATACACCAACGAAGCGCTCGACCAGCTCAACATTCGCTACCGCATTACGAGCAAAGTCGACGCGCCGACGTTGCTCGCCGAAGCCGCCTCTAAGCAGGCGGGCGGCACGATTGCCAAAGTGCTCGAAGATGCCGCCGGCTCGCTCGGTTGGGTCTGGCTGCCCAACGAAGATCACATCGTTATCAAGACGGTGCAGGCCCAGATTGCGAACTACCTCTCGCGGCGCGTCACGATCAAATACACGAACGAACCGTTGGCCAACATCCTGCTCGACTTGGCCGACCGTGCCGATACGCCGATCAACTTCGAAGCCGGCATGATGCTCAAGCTGCCGCAAAACTCGGCCCAGCATACGTCGCTGGCGTTGCGTCAAAACTCAATTCGTCAGGGTTTCGAACTGCTTAGCGCGCACACAGGTATCGAATATCGCATCGAGCGCGACGGCATTCACGTGGGCCTATCCGAAGCGATTCGCAAGAAAGACGGCACGTTCGGCTCGCTGCCGATCTCGTTGCGGTCGCCGTACGTCGGCAAGCTCACCGTCCCCAGCGAAGATGGCACGTACACGTTTGATATTCTGCTACGCGAAGACGACCTACCCGAAGACGTGCTGAACTACCGCAAGCGCATCATCGACGAATACATCGCCCGCATGCGCGCGGAGATGTCGGTGAAGAAGGCGGAAGAAACGGAATAGTCATTTAATCCATCGTTTGGATTGCGTCAGGTCGCGGTAATACCGACGGCAGATAGACGGCCTTAAACTCTCGGAAAGGCGGGTTCCAACTGCCTTTTTCAATTCCGAAATCCGGGCCGCCGCATTTCATTTGCAAATTTTAATTTCCGGATCATAGTGAATAGATGGTTGCTTCATGGCATCATGAAGCAGGCCTACCCGCCGGTATGCGTTCGCGTCGGTGTGGGCCGAGCCTCGCGGCAATCGCCTCGCGTTTGTGTAAGGGTTCACCTTATCAAGGAACATCTCTATGACCCATCGCATCAAGGGCTTCCTGGCGTTCTGTTTCGTTTGCCCGTTTGCCATTTTGCTCGGCAGCGCCGCGGTTCATGCGGCACCCGAAGACACCACCGCCGACGCCGTCGTCGGCCAGTCGGATTTTTCATCCAACAATCCCAACCAAGGCAACGCCACGCCCACCGAGTTCACGATCAATGAATGTCGCGGCCTGATCGTCGATCCCGTTTCCTGGCGTCTCTTCGTCGCCGATACGCTTAACAATCGCGTGGTAAGCTGGCCCGACGCCGACGCCTTCATGAATGGCGACGCCGCCGATCTCGTGTTTGGACAGGCCGACTTCACCGGCAACATGGGCAATCGCGGCGGCGTGAATCCGACCGACAACACGCTCTTCGGGCCGCGCAGCGTGGCCGTCGATTCGGCGGGGCGGCTTTACATTGCCGATTCGCTCAACATCCGCATCCTGCGTTTCGATCCGCCCTTTACCAACGGCATGTCGGCGGTACAGGTCTTCGGACAGGGCGGCGATTTCACCACCAACAATCAGGCCAACGCCGCCAACGCTGATGCCAACAATCTCGGCAACCCCGACGGCATCGCGATCGATGCCGACGACAATCTGTATCTTGCCGATCGCTTCCTGCATCGCGTCTTCGTCTATCTCGACCCGGTGAATACCGACACCACGGCCGACATTGTCATCGGGCAACCCGATTTCACCTCGGTCGAGCGCAACCAAAACGACGCCACGCCCACGCCCCAGCAAAACACGCTCAACAACCCGATCGGCGTCGGCCTCGATGCCGCCGGCAACCTGTACGTTGCCGACGAAGGCAATAACCGCGTATTGCTCTTCGAAACACCCCTGGCGAACAACCAGAATGCCACGCGCGTTTACGGACAGGCCGACTTCACCGGTGGCACCGCCAACGATCCGGCCATCAGTGCCACATCGATGAATGGTCCGGTGTACGTCGCCATCGATCCCGTAAGCGGCAATCTATTCGTCGCCGATGCGATCAACAATCGCGTGCTCGAGTTCGCCGATCCGCGCAACGATAGCAACGCCGATCGCGTCTTCGGCCAAAACGGAGATTTCACCACCAACACCGCCAACAACGGCGGCGTCAGCGCCGATAGTTTGTCCGTCGTCGGCGGTGTCGCGGTCGATAGCGATGGAAATCTCTACGCGGGGGATCGCCTCAATCATCGCGTGCTGCGCTACGATGCCGCCGAACCCGACCCGGGCAACGGCAACAACAATGACAACGATAACGACAACACCGGCGACTCGGACAACGACAATGACGCCGACAACGGCAACGATAACACCGGCGATGGCGATATGACCCCAGACATGCCCTGCGGCAACTGCGGCCAGGGCAGCATGATGGTGATGCCGTTGATCGGTGCGTGTTGCTATCGAAGACGGCGCAAGCGCGGTTTTCCATCGCACTGAATTGGGAGCGCAACGCCGTTGAATACCCGTAGCACGACTGCGTCTCTAAGTAGAAGCTATCCCAAAACCTATTTCCGACTTTCTGCGTATTTACAGAACTCTAGATTTCTCTAGGAAATGCAACCATTCCCCTAACCCATCCCTGCAAGAGATGGGGAGTTCTGGGATAGCTTATAGTGCGACGCGATATCATTCAGCCCCGGCAGGGGCGCAGGTTGAGAGCCACGGATGAAGCGGCGGGAGCCGCGCAATCCGTGGTAGCTTGCATTTTGAACTCTTAAACCGCGGCAGCGGTGCAGGTGAATTTCGCAGACGAATCGAAATACCATCCTCCAAAGATTGCATTATTCAAACACAAATCGCTCGTCATACTCCACACCATGAGCTTGCAGCAGTTTTAGAAACTCTGCTTTGAAATCATTGCCGTGATGATGCTCTCGCTGCCGTGCGATGTAATCGATCACGGCCGCCTGTTGCGATTTGCTGACTGAAAATGCCGCGTAGCCTTCCTGCCAGGCGAAGTCTTTCTGATTCGGGAAGTTATCTTTGATCCAGCGCGACGACTTCGCCTTCACCGTCCGCATCAGATTCGCTAGCGTCGTGTCGGTGCGGAGTTGAATTAACAAATGAACGTGATCTTCCACGCCACCTGCCGCAAGCAATGTACCGCCTTCATCGCGAATAATGCCACCGATATAAGCGTACACGCGCTCGGTTATTTCGCTCGTCAAGTATCGTCGGCGATTTTTCGTCGAGAAAACAACGTGCAACAGGAGTTGGCTGTACGTGCGGCCCATCGAATTAACCTACGCTGCTGCCGCAGCTACATGTAAATAGTGCTACGCGTTCCATGGATTCCGACCTGCGCCCCCTGCCGGGGGCTGAATCAGAAGCTATATCATCACCCTTCGATTATAAACCCACCATTCGATCATCAGAAAAACCAGCGCCGCCGCTACCGCATACGGCCAGACCGGGTCGTTGACTTCTGTTTCGCCCGAGACGGTTTCGATGCGCGTGCCCGAAAGTGATAGCTCGCTGTTCGGCGCGATCAGCGATTCGACTTCGTCCAAAATGTTAACGCAATACGTTTCCGTCGATTGCTTCGGATCGTCGAATTTGATGTTGTAAATGCCGACGCTGCGCGTGTTGCCGAACGTGCTGTTCAATCGGCCCTCTACGTCGACCTCCGCCTTGGTTTGATCGGGCATCGTGACCGTCATCTCCGATGCGCCGGCCGGCACTTGCACGGTAATCGTTTCGCCCGGCGCGATCATGCGGCGCTGCGTTTCAACATCGCCGCCGGCGAGATAATCGATCGTGTTTTGAATGAAAATCGGAAAGGCCACGTCCGTCGTGAAGTCGGTATCGAGCAAGTCAAACGCGTTGATCAGGTATCGATGACCGGGGTCCGTGATCAGCGCCGTCACCACCGAGTTTTCGCCCTCGATCAACCTCGCGGCATGGTCGGGGAGCGTCAACCGTCGCCACTTCGCAACCTGCACGGTTTCCAATTCGACGTAGCGCAACAGCGGGTGCGCCTCGCGCCACGTGACAAAGAAATACTCGTTGATGTCGTCGCCGAGCTCCACGCCATCGACCTTGGGCACGCCATTGAAGAAAACGTAGTTGCCCGGCGGCAGGCGGTCGGTGTCGTGCTTGTCGATCACGACCAGGTCGTACGCCGAGCGGCCTTCAACGGTGATCTCTTCTTCGGCGGCAGCTTCATATCCCTCAGTGCTTAGCACGCGCACGTCATCGACCTGCAACGCATAGCCGAAGGTCCACTCGAGCGTACGAATGACCGGCTCGCGATCGGCGACAATCAACACGCGCATTGCCCGCGGCGGATCGAGTGGGGCGTGCACTTCGTTATCGAGCGGCAGGGCATCGTCGCGACTTAGTTTGATGCGCAACACACCACCGGCTTCGTGCGAGAACTTGAATACGATGTTGCGACCGGACTGGCTATCGTCCGTGTCGCGCGTGTTGGCAGGCTGCGTGCTGGTTTTGATGTCGGTCGGCCCCAATTCGACCGGCACGACATCTAGCAGGCGGTCGTCCAAAAACAACGATGCATCGGTTGTTACGGCTTGCGGACCGAAGTTTTGCACCGTGGCAAAGACCGAGACGATGCCGGGTTGATCGATGGCGCGGCGCACGCCGAAGGCGGTGATGCCCACGTTGTCGCTGACCGCGCCGATCTGATGGTGAATCATCTCGGCGCGCGTGATGAACTCCTCTGCGGCGTCGGAAATGCGACCGTCGCCGAATAGTTCGATGTCGGCCGTTTGAACCGAATCGGGAATAAACCCGGGATCGTCGGCCCCTTCGACAAAGCTCGATGAATACGCGACTGCCAACTGCAGCGCCTCGCCGATGCGGCTAAGCCCGTCGGTGGCTTCGATACCGTCGATGCCGTTCTTTAAGCGTCGCAGATCGTTGGTGAAGGCGGTCACGACTTCGGCGCGATCGGAAAAGCCGATGATCATCGCCTTCGAGCCGCCGCCGAGGTTGTCGATGAACTCTGTGGCGGCTTGCTTGGCGTGTTCGATGCGCGGGCGGCCATCTTCTTCGATGGTTTTCATCGACGCCGATTGGTCGATGACCAGGACGACGTTGCGCTCGGGTTTGCGCACAAAGTTCATCACCGGCTTGGCTAAGGCCACGAGCACGGCGATCAACAACAGCATTTGCAGGAGCAGCAAGATGTTCTTGCGAAGTTTTTGGAATGGCGCGTTGACGCGTAGGTCTTGTACGGCCTTGCGCCAAAGCAAGGTCGACGGAATCGTGTGTTCCGTGCGGCGCAGCTTCAGAAAGTACAACAGCAACAGCAACGGAATCGACGCGGCCGCCGCGATCAGGGCGGTATAGGGCGAAAGAAAGCTCATTAGCGCACCAGCCCTCGCCGTCGCAGGTAGTTCAACACCAAACTCTCAAACGGCTGATTGGTAATCGCCAAGTGGTAGGCCGCGCCGCGCTGCGTGCAGTAGTCGCGAATCGACTCGCAATACGCCTGCAGCGTTGCCTTATATTTATCGAGCAGCGGCTTGGTGACGGTCACTTCGGCGACGTCTTCGTCTTCGATGTCCACGAGTTTCAAATCGCCCGTGAGTTCGGGCTCGACTTCTTCCGGGCTTAAGATTTGCAACGCGTAGATATCCATCTTGCGCCCGATCAAAAAGCGAAAGCCTTCTTCGAAGCCGCCCTTGTCCATGAAGTCGGACAAGATCAGCACGATTCCCTTTTGCGATTGTTGCATGGCAAACTGTCGCGCCGCCGCCGCGAAATGGCTCTTGCCCTCCAGCGGCATCTCTTCCAAAAAGCCGATCAGTTGCGACATCATGCGGCGACCGCGCAAGGCGCGGCGAAAGTCGTGCACCTTCTCGTTATATGCATAAACGTTGACGCGGTCGTAATTGCACAGACCGATGTAAGCGAGAGCAGCGGCCACGCGTTTGGCGTAGAGGCCCTTGCTTGGGTTGCCGTATTGCATCGAACCCGAAACATCGAGCAAGACTGATACATTGAGGTCTTCTTCTTCGAGGAAGAGCTTCAGAAAAAGTTTGTCGAGCCGCGCGTAGATGTTCCAGTCGATGTGCCGCAGGTCGTCGCCGGTGACGTAGTTGCGATAATCGGCGAACTCGGCGGATTCGCCCTTGCGCTTGGAGCGGCGCTCGCCCTTGGATCGGCTGGCGTGAATCTTGCGTGAAATGAGTTCGAGCTGTTCGAGTCGGGCGAGAAAATCCGGATCGAGTAGCAGCCCTTCCTGCTTGGGTGCTGGGTTTACAGGTTGGGCTGAAGGTAGCTGCGCCATGGCGGCTCCGTAGGTACGGATGAATAACGCCCGAATAACGGGGCGCTGTATTGAGTTGGTTTTAGGGACGTCCCCTAACCCGCCGAAGATTATATAGAATGCCCGCTCAGGCCGCACAGGCGAAGTCGCCTTGCGGGCCTTCCGACCGGCCCCTTATACTAAATTGTACAGTAATTGAGGGAGCATTCATGCCACACGACCAGCAGAACGCAGATTTTGACAACGCACAGACGCAAGGCAACACGGCGACGCTACCGGCATCGACCAAGCCGCGGCACCTGCCGATGTATCGCGTCCTTTTGCATAACGACGATCAGAACGATTTCGAACACGTTATTGAGACGCTGCTCGAACTGACGCCGCTGACGCTCGAAGAATCGATCGAGCGTTGTGAAGAGGCTCATAAAACCGGCTGCGCCCTCGTTATCGTGATTCACCGCGAACGGGCAGAGCTTTACGAAGAGCAACTTCGCTCCAAGAGCCTGACGGTCACCATCGAGCCCGAAGAATAGTCGCGGCGGGTTCCTGCGGTTGGGTTAGACGATTGAGATTTCACGACCCGTGGCGAAACGCTGCGGGTTTTTTGTTGCCTGCATATGTCACGACCTGCTATTTCGAAATTGTTATCACATGCCGCGCGGCGGCGTTGCCCGTGCTGCGGGCGCGGTCGGCTATTCGACGGCTTCTTTTCGTTGAAACATCGCTGCGAAACGTGCGACTACGACTTTGACGCGTCGGAAGGCAGCACGTGGTTCTTCATGTACATGACCAGCGGCGGTGTAATCGGCGTGTGCTTTTTGATTCTGTTTTTCTGGCGGCCGGCGCGCGAGGAAATGGTGTTCGCTTCGAGCGTGATGATCGGTGCGGCGGCGGTATTATTGTTGGGCTCGCTGCCGTGGCGCAAGGCGGTTGCGATTGCGCTGGATTATTGGATAGAGCCGAGGGTTCGCGATAAGGCGAATGAGTGACGGGCGCGCCGACTTTATCCGACGACCTTCCCATCCAACATGTTCACAACGCGGTTCGCCCTCTCGGCGACGCGCTCGTCGTGCGTGACCATCACCAGCGTGGTGCCCAGAGCCCGCTGCAATTCCACAAACAAATCGATCAGTGCTGCGCCGGTTTGAGAGTCGAGGGCACCGGTGGGTTCATCCGCTAGCAATAACCGTGGCTGATTGGCCAACGCCCGTGCGACGGCGACGCGCTGCCGCTCGCCGCCGGATAACGTTGTTGGCAATGCATTGATCCGCGCTTCCAAGCCAACGCGGGTGAGCAATTCGGCGGCGCGTTCATTGGGTTTTGCATTCTTGCGTCCCATCATGGGCAACTGCACATTTTCAATTGCTGTCAGGTGGGGCAATAGGTTATGCAACTGAAATACGAGGCCGACATCGTTGGATCGATAGGCGTCGGCACCGGCAGCGTCGAGGTCGCGAATGTTGCGCTCGAAGACATGCAGCGAGCCACCGTCCGGTCGATCGATCGCCGTCAGTAAGTTCAGCAGCGTGCTTTTTCCACAGCCGGATGGCCCCTTGATCGCTACGAACTCACCTGCCGCGATTTCGAGGTCGAGAACATCGACGGCTTTGACGCGACCGTGGTCGAAGTGGCGCGTTAGGCCTTTGGCGTTGACGGCGATCGGGGCGTTACTCATAGCGCAATGCCTCCGCCGGTGAGATACGCGCTGATTTGATCGCCGGCGGCAACGAGCCCAACACGCTTAACAAGATGGCGACGACGAGTGCACGCCCAAAGATCAGAATGGAATAATCCGGATCGACAAAGCTCTGCACATCTTGCATGACACGCGTGGCTTCGGACAGGCCGAATCCCATCGCAAACCCCAACACGCAACCGACGGCGCCGATACCGATCGACTCGCAAATGATGATGCCCATCACGCGCTTGCGCGACCAGCCGATCGCGCGCAGGATTCCGATTTCGCGCGTGCGCTGCGAAACCGACATCCACATGGTATTGCCGACGACCAAACAGCCGATGACCAATGCGAGTGCGGAGATGACCCAGACCATATTGTCCGACGCAGCCAAACCCTGATCGATCTTGCCGTACTGTTCGGCTCGGGCGATGACGGCGAGTTCGGGATATGTCGTTTCGATTTGTTCGATCACAGCATCGGGATCGGAACCTTCCACCAATCGCAAGCTGAAGTTGGTGACGCCATCCGACCAGCCGCGAAACCCACGCACCAAGTCGATATGCATCACCACGCCGCTATCAAAAAAGACGACGCCGGTCTCGATCACGCCCGTGATTCTGTATGTCGCACCCGAGATTTCGATCTCGTCGCCAACGGCAAACTTCATCCGCCGCTGAAACTCCGAACCGATCACGATTTCATCTTTGGATTCAAACGCGCGACCTTCGACCAGTGAGGTCGTCACGTCGGCGAATTCGTTGGGATACAAACCCACGACGATAAGGTATTGCTCATCGAAGCGTACGATATGGGTGATGCCGGCCGTAGCGCTTCTAATCTCGGGGAAATCTGCAAACTTCTTGCGGGTATCGGCTTCGTCGAGATTGCTGAACAAGTCCGCCGCGATGCCGGCTTGAAAGACCATCAAGTCAGCCGAGTCGATGTTCAATGCGTTATCGATCGACCCACGCAAGCCGCGCGATACGGCCCCCAAGGCGACGATGGCGCTGACGCCGATGGCAACGCCGAACGCCGTCAGCAGCGTGCGTACCGGCTGGCGGTAGAGGTTGCGTGCGGTAATCCGCGTCAAGCTCAGTGGGGGAGGGGGCTTCATGGCTTCTTTAATAATAGCCGCTTTGCGACCGTTCGCCTTTGTGAGCGGAGGCGGATTTGCTGGCTTAAGTGTAGAGCCCGAGGAATTTGAAAAGCGTATTGCATAAGAAACATCGAAATACAACAAGACGTAATCAATCCAATTTCGCACGTGCCTCACATCGACGGCGCAGATATACTTCTCGGTCAACGTTCATTCAATCACCTGCATGTGAGGACGGTTATGACTCTCCGCGCTATTCGAATTCGATCCACGTATTTGGCCACGTGTTCGCTGCTATGTATAGCCGCAGCCTGTACGCCATCCGGCAGCTTTAAAGTCACGGCCGTTCCGACGGATCGCTCCTTCGAAGAAGAGATCATCCGGCATGCTGGACCGTGGCAAAGCAATCGCATCGCCATGATCGATATCAGCGGCGTGTTGATGAACGGCAAGCTCAACGGATTGTTCTCCGAGGGCGAACACCCGGTCGCATCGACGGTCGAAAAGTTGCAAAAGGCGGCCAAGGACGAGCGCGTGAAGGCGGTGGTGTTGCGTATCAATTCACCCGGGGGCAGCGTGACGGCCAGCGACACGCTCCATCATGAAATTGCCAAGTTTCGCAAGAAGACTAAGAAGCCCGTCATCGCATTTTTTCAGGATGTGGCCGCCAGCGGGGCTTACTTCCTTGCCTGCGCCAGCGACGAGATCATCGCCCAACGCTCGTCGGTGACTGGCTCGATCGGCGTGATCATGCAGATGGTCGATCTGTCGGGCACGCTGCATCGCATCGGTGTTCGGACGGACGCGATTACCTCGGGCGACCACAAAGATGCGGGATCGCCGTTCCGTGAGATGACGCCCGAGGAACGCGCGATTTTCCAAGCGATGGTGAACGATTTTTACAACCAATTCGTCGATGCAGTGGATGCCGGACGTCCGAATTTGAATCGCTCGCAAGTTCTAAGTGCTGCTGATGGAAGGGTTTACACGGCAAAGCAGGCACTCGACGCCGGGCTGGTTGACCGAATTGCGACGTTGGATGAGGCGGTGCAAGTCGCCAAAGAGACGGCCGGAATCGAGAAGGCGCACTTGGTGCGCTATAATCGCCCGCTGGCTTGGGCACCCAATATGTACGCGGAATGGCAGAATTCGCCTGCCAAATCACAGGGGACCACCATTAATTTAATGAATATTAACCTAGGATCTAGGTTTACTTCACACCCACAGTTTATGTATATTTGGACTGGTTTCTAAGAGGCTCCATTCGGGAGCCCGTAAGTGGAGATATCTGGTTCTCCGTTGCCGCAACGGGTGGAAACGCGGTTCATTGATCCTCGTAAGGGGTGATGAACAGCGCGAATTGATACACCCGTTTGATTCGTGGGGTTTTGGTCCGTGCCATTGCAGGTTCGATGCAAAGGATGCAAGCGACGTCTTGAGTTGGACGACGCCTTCGCGGGCGCGTTCTGCCGTTGTCGCGCGTGTCGCACGTTTCAATCGGTTCCCACTATTGAATCAAACGAAGTTCCGCTGGCTTTTGAACGCGCGGCGGCACCGCCGATGCAGTCTCTCGCCTCCCAATCAACTACTGCAACCATCGACGTCAAACCCGCTGCGCAGCGTATTACCCTTGGCATGCCGATGGGGCGTCCTTGGGTGTGGCGTGCAGCCGCGATGTTTTTAATTGCCGTCGGGTTGTCGTGGGGGGCCTTTGTTGCGCTAAACACGACAGAGACGATTTCCGGTTGGCCAGTTGCAGACGTGCAGGCTTGGGAAAGCCAAGTACGGACAGCCCGCGCAGATATGAGTTTCATCGGTGCGCCGGTGATGGGCTCAAAAGTCGCGTTTGTTTTCGTGGGTGATGATGGCGGTTCTCCCGATTTGCGGGCGACGGCGCAGTTGGCAAACAGCCTGTGTCAATCAACGTCGCTGGGTAACGTTCAGTTCGGTTTTATCCAAACGTCTGACGATACAGGTGGCGGTGGTGAGCTTGCGGCGCTCTTAAACAAAGCAGAGCCAATTCCCATCGTGACTTCCGGCCTGCAACCGCGTGACGAAAAGAAACATGTGAATGCCGCACAAGCATTCGCCGCTGTTCGCGCGTGGCAGCCCGACCAGATTATGGTGGTACTCACCGAGCCGATCCAAGATCGCTACTTCTCTCAGGCACGTGCTGAAGTGATGGCTTGGAACGTGCAGGTGGACTTCTTTGCTACCGCTAGCATGCTCGATGTGGATTTGATGGAATACGGCGACGAGCTAGGCAAGATCATTATGCCGACACGACCGGAACTCCTGGCCGATCTAAAGGACCAATCGGGAAATGTGAGATAATTCACTCAGTCTCGCGATTTGGTTTCTTGCAACTCTAGTATCCAATCTATATGACTCGTACATGCGGTTTGTTGCTGCGCAATTGACTTGCTTTCTGGTTAGAGATTCGTTTGCCAAAACCAAATACAAAAAAGCCGCCCAGTGAAAGGCGGCTTGATAGCGATTAACTAAGCGCTCAGCATTGTGCAGATCGGCGGGAGAGGTTGATTACTTGTACTTGTTGTGACACTCGCTACACGTGTTGCCGATCTTGGAAACCAGATCGCGTGACTTGGCTGCGTCTTTCTTTTTGAGCACGCCAGCCAACTCAACGCATTGATCCGACATTTGCTTTGCCCAACCCTTGTAGTCGGCCGCTTCGTGTTGGTATTGGTTGACGTTGGCGACTTCCGCCAGCAGCCAGGCGCTGTTTTCAGCGGCCTTCCAGTTGCTATCCAGAATTCCATCCTTGATCTCACCCCAAAGCTTGCCCTGTCCTTCCATCATGTGATGAACATCGGTCACGGGCACGAACTTGCCTGCCGGTGCGGGATTGGGGACCGGCGGGGTTTCGGGCTTGGGTTGCGGGGGCGGTGGCGTCTTAGGCGGTTCGTCGCCAGCGATGAGTTCGGTGCCGAGCACGAGAAGGCCGACGAGGCCGAGCAATGCGACAAGGCGAATAACGGGTTTCATGGGGGACATCCTCCAAAAAAGGTCTTGGGAACACATCTCGATTCAGTTCTTGGATTCTATTTTAACCTAAACGCTAAGGGGAAGCGGTACTCATGTTGCGGGTTTGTATCATCGCGTTAGCTGGGGTTTAGCTGTTGTTAATGGGGGCGTCGGTTCTAGCCCCGTGCCCGAGAATCGCTTCGTGAACCGTTCGATATTTGATGATCCGCACAAGTATATAAATCAGCGTTACTGCATTCCCTAACAGTGGTAACACCACGATCCACGGCAACGATCGCTGCCATTTACCTTCAAGAAGGGCGATCCATACGGCGACGAAGCCGAGGCCGATGTACACGTCGAGTAATGTCGTCGCGCCCCACGGTGTGGCGAGCATGTCTTTGAGTGCGGCCAGCACGCTACCATTCATCGATGCCCAGATGATGCACACGATAAGGCCGAGCAATAACAGCGTTGTCGCTACTGCAAATATTTTGCGACTCATGGTGATCTCCGCATTGAGTTGGAGAGATTGATTTAAAGGGGCGCAAAGGCCTGTTTGATTGCCATGCGCTGCTATCCAATTGAAAGAAGTGTAGCGCGACGTTGCAAGAAACTATTGCAAAACTTCCCCTCCATTGCAGGGAGGGGCTAGGGGAGGGTCGCGTTCTCCAAGGTAATACGGATTTTTGCGAGCAAGCTCATATTCGAAAATGGGCTTCGGGAAAGCATCTATTTGCTTTGATCTTTGCAATCAAACAATGTTCGTGCTGTTGCCTGCGCTGATTCAGGCGCGTTTTGGGTTGGGTGAGAGGGAGGTCGGGGTGGTCGTCGTCTCCCTGTGCATACCTGCTACTCATATCTGACATGCTTGCCTTCTTTCATCCGGTGGGGAGCGTTACCTCCCCACCAGACTACCTAAATTGCTAAGACGTCCTGTTATTGAGAAACAACTTCAGCGCGTGCCTCTGCCCAGCGGGCGTTGAGGTCAGCAAAGATGTCGTCAATTGTTTCGTCGGTGTTGCCACGGGCAGCATCGATAATTCGCTGGCGGAAGTTGGGTGCCCATAGACCGATTTCGGCTTCTGCGTCGATGTTGTCAACCCAGCCTTCTTCACCCGCGGGTGCAGGGTTTTGCGAGAGCAGCTGCACATCTAGCTCTTCGAAGGATTGGAGCGTGGCCGGCAGTTCGCCGCCTTTCACTGGCGTAATGCCGCCTTGGTCAATGGCGAAGCCAGATTCGTTTAGAAACCAGTCAACCCATGCGCGCGCGGCTTCCTGGTTGGGGGAGTGGACGTTGATCCCCATTTTCCAGTCGCCACCGGCTGAGGTGCAGATGGTGTCAGACAGGCCGCCGGGGAAGGGCATGTAGCCGATGTCGTCTGGGTTCTCGGCCGCTTCCTGCATCTGTACAATCGACCATGAGCCCAGCACCATCGAGGCAATCTCGCCCGAGCCAAGCAGCGTCTTGGAGGTTTCCCAATCTGACGTGGAGGGGTCCTCTTCAACTAGGCCATTGGCCACCAAGTCATACAATAGCTTGTAGAGCACGTAGTGGTCAGTGCCTTCGCTGAAGGGGGCGTCGGTGTAGGCCAGCTCGTTCGAATAGCTGGGGTTGCAGCTCAGCGAGCCGCGGTTGCCTTCCCACTGTACCAGCGGCCAGCCAGCTGCATAGTTGGTGTAGTAGGGGACGGCATCGGTGTTGTCCTTGATCGACTGCATCGCTTCGAGAAACTCTTCCGGTGTGGTGGGAATCTCTTCGATGCCAGCCTCTTCGAACACGGTCTTGTTGTAGACGATGCCCTGCGCATTGCCGACCACCGGCAGGCCGTAAACCATTCCATCGTAGGATTTTTCTGTGACGAAGTTGTAGATGGGATCCAGCTCTTCGATGCTGCCGAGCGGCGTGAAGAAATCGGCGAACTGGTCGGGGGTGATTTCATTGGGGATCAGCAGCACGTCACCATAGTCGGTGGTGTTCATGCGAATTTTGACCTCGCCAGGATAGTCGGTGAGTGCTTCGAATTCAACCTCGACGTTGGGGTAGATTTCGTTAAAGCGCTCGGCGTACTCTACAAAGACGGTATCAACGATGTCGGTACGGTTGGTGAGGACGGTAATGGTGCCGGAGATGTCACTGGTCTCGGCCGAGATCTCTTCGGCTGGCGGCTCTTCCTCCATTTC
>JAUIHO010000340.1 GCA_030432035.1 Phycisphaerae bacterium
GGTTAAAGCCGTTTATGGCGTTACCGGCCGCTTCATTGGCGAGTACGGGTTCACTTACGCGAGCGGCCAACTGGCAAATCATTAACTGCGTTTCCGGATCTTCGACCGAGGCAGCTTGCGCTTCCTTTAGCTGCCGAATCGCCAATCGCGGTCGATCGAGCCGGACCAGTGCCTCGGCAAGGCGAGTCGAAATTTCGGATCGGACGGCACGATCATCTTCTTCTATGGGTGCCAGATCACGTGCCGTTTCCAACACGCGTCGAGCAAGACTGTATTTTCGATTGCGTACGTATATCTCGCCGACCGCAGCGAATCCGCGATAATCCGATCGAGCCGCCTTGCTAGCGTTGTATTGTTCGAGATAGTTAATGGCTTGAAAGTCCTGCCGTGTGGCCATCATCAACATGCCTTTGCCCAGCAGGAGCAAATCCAAATCGGATTTAATGAGTTCGGCTTGTTGCAAAAGCTTCTGTGCGTTGGAAACGTCGCCCGTTTCGATCAATTCTATTGCACGTTCGACCATCACGATCGGGTTGCCCACCGCCGCATCATCCGGCTGATTCTGCGCCGAAGCATCCGATAGCGGCAATGAAAACAGCACGGTTACGAGAATTAAGGTTGTACGTCCAAACATGTGCGTACCTCTGTTATGTAAGCTTGCTCGCATATCGTTCGGATCGCCTGCAGGTCTCGCTCCGAACGCGTCGCGGCGGCTTGTCGCTACCATCACTACGGCGCATTACGACAATGGCGTCATTTGGTTCGCCAACCGTCGATTTGACGGAGAAATTGCACCGCCGTCGAGATTATCGTCCCAATGAAGCGGTGGCCCAACCTATAAAAATGGGGAAAATCGCTGCGTTCTGGCAGGTCAGACGACAACTTTGGCCGCAGAACGGGCGTCGCGGCGGTCATCACCGTAGAGACAGCGGTGCCACGATCAATGCTAACAGCCCGTTGAATTTGGCAGTCGATTTAGGCGTGGAAGCTGAGGGATGCGCCGATTTCACCCGCGTCGCCCATGGCGCTGCGGTTGGTCTGCTCGGTACGAAGCTTGTCCATCAGCAACTGCCAGGTTTCGCGTTGGTGATGCAATACCTTCAACGCTTCATCCACGAGTGACATGCTGCGTTTGAGGTTGGCGTCGACTAAGCGGTTGTAGATGAAGTCGTATAGCCCGGCCATCTGTTCGCACAGTTGCGGGTTGTATTCGTGCCGTAACCCATTGCGCAGTTCGAGGATAATCTTTTGCGCGCGAATGAGCTTCTCGCAGCTTTCTTCGATGTTGCCGACCTTTAGCGCGTCTTTCGCCTGTTGGGCAAAACGGATCGCGCCGTCGTAGAGCATCATCGTGAGCTGCGCCGGCGAGGCGGACATCACCGCATTCTTGAGATATTCGTTCGAAGCATCGTTGGTCATTGAGGGAGATCCACCGACGTTTGATGTTAGCTGTTGTTGAAGGTGGGTGAACCACGTGCAACGTTTGCCGGGCGGATCACACCGTACCTTTCATCGGTCGGATCGATCGGTGGTTTAAGCCACGATTTTGGAAGAATTTTGCGCGGTGGAAGCAGTTGTTGCGCGATGAACCGGAAATCCATTTGCGCATTATTCCGGAGCGCGACTAGGACCTTATCCACACTATTTGTATTGGTTCCGACACTTTGCGCTCTCGCTGAAACCCTCACCCCAGCCCTCTTCCTGCAAGGGAGAGGGAGTAGACGTCACCCACATCTTTAATGTGGTTGGCGTACTGAGTTGAAAACGACCGTCGCTAAGACGTCGAACGTTTACAGCCCCGTGAACTGCAGTTGCTGCAAGCCTGCCAATGCAGTTTGCTGACCTTGCAATTGGGCGATGACCGATTCGAGGTTGGCGAATTCCGCCTCTAACCGTGTTCGGCGTCCATTGAGCAGCGCTTCAAAATCGCTGATGCGATCGTTGAGTTGATCTTCGTTGGTTTGCAACGATTGATCGCGCAGCGAAATGGCGCCGTTGTCCGGGTCGGTGAGGCTGTCGATTTCGGCTTGAATCCGGCTGGCCAATCCACGACGAATCACATCGCCGTCGTCATTGGTTTCTTCCAACGTAAACAGCTCGGCCACGCCTCCCGGATCGTTTTCGATCGCTTCGGCAAGGCGTTCTTCGTCGAGAATGAGCTGGCTACCGGGGCCTATGCGGATCCCCACATCGGCGAAGCTGTCGACGCTGCTGCTAAGGCCGCTGACTGTCGGACCAAACAGGCCTGTGAGCGTGCTGCGCACACGCCGTGCCGTGCCGTCGGCTTGCAGAATGCCGCGCTCGTTGGTTTCGGGATTGAAATCCGTGACGTCGTCAAGGAAGCCGATCACGTTGTTGTAGGCATCCACAAACTTGCGAACGTCTTCGACAATCGAATCGCGATCTTCGCTCACGGCAATCGTGACTGGCTCGTTGGAGGCCTGCACCAAATCGATGCGCAAGCCTTCAACTGCGTTGGTCAACGTGTTGGTTGCCGAGCTAATCACAAACGGGCTATCGCCGCCGTTGGGCCCAAAGATGACTGTGGCATCGCGTGCTTGAACAATGGTATCAAAACCTAAGCGCGTTTGGCCGCCGTCGATGGCAATTGCACCAGCCAAGCCACTGCGCTGTCCGGTGATGCTGAGCCGGAAGGGTTGGCTGCCGGAACCATCGTTGACGACTGACACCGCGACATCCGCCCCGCTCTCGCGAATCTTGCGAGCAACATCTTCAAGGCTATCGGCCGCCGAGGTTTCAATTCGTCGCTCGAACGTGCCATCGATGTAGTCGTTACCTGGCTTGGCGGTGCCCAGAATATTCAGTGCCCGTGCGACCGTGCTGCCGTCTTCTTCGACTTTGAGTTGTTGTGTGCCGCCGGCGTTATCGACCAGCGCGATGCCATCGCCGCTGTCGTTGATGCGTGCTTCGACGTTGATGCCGCGCGAATTGATTTCGTCGATGACATCCTGAATCGTGCGTTCGTCGCCCTGAGTAAGGTCGATCACTGCGCTGGTGCCCAAGCTGTTCGTGATGCGGAAGCGTCCCCGGGGCACACCTTTGCCGCCGTTGAACTCTTCGAGCCGCGTCGCTTCACTGATGTATTTGCGTTGCAGGTTCTTGCCGCGAATCGCCCCCCCTTGCGATGTGCCGTCGATACCAAGCGAAACGGCCGTGATGCCTTCGACGGTGAAGTTCGCCGTGCCGGTTGGTGTGGTTGTATCGCGGAGCGCTAGCCCCAAACCCGACGACGATATCGCCGCCTCAACGCCCAATCCGACA
>JAUIHO010000106.1 GCA_030432035.1 Phycisphaerae bacterium
AGCTTCGATTTCCGCCGCTTCGTTGCAGGCTGGGACGATCACGGAGAGCTTGGGCAGTGGTGCTTCGTCCAGTGGAATGCCGCTTAAGGGTCGCAACCCACTCGCCCCAAAAAACGCAATACCGAGGGTTACGATCACGTAACCGCAGCCCGCCAGCCCCAGCGAAAATAGCAGAATATCAGCCAAATCAACGCCACCTTCTATTGACCCCACGCGCCCGTCATTTACCGTACGGGGCTACCCGTGAAGTGTAGCGGGAAATGATGTCAGTTACCCAACCTTGGCCCCGCCGCGCCGGTTTTACCCTTCTTATTGGGACGGTTTGCGGTCGCGAGCCAACCCTTTGTCAGCCACTGTGAATTTGAGCTGGGAGCAGGAACGATGACCGAACGCGTGCGAGAGATTTTGAGTTGGTACAAGAGCGAGAACCCCGGCGTGCTGACCAATCTGGCCCGCATGCTCAATCACGGTCGTCTCGGCGGCACGGGTCGCATGGTCATCCTGCCTGTCGACCAAGGTTGGGAACACGGCCCGGCGCGCAGCTTCGCTCCGAATCCGGAAGGGTTTAACCCGCATTACCACTTTCAACTTGCTATTGAGAGCGGTTGTAACGCATATGCCGCGCCGCTCGGTTTTTTAGAAGCCGGAGCCGCCGACTTCGCCGGTGAAATCCCGTTAATCCTCAAGGCGAACAATCACGATAGCCTCGCCGACGAAGAAGATTCGTGGCAGGCGCTGACGGCGTCGATCGAAGATGCGCTGCGTTTGGGTTGTGTCGGCGTGGGTATGACGATCTATCCCGGCTCGGCGCTCCGCATGGAAATGTACGAAAAGGTTCGCGAGTATGCCGAGCAGGCCAAGGCCGCCGGTCTCGCGATGGTTATTTGGAGCTACGCCCGCGGCAGTCAGCTCTCGAAGAAGGGTGAAACGGCGATTGATGTGATCGGTTACGCCGCTCACATCGCCGCGCAACTCGGCGCGACCATCATCAAGGTGAAGCCGCCGACGGAAGACATCGAACAAGCCGCCGCCAAGAAGGCCATCGAAGGCGCTGGCATCCCGATCGGCACGCTGCAAGAACGCATCAAGCATGTGACCGACTGCTGCTTCGGCGGTCGCCGCGTGGTGATCTTCAGCGGTGGCGCGAAGAAGGATAGCGATGCGGATGTTATCGATGAAATCACGGCCATCCGCGACGGCGGCGGCTTTGGTTCGATCATCGGTCGCAACTGCTTCCAACGCAGCAAGAAAGATGCGTTGGAATTGCTCGATAAGATTATCAAGGTTTACGGGGCGTAAAACGTATCGCCCGACCATTTGAAATTACAAAGACGCCACTTGAAAGGGAGCTTTCAGGTGGCGTCTTTTTTTACCTCACTCAACCAAAAGATCCTTCGATATACGCAACTTGGAATGGCTGGTGGTCGGCGACTGGTGATTCGCGGCCAATGTAGTCAGCGAGTTTTTGCGTGGCGCACCTCACCAAACCGTAGGGTGCGTACCTCGACGCACCACAGATAGCGGCGTGTCCATATTCCGACGAACAATTCGAATTGACTGACCGTTTATTATTTTGGAAGCACGCTAATGAGGATCCGCCTTGTGGAAGTTTCTACAATCTGGAAAGGCGAAAGCTCGCGCGTTCACCGAGCATCGGGCGCCGCAATCGGATTCCGCCTTTTTAGCATCCTGCAATATCGGCGACTGCCCGGTAGCAACGAAGGCTGCCTTGGGCGTGCGGCAAGCAGTCGCGGCAACGGGACAGATTGATCCGCGTTACATTCGAGCGAGCGACGACTGGCCGGGTTCGCTAGAGGCGTTGCCGAGTTGGGATAGTCTCGATTTATTCGCGCTGGGGTTAGAACTCGAACGCGTGTTTGGGAGCTGGCTACCGGAAGGCTTGGTGCTCGACGCGTTTGAGAAGGACGGCAGAATGACGGTTGGCGTGCTGGTGGTCGACGTGTTTCGGTACATGCAAACGACCAGCGACCGGGATTGATACCGCATCGAATTTCGGCACTTGGCCCTCATTTCTTTGACCACCGCCCCCCTCGGATTGTGCGTCGCTCGCAGCACGGATTATCATCATCGCAAATTGGAATACCGACTGTTCGGGACGAACATCAAACGATAAGTAAGGAACCCTATGTCCAATCACAACCCCGAAATCATGGCACTGCTCGAACGGTTTGACGCGGCGCTCAACAAGAAAGACCTCGACGCGCTGGCCAAATGTTACGACGACAACGTACGCGTGTTTGACGTCATGGCGCAAGTGAGCGGTTACGGCGAACTGCGCAGCCTGTGGGAGCATTGCTTTCCGTATTTCACCAACCCTATCGAGATCGAACGGCGCGATATCGAAATGCACGTGAACGATTCACTCGCGATCGTCACGTTCTACTCGCGTGTGAGCGGCGTTCAGACCGACAGCCCTGCTGCGACATCTTGGTTACGCACGACCATGTGCATGAAAAAAATCGACGGCGCATGGAAGATCGTGCACGATCACATTTCGTTCCCGGTGAATTGTGAGACGGAGAAGCCGGCGTATATTTTTATTGACGACGCTTAAACGCTCATCGCAAGCGCTTCTCACGCTTCGGTCGATGAAAAAACTCCGAATCTGATTGCGTTTACATTATCGCCACCAGCCGCCGCAATTAGACAATATAAATTCCGCACCACACGCCCATTACTGGACTCCCCGCCCGCTTTTGGCTATACCAATCTCGTCGGCGATGCCTATTCCGCCGACGGGATCAGAAGCGGTATCGACACACCAATCATCTCCAAACCTTACAGGAGCGTGTAATGCGACGCATGACGCCATCTTTGCTTTTCGCTGTTTGTCTTAGCCTTGCCATCGACGCGACGGCCAATGCAGAATCGACGTGGACGGAACTATCACTCTCATCCAGCGCCGTCGATCAGTACCTTAAGAACCATCCCACGCACGACGGTCGCGGGATTGTGATTGCGGTTCTCGATACCGGCGTCGATATGGATGTGCTCGGCCTGCAAACGACGACCACTGGCGATATGAAGGTGATCGACGTGCAGGACTTCTCGGGTCAGGGTGACGTTGAGATCGCCCGCGCGATTTGGAGCGCCGATAAGGAATACATCGTTCGCTACGGCAAAGACGGCGCGCCGCAGAATTACACACCCCCCGCCGCCGACATGCGCGGGGACGGCACCACGGTTTGGTTCGGCACGATCGATGAAAAGATGTTTCAAAACTCGGCCGTGTCGGATATCAACGATAACGGCGAACGCGACGATGTATTCGGCGTTTGCGTGATCTCGCAAAACGACGGCACTGACGACGACGCCGTGTGTTTCGTCGATACCGATCTCGATCGCGATTTCTCCGATGAGAAACCGCTCAAGAATTACAAACTCAACTACGACCGCTTTACGTTTGCACGTACGGCCAAGGAAGAACAACGCGAGCCGATTACCTTGGCGCTCAACATCTTCACCGGCCAGCGCAAGGTCGTGTTTCACTTCGATGATGGCGGCCACGGTACGCACGTGGCTGGTATCGCAGCCGGTCATAAGATTCAGGGGCAGGCCGGTTTCAACGGCGTGGCCCCCGGTGCCAACGTCATCAGCCTCAAAATCGGCCACAACTCGTTGGCCGGCGGCGCGACGACAACGGGCTCGAAGAAGAAGGCATTCGCCTACGCGGCACGTTACGCACGTGAAAACAACGTCACGGTCGTTTGCAACCTCAGCTACGGTATCGGCTCGCTGCGGGAAGGTCATTCCGATGTAGACAACGCGCTAAATGACATGCTTCGAGCCAACCCCGGCGTAATCTTCTGCACCAGTGCCGGCAACGAAGGACCGGGGCTTTCCTGCGTTGGTACGCCCGCTGCCGCGCGCAGCGCGATTACCGTCGGCGCACTGTTGGCTGTGGATACCGCCCGCGACGTGCGCGGTGAAACGATCGACGCACCGCAGCTTACGCAATTCAGCTCGCGCGGCGGCGAATTGTGCAAACCCGATGTGGCCACGCCCGGTATGATGACTTCGACGGTGCCGCGATGGACGACGCGCGGCGACTTCTGGCAAGGTACCAGCATGGCGTCGCCCTATGCGACCGGCCTGTGCGCGATCTTGGCTCAAACGCTTCGCGAGAATGACATCATGCCGCGTGCCGATTGGGTGAAGCAGGCGTTGAAGGCCTCCGGTAAGCCGTTGCCGGGTTTCACCGCACTCGACTACGGCGCGGGTCTGCCGCAGTTGCCCAAGGCGGTTGAGTTACTGGCTACGATTGCCGATGCGCGCGAAGGCGATGTGCTGTATGACATCGACTTGTCCGTCGAAAGCCCGCTGGCTGTGGGCGGTGATGGCGAAGCAGCCTATTGGCGCACGCGCTTCCCGCCGACGGATGATATCGCGTTCACGTTAAAGCCCGTCTTCGCGCCGGGTGCCGAAGCTACGGATATCCCGAAGTTCTCCAAGCGCATTAACCTGTCTTGCGATGCCGATTGGATCAAACTCAATCAAACGCAAACGTATTTGCGCAGCGAACAAACGGCGCGGGTACAAGCCAAATATGACGCGTCAAAGCTGACCGAACCGGGCTTGCATGTGGCCACGATCGTGGGCGAAGCCGACGGTTCCCCGCTGGTTCAACTCGTGCATTCGGTGATCGTGCCGCATACGACGAGCGCCGACGATGATTACACGATCGCCTTGAAGAATCAGTCGGTCGATGGTTGGCGGGTAAAGCGACACTTCGTTGAAGTGCCGCCCGGTGCGTCGGCCATGCATGTGACGCTCAAAGCCGTCGACGGGAAGACCAGCACGGCCCACATGTATTACGTGTTCAAGCCCGACGGCACCAAAGCAACGGGGCGCTATCCCGTGCGGCTCGATACCGACGGCGATTCGCTCGAATCGAGCGTCACGATCAGCGATAAGTTGGGTCCCGGTATTTGGGAATTGCCGGTTACATCCAACGGTGCCGACGATCAATCGCATTATGACCTGACGGTGCGGTTCGACGGTGTGCACGCAACGCCGGAGCAAATCGCCGACCTCTCATCCGCTGCCGGTTCGACGGCCAAGGGTGATGTGACTTTGACAAATGTCTTCGACCGCCCCGTGCATGTGACGCTGAGCGGTGAGATCAGCGGTGAATGCAAAAAGGTCACGAAAGACGCGAGCCCTGACGAAGACGACGTCACAATGACGTTGAAATTGGCCAAGGGGTTTAAGGCGGTGCGCGTGAAAGTCAGCGTATCCGAAAAAGAATACGCCAAGTTCACTGACTGTGCGTTAAACATCTACGACCCGAAGGGCAACGCGATTGCTCAAGGTGGCCTGAGTGGTACCGAAGCAACGCTTTACGCTCGCAATCCAAATGCCGGTGCCGACGCGACCAAGTGCAAGCTGGAAATCGTGCCGGCCTTTACCCATCACAACACGGAAGACAAGGTCAGCTTCGATATTGAAATTGAATGCCTGTATGACCACCCTGTGAATGTGAAAGTGACGCAGGGTAGCGCTTCCGCCATCACGCTTTATCCCGGCGTGCCGGCGAAGCTGGAATATAAAGTTGCCGAACGCCTACCCGAGCCGGCCAAGGGCCATTCTCGCTTCGGCCATATTCACGCGACAGAAAAACGCAGCGGCCACGCCGTCGCGAATGTGAAGATCGTGGAAGAATGAGTAGCGGCGTTAAGCGGTAGACGCCTCGATGCCGCTTGGCTGCGATTCAGTTCCCAATGCTTGATTGATTCCAAATGAAAAAGCCCTAGCGTGGCCACGCTAGGGCTTTTCTTTTTCATATTGGATTGCGTGGCGGCGTGCGTTTTCGATGTTCGCGAGTTTAAAAAATGCTATACTCAGCCAAGCATACGATCCGCGTTACGCATTCGCCGGCTGCTTCCCCGTTTGCAAAGCCTTAATCAACTCCGCACACAACACGCTGAAGACGCGGCTGTTGAGAATATCGACCTGCAACAACTCGGCCATCTTGGAGATTTCGTCGTCGATGCCATCGAGCGCACGCACCAAGACCTTCAGATCGAGTTCGACGCGGTCCATGGCGCTTTGGCATACGTCAACGGCGCGATCGATCGGCGTGGTTTCCGCAAGCACCCGCGCAATATCGCTGGTGCTGCCGATAATGCGCGCAAGCAGCGCCGCGTCTTTCGAGTCAGGCAAATCCGCCAAATCGGCGTGATGATGCTGCACCGCATCGCACATCGTTTCGGGAAGGTTCCATTGTTCGAGCACGAGCGCCGAGACTTCACCGTGGCCCACGCCCATGAGATTGTACTCACCCTGCCGCCAGTCTTCGGTGCCGTGCGGCTGATAGCCTTGAGCAACCGGCGCGTACTCGTCGGGCATGGCCTTGGCCAACACCAACACACCCACATCGGCGAGCAAGCCGCCCATGAACGCTTCGTCGCGGCGCTGCGGCAATAGCGCGTCGGCAAACTTTGACGATAAAATCGCCGTCGTCACCGACAGCCGCCAGTAGTAGCTAATATCAATATGTTCGCAGGCCATTTCCTCGGTTTTTTGCACGAGGTAGCGCGCCAACACCAATTCGCGAATCCGCTTTACACCCAGAAGTGCAATCGCGTGCTTAAGCGAACTCACTTGACGCGTTACACCGAACAGTGGCGAGTTTGCCAGGCGCAACACGCCTGCGGCAATGCCCGGGTCGGTGCTGAGCAATTCGACCAATTGGTTGTAGTCGCAATTGCTGTTTTGCGTCATCTCGTAACAACGCGTGGCCACCAGCGGCATCGAAGGAATCGAGGCCGAGCGTTTGATAATGTCCAGCGTTTCGTTCTGCATCATGGGCGTCTCCGGGAAGTTGCCTACTGTCCACTATCGTTACTATCGGGCCGCAGGATTCCCGCCTCTATCTTCAACATAAGTTATTCATCGACCAATTCGCCATCTAAAGCGGCAGAATCTGCGGGCCGCCAGATCGAATCGGAACCGAGCAGTTCGTAAGGCCGATATTGTGCCTTGTAATTCATCTGGCGGCAGTCGCGGATGTAGTATCCGGCATACCAATAGGCCAAACCGCGCCGACGGCACTCCTCGATTTCGCACAGCGCCGAGAACACGCCGAGGCTGCGTCGGGCGGCTTCCGGCGCGAAATAGAAATAGACGCTGCTTAAACAATCCGGGCATTCGTCGATGATGCCGACGCCAAGTAAAACACCGTTAACGCGAAAGGTCATCTCCAGCGTGCTCGTCGGTGAGTCGTACAAGAAGCGCTCGAAGTCTTCGCGGTCATGATCCATCTTCCCGTCATGCTGGTGAATCAGATAGGCCGAATAGACCTTCCACTTCTCCTCGTTCGGAATCGGAGGTCCGACGTCGACTGCCACATCCTGATTGCGGCGCCAGACGCGCCGCTGGGAACGGCTGGGCGTAAACGAATCCACGGGCACGCGGAGCGGACGGCATTCCGCACATTGCTCGCAAATCGGCTTGTAAATGAGCCGACCGCTGCGGCGGAATCCGGCGTTCATCCACTGCTGGTAGGCTGCACTGCTGAGTTGGCTGGTTTCGGCGAACAAATTGGTCGAATCGCGTTCCGGCAGGTACGGGCAGGCGTGCGGCATGCTGATGTGCAGTTGTACCGTCCGCGGGTCGCCGGATTTCGCGTCGTGCGTCATGGTCTGTAAGATAACACGAGGGGCCGAGCGCCGACGAGGCGCCACCACAACATCACGAGAAAGGGGTGATCGATGACGATTTCCATTCGAGCCACCGCAGCGTTAGTCGTCGCGGCGATTTGTCTATGTGGATCGGGCTTACACGCGTCGCCGGGCATCGGGGACGATGCGCCCACGTTGGGGCCGATTCAATGGTTGGGCGATAAGCCGCCGGCCGTGCCAACGGGCGAGAAGGCGGGCGACTACATCATTGCAGTCGAAATGTTCGCCTCGTGGAACACCGATTCGATGAACAGCCTGTCGATCCTGACCGAGATGGCGGCGGCCTTTGCGGATCAGAACGTCATCCTGTTGGTGATTACCAACGAAGAACCGGAGGGCGTCGCCGAAATTGCGGAACAGGTCACGCAGCAGAAAGGCATCTACTTCGGCTGCGACGTCGATATCGTGGCGACCGAAAACTGGGCCGACGATATCGACATCCTGCCCATGATGTATGTGATGACGAAGGAAGGGAAGATTGCCTGGCGCGGCAACCCGGTCAACGCCCGCACCGCCGCAGAACAGGTCTTGCGCGATCTGTCGCAGGGCGACTTCGACATGAGCGACGCCACCAATGCGCAGTTGCGCGATATGCGTTACGCACAACTAGAATCCGATTTACGCGCCGCCTATCAGGACAACGACAAGCAAGCGATTTTTCGCGTGCTGGATCAGATGATCGCGACCAAGCCGACGTTCCTGCACCCGTATTCGATCAAGCGACAGGCGATTATCAACTTCGATGAGTACACGCGTTTGCCCGCCCACATGTCGGTCATCGAACGGCGCTTTCGCGATTCGCCGGAAGATCTGGCACAGTTGATTGAAAACGAACGCAGCCTCGATCCGGCGGAACGTAATCTGAAGTTCATGTTGCGCACCGCCGAACGGTTGTTGGTGGTAACAGAGCGCGAGCAGCCTTGGGCGCTGCAAACGGCGGCGAGGGTTTATGCGGAGTTTGGATTATTCGAACGGGCCGTGAATTTGCTCGAATCGGCAGCGGACGCAACGTCGGAACCGATGGAGATGATCGTGTGCGAACGAATGATGACGTACTACCGCAACGTGATCAAGGTGCGCGATCAAATAACGCAATCATCGGAACGCACGCCGGAGACCTCGTCGAATTGACGGTTCGTTGACGGTAGATAGATAGACTACCGGAAGGAGGTTCGGCGGCGTGCACTCCCTCTCCCTCGAAGGGAGAGGGTTGGGGTGAGGGTTTAAGTCGGCGCGAATTCTCAGACTGAACGCCCCTAAATCGCCGGTCGCACGGATTCATCCGCCTCGTATTCCGCTGCCGGCATTTCGTCGAGGGCGCGACGCACCGCCTCGGCCATGCCTTTGGCGTCGAGACCGCATTGGGCAAGTTGATGAGCACGCGAACCGTGGGCCACGAATTCATCGCCCGGTAGTGCCAAACGCGTGAGTCGTTGCGTCGGTAATTGCAGCTTCTGGGCCGTCTCCAGAATCGCCGTACCGAAGCCGCCGTATGGCGAATGCTCTTCAGCCGTGATCACCGGGCCGCCGCGTTCGAATGCGGCGCGAACCATCTCTTCATCGACGGGCTTGGCGAAACGCGCGTTCACAACGCACGTTTCGATGCCGTCTTCAACGAGGTAACGCGCGGCTTCCAACGCATGAATGCAGCTCGAACCGTACGCCAGGATGGTGGCATCGCGACCAGCGCGCAGCGTGAGCGATTTGCCCAACTCGAACGGTCGCGTCTTGCCGTTGATCAACGGTGCCGGCACGCTGTCGCGCGGATAACGAATGGCGCTAGGCACATCGAGCGCGAGGGCCAACCGAAGCGACTCAATAATCTCGCCGCCATCGCCTGGTGCCATAAGCACCATGTTGGGCATGCCGCGCAGATAGGCGATATCGAGGAAACCGTGGTGCACTGCACCATCACCGCCGACGAGGCCAGCGCGATCCATGCAGAACACAACGGGCAGCTTTTGTAGCGCGACTTCCTGAAATACCTGATCGAACGCACGCTGCAGGAAGGTCGAATAAATCGCGACGACAGGGCGCATGCCGGTTTTGCACATGCCCGCCGCGATATCGACGGTGCCGCTTTCGGCGATGCCGCCGTCGAGATAACGATCGGGATAGACCTTTTCAAACTTCGACAGGCCGGTGCCATCGGGCATGGCGGCCGTTAGCGCGATGATCTTGTCGTTGTCTTTCGCGAGTTCGATCGCAGCATCGGCAAACCCGGATGTATAACTCGGCGCGCCGCTCTGAATTTGCACGCCCTTGCGTTCGATCTTGAACGGTTTGGGGCTGTGGAAGCGCGTGGGTTCGGCCGTTGCGAAATCGGCGCCGCGGCCTTTTTCGGTATGCACGTGCAGCAAGATCGGATGATCGACATCCTTCAAACCGTCAAGCAATTCGATGAGATGGCCGACGTCGTGACCATCGGTCGGACCGACATACACAAAGCCGAGTTGCTCGAAGATTTGGTGCGGCGAAACCGTCGCCTTTAGGCCTTCCTTCAAATGGTCGAGCGCTTCGAATGTGGGCTTACCCAACAGCGGAACCTGCGGCAGATATTTCTTGACGCGCTTCTTCAAATCTTCGTAAAGCTTGCTCGTGCGGAACTTGGCGAGGTACTCGGCCATGCCGCCTTGCGGTGACGAAATGCTCATCGCGTTGTCGTTGAGAATCACCATCAACTGACGGCGCAGTGTGCCGGCCTGATTTAACCCTTCAAACGCGACACCGTTCACGATGCTGGCATCACCAACCACGGCCACGACGCGGCGACCATCTTGCTGTGCTTGTGACCCGCGCGCCATGCCGACGGCCGTCGCAATCGCCGTACCCGCGTGGCCGACGTTGAACAGGTCGTATTCGCTCTCCGCCGGTGCCGGGAAACCGCTGAGGCCACCCGTCTTGCGAATGGTTTCGAAGCGATCGTTGCGACCGGTCAAAATCTTGTGGACATATGCCTGATGGCCGACATCCCACAGCAAGTAATCTTGCTTGAAATCAAACACGCGATGCAGCGCCATCGTGAGTTCCACCACGCCCAAGTTACTGGCGAGGTGTCCGCCCGATGCGCTGACGACGTCGATGATGCGTTGCCGCACTTCGCCGGCGAGTTGGTCGAGTTGCTCGACCGACAGGGGCTTTAAGTCGGCGGGTGATTTGATGTTCGGCAACAGGGCTGAGTCGCTCATCCCGGTAAACTCCTTCGCGCCGCAGCGGCACGATGCTGATTCATGCGACACGTTCGATGACGTACCGCGCTAAGGCGCGCAGGCGGTTGGCTTCGGTTCCGAACGCACTTAGGTGGTCTTCCGCAGCCTTCGCCAAATCGCGCATGATGGTTTTACTTTTCTCGACGCCGACGGCAGCCGGATAGGTGGGCTTGCCGCGTGCGTCGTCTTTGTTCGTACGTTTGCCCATGCGGGCCGGGTCGCCCTCGACATCGAGAACGTCGTCCGCGATCTGAAACGCGAGCCCCAGCGACTTACCGTAGCCCGATAAGGCATCTAATTGCTCGCGCGACGCGCCCGCACAGATGCCGCCCAACCGACAGGCCGAACGAATCAAACGAGCCGTCTTAAACGTGTGAATGCGCTGCACGTCGTCTTCATCGAAGGTTCGACCTTCGGCATCGAGATCGAGCCATTCGCCGCCGATCATCCCCGCCGGGCCGGTCGCGTCGGCAAGTTCGCGCGTCAATGCAACCACGCGCTCCGACGGAAGTTTAGCCGAACCGAGCGCTTCAAAAGCGAGCGTAAGCAAACCGTCGCCGGCGAGAATCGCTGTCGCTTCGCCGTATTTCTTATGGCATGTCGGCAGGCCGCGACGCAAATCGTCGTCGTCCAACGCCGGTAGATCGTCGTGTATTAGGCTAAACGTGTGAACGCATTCGATCGCGAACGCAGCGTTGATGGCCGTCTTCGAATCGCTGCCGCATGCGTCGCACGACCATAGCGTAAGCACCGGCCGCAAACGCTTCCCGCCTGCGAGGAGGCTATAGCGCATCGCTTCAGCGAGTTGGGGAGCGATGCGATGTGCCGACCATTGGTCCACCCATGCCGACAGATGGCCGTCGAAGTCGCGCGCGGCTTGGGCCAATTCGGCTTGAATGGTGGCGTGGGTCGTGGTCATTGGGCGTCGGATTGCGGGCGAAGCTCGGGCACGCAAATCCTCGCAACTCCTTATCTATTTTGAAGATAGCGAGATTGCGCGCGAGCGTCCAGTTGGATTTGCAGCGTATCCGGTAGTTCTCGAAAGTTTTGAAATAAATGGCGGCAGGCCGGTGTTTTCGGGCGATTAAGGTCGCGCCGCTTATTCGTCTTCAGCGGCATCCTCGGCGGTTGCGGCCTTGTTTTCCAGCTTGGTCACGCGAAGCTCGGCCTGGTCGAGCACTTTTCGACATTTGTCGATCAGTTGCATGCCCTCCTCGTATTGCTTGATCGATTCTTCCAGACCGATTTCGCCCTCCTCGATGGCGGCGGCGATTTCCTCGGCACGTTCCAGTGCTTCTTCGAAAACGAATTTGGATTTGGCCATGGTTGGCTCCTTTGAATATCTAACGTCAGCCCGCGTTAACCATGCAGGCTGAAATTTTGTTGGTGCATCAAGGGATGCACCCTACATCTGGGTGCCCCTGACCCTCTGGGGCTGGGGGACAAAATCGCGCCGACGCGCTAGGGATTGCTGCCTCCGAAGAACACCGGTTATAAACCGGTGCCACAGCGCGTCACTCAAACAACTCTCCCTGTTGCAACTCGACCACGCGGCTTTCGAATCTTCCGTCAGCCGTTAGCGTTACCACGCGGTCGCCGTCGCGCAACTGTGTGGTCGAACGGATCACTTCCTGACTGCGGCGTTTGCGCGTAATGGTGTAACCGCGCTTCAACACCGCATTCGGGCTGGAGGCCACCAAGCGATCGCCGAGCGTGACGACACGCAGTTGCTCGCGTTTCAGCTTCATGCGAATCGAATACTGCAGGCGGCGCTGCAATTCGTCTAAGTGTTGTTGATGATGCTTAACCGCATGGCGCGGCGACGACGAGCGCAGGCGATAATCTTGTCGATCGATGGTTTCGTGCAAATGGCTTAGCCGACTGCGCAAAGTAAGCGAGAGCCGCATCTGCGCTTGTTGCAGTTCCATCTGCCGCCGCGCGAGTTGTACGGACGGCCTTCCGCGCACGAGTTGATTCTCGGCAGCAGCAATGCGACGACGCAAACTGTCTAAGCCGCGATGCACATCCAAGCGCAAACGCCCTGCCAACTCGTCTAGCTGTTGATGGCGTTGGCGCAGTTGACCAATCGGATCGCGAAACCAACGTGTATACGCCACCGCATCGATGCGTCGTCGGTCGTATTCCAAGCGCTCGCGCATCGACCGTCGCACGCGACGATGCATTTCCGCAAGGCCTACTAAGAGTTCGTCGCGCACCGGCACGGCCAACTCGGCGGCGGCAGTGGGCGTAGCGGCTCGCTTGTCAGCGACGAAATCGGCAATCGTAAAGTCCGTCTCGTGCCCCACGGCGCTGATCACGGGGATCTTGCTCGCGGCGATCGCGCGAGCAACGGGCTCTTCGTTAAACGCCCACAAATCTTCGATCGAACCGCCGCCGCGCCCGACGATCAGCGCGTCGATGCCGTCGTATTGCTTGGCCACGCGATTAACCAGCTTGATCGCATCGGCCACTTCGCGTGCGGCGCCGTCACCCTGCACGCGCACGCCGACGGTCAACACGTTCACGACGGGGTAGCGCCGTCGTAGCGTGTCGAGAATATCTTTGATCGCCGCACCGGTACTGCTCGTAATCACAGCGATGGTCTTCGGAAAGCGCGGCAACGGTCGTTTGCGGGCGGCGTCAAACAAGCCTTCGGCTTGCAGCTTTTCCTTCAGTTGTTGAAACGCCAACTCCAATGCGCCCACGCCGCGCGGTGAGATCTTCTTCACATACAACTGCACCTGCCCGCGCGGTTCGTACACATCGACACCGCCGGTGGCGATGACTTCCATACCGTCGGCGACGTCAAACTTAAGCCGCGCCACATCGGAGCGCCACATGACGCAACGCATTTCGCTGCCGCTGTCCTTGAGTGTGAAATACATATGACCAGCAGCGGGTCGGCTGATGTTGGATAGTTCGCCGATGACATCGAGGCTGGCGGGCAGTTGCGCTTGTAACGCGCCGCGGATCAGGCCGGTTAGTTGCGTGACCGTTAGCGCCGTATCAGTCGGGCCGCCGCTGGCAGGCTTGGACGAACTTCGGGCGCGCATCTTGGTCGGGTCGAATAACCCGCGTCCGCCGCCCGATGATCGACCGCCCTTACTCACGGTAAACTCCTGATGAATCCGAATTCGCGACTTTGATCGGGGTCGTTGCAAATGCGCTCGCCATCGCGCTCAAAGCCAAAGCGATGATACAACGCGTGCGCCCGATCGAGTTTCACGTCGCTCCAAGCGCGCATTGTAATCGCACCTGCCGAGATTGCTTGATCGATACACGTTTCCATCAACAACCTGCCGCCGCCCTGCCCGCGCGCATCGGCGTGAATATACATGCGATGCACTTCGGCGGTACCGTCATGCATGCTGAGGCCGACGCAGCCGACAACCTCGCCATTTTCATCTTCGAGCACCCAAAACCAGCCGCCGGGTTCGATGTAATGCGCTTGCGGATCGTATAAGTCGGCGCAGTAGCCTCCCTCTTCCCACGTGAAGCCGTATTCGTCGAAGACGGCGCGCACGACAGCGACGACGGCAGACGAATCTTCGGATTTGAACGCTCGAATCGACAACATCGGCAAACCTAAACTCGTTATCGGTTTCTCAACTCACACAAACAGCGAGGGCTTCACATTATGATCCGCGCCTAAGGTTCTCGACGATCAGATTTTCCGCATAGTCATTATTGTGGCCATCTACAACAATCCTCCGACCGAAGTCGGGATCATGACCAGAAGACTTCAAATCGTCGCGCCGATTACGGCGCACTGTTTTGTTCGTCGGTCGCAGCAACGATCGCAATGCCGACGGCAGCGTCAATGCGAACGGATGAAGCGACGAGAATTCATCGCCACTGTTAGAATCCAAACTCAACTCGTAGACAATGCCATTATCTCCGAGAAGTAGATGTTGATGGCGCATTTCGGTCTCTTCGGCAACCGGATACAACCGCACGCCAAGGTCAGCCTCATAGCATCGTACATGTCGCCACCAATCGCCATCCGAACAGTTGAACTGCACCCCTACCGAGTAACCGCTCGGAAACCTGATTCCGCTAAATTCCGCGAGGAACTGCCGCACATTCATTGAAAGCTCTGTTGGATGTTGTGATTGAATCTTGTGCCAAACATTGCGAGATCGTCGCCAGCCACATAATCGGAGCCGAAACCTATCCCAGAATGACATCTCATTTGCGATGTTCGACATAACCATGTTACTTAAGCAATTTGTATTGTAGAGAGATCATGCGGCCACAGGCCGCGGCTCTGCTCGGACGCGCTCGCGCTTCGATGACACCCAGCCGCCTCCATTGCGCGACACAGCATCGACGCGATCGCGACAATGCTAACTCGCCACATCCGATTCGCGCACCATTACGCGTTCAATGTGTTGCGCTTTGCCCGTCGCGCCATCAACTTTAACCAACACACCGCACAACCGCGCGTCGTCCGTTGCCACATCAAACGGCGACGGCAGCCCCGTGATGAACGACCGTAAAACGCGATCTTTGCGACGGCCCAACACACCGTCGTACGGCCCTGTCATTCCCAAATCCGTGATATAACCCGTGCCACCGTCGAGGATGCACTCATCCGCCGTGGGTACGTGCGTGTGCGTACCGAACATGAGCGACGCGCGACCATTAAGATGCCAACCCATCGCGATCTTTTCGCTGGTCGCTTCGGCGTGCATGTCCACGATGATAACCTTCGCCTTTTCGCGCACGCGTTCGATCATGCGATCGACGGCGTGATACGGACAATCGGGCGCGGGACGCATGAACAAACGCCCCATCACCGAAATGACGGCGACCGTCGGGCCGTTTTCGATTTCGAAAAACGCCACTTCTTTACCGACCGACTCGGCCGGATAGTTGGCCGGCCGCACGATGCACGTCGACTTTTCCAAGACCGGCATGATCTCGGCGCGGCGATAGATATGATCGCCGAGCGTCATCAGATTCACGCCGTAGTTGAGAAACTTCTTATACAACGCCTCTGTCAGGCCCGACCCGTTGGCCGCGTTTTCGACATTGGCGATCACGCAATGAATCTCGTGCCGCTTCACCAGATGCGGCAGCGCGTTGGCCACGACCGTCCGACCGGGGCGACCGACGACGTCTCCGATGCAAAGCAAATTGACTGTCAAAATGACTCCAATCCAGGCCGCGTGATGGCTGCGTCGGGCGCGAGGCGCACCCGCAGCCGCGGCAAGACGCGAGTATAGACAGCCGGCGCGGCGACGCAATGCAACCGCGATAACCGACTGGTCGCGTCGCCATCAACGTTTTACAATTCAACAAAGGAGATTCATCACCATGTTTAGCATCAAACTCGCCATCACGCTCGCCATTTCGACCAACCTGCTCGCTGGCCCGCCGTGGGACATCAAGCCGCAGGAAAAGCAAGGCGACAATCCCGAAGCGCCGGTCCTTTCCAACGTGCGACAGCTCACCTCCCCCGACATGGGGCTCGACAAATCGGGCGAGGCCTATTTCGCCCCCGACAAGAGCATGATCATCTTTCAGGCCTACCCCAAGGGCAAAGAGCAATACGAAATGTTCACGCTCAAGCTCGACGGTAAGGGCCACGCCGTCAAAGACTCGCTCAAGCAGGTCAGCCCCGGCGGCGGCGCGTGCACCTGCGGCTTTTTCCATCCCGATGGTAAGTCGATCATCTTCGGCAGCAGCTACCTGCAACCCAACATGCCCAACCCCAACAAGTATCAGCGCGACGGCAGCAGCTATACCTGGGATATGCCCGGCGGCATGGACATCATCAAGGCCAACCTCGACGGTTCCAACCCCACGCGCCTCACGACCGAAGACGGTTACGACGCCGAATGCGCCTACTCCCCCGACGGCAAGCACATCGTGTTCACCAGCGATCGCGATGGCGACCCCGACTTGTACATCATGGACGCCGACGGCAAGAACGTGCGCCAACTCGTCAACCAACCCGGCTACGACGGCGGACCGTTCTTCTCACCCGACGGCAAGCGCGTGATTTATCGTTCCGATCGCAAAGGCGACGATCACTTGCAGGTCTTCGTCATCGACATCGACGGCAAGAACGAAAAGCAACTCACGCCGCACGGCAACATCGTGCGCTGGGCCCCCTTCTGGCACCCCAACGGCAAGAGCATCGTGTACGCCAGCAGCATCCACGGTCATCACAACTATGAGGTGTACATGCTCAACATCGAAACAGGCAAACACCGCCGCGTCACGTACAAGATGGGCTTCGACGGCCTGCCGGTCTTCAGCCCGGACGGCAAGTGGATGATGTGGACATCCAAGCGCGGACCGGACCGGACGAGCCAGGTGTTTGTGGCGGACTTTGATTTGCCGGAGGGGTTTTAAGCCGCGACGTTGTTGGGGTTTGTAGGGCAGGTGAAAACCTGCCTGTGCTGCCGGTGATGGACGGGAATCACGAAACCATGTCGGTGGGGTCTTCGACCCGACAACGATGCGCGCGACGCGGTGGCACGACGTTGGGTGGGTTGTACTCAACCCACCATCGAATGTCGCGAGTGTTTCGGTGGGTTGATTACAACCCACCCTACACCCTAAGAGAGGAATGAAGATGCTTAGAAACAAACCACTTCTTTCGATAGCTATATTTTCATTTCTAGTGCTTTGTCGCTGCAATCAGAATGAGTCGAATAACGACGACGCTCAGCTATATGAGGGGACAGTCCGTGCTTACTTAGACGTCGAATCCCCCCAAACCCCAGTCTCGTTGCCGGAAGTCTTATCAAACAAATTGCGAATACAGGCCAAAATCGCAAAATTAGTAGGACAGTTCGAAGCAGACGTGAACGAATCACTCCAATCCGAGAATAATTATTCAAAGGAAGCAGTTGCTGCCGTTAATGCTATCCTCAATCAGGCAAAAACAGTCCGAGCAATGTGTTATCCTAATTACGCTGAAAGAGAAATCGCAGACACTTCTGAATATGTCGCAAACGTAACTGACCAATATCGGCTTCTCGGTGATATGGTGCAAAAACTTCCGACGGATTTTGAAAAAGCCCGCCGTGCGCATCATTTAGACGA
>JAUIHO010000341.1 GCA_030432035.1 Phycisphaerae bacterium
CGTGCTCAAGACCGGCGCGTGGAGCCAGCGGATCAGCAGACGGCCGATTCGAAGGAGGGCGACACGAACACCGCGACCGTGTCGCGCTCGTCCAAGCCAACCACGCCGAACGATCAGCCCGCATCAAACGGCGGGCGCAGTGGCAACGGCAGCGGTCGCGCCGGAACCGGCAGTTGACCACAGTGCCGTGACGTTGATCGCGCTGAGTTGGTCGAGATAGTCGCGCAGCTCGCGTTCGGAAAAACCTTCCAAAAACTCCCGCCGTGCCGACCGATTGAGTTTCATAATCTGTTCGATGAGTTCGCGCTTGTTCATCCGCGTACATCTCCTGCGCAACCGGCGAGATTTTGCTGGGACATATCGTGTGGGTCCGGCGCTGACGACGCCGCAATGTGCTATCGGCGAGGCGACAAGCGGTACTTAAGGATGAACTTCTTGCGTGCGAGATGGATTTGATACCTGCGGACCTGCCCCAAAGACCACCGCGCAAGTATTGAACGCGACGCCGCTCGATGGCAGTGTCGAACGGATGGGTCGCGGCTGCCAGTTGCGCGAGGGCGGCGAATGCTGCCGATGAAATAGGGCGTTTGGTCTTTGTTGCGGCGGCGTCTATTATGAATCAAACGAAAGGCTGCGGCTTTGGCACAAAATGAGCAATATCTAATCGACGTCGAGGACACGGATGTCAGCGACGACGTCTCCGCCGAGAATCGGGCGGCTGTCGTCGGAACGCCGACGGCGGAAGCACGCGGCACCGGCCCCCGGCATGCGGTCAAAGATCGCGCCGCGCGGCAGTTCGATAAGTGGGCCCACTCTTACGATCGCTCGATCGTTCAGCACCTGCTTTTTCAACCGTCCTATCAGTTGTTTTTGGAAGAGCTATACCGTTGGCGAAAGGACATCGCCGAGCCATTCGATCTGTTGGATATCGGATGCGGTACGGGCACGTGGACGGCGATGGTCGCTGGCAGCGAGATGAACTCGCGCCTCGTGATGGGGCTCGACTACGCTTGGAGCATGTGCAAGGTGGCTCACGCCAAGGCGGAGACCATCGGCGAGGGAGCCCCCGAGTTTTTGCAGGGCGACTCGGAACATCTGCCGTTTGCCGATCAGTCGTTTGACGCGGTGACGTGCAGCAACTCGTTACACCATTACCCGCATCAGCAGGAAACCATCCACGAGATGTATCGCGTGCTGCGGCCCGGCGGTCGGCTGATGCTGATCGACGGGTTTCGCGATAACGCCATCGGCTGGACGCTGTTTGACGTCTTTATCACCAAGGCCGAGAGCACGCCCGAAGCCAAGGTTTATCACGTGCCGTGGACCGAAATGCGCGAGATGTTTGAGAAAGCCGGCTTCCGCAAGGTCACCCAACGCAAGCAGGGTATTTGGGTACCGATCATGATTACGATTGGGGTGGTGTAGGTGCCCAGCGGTCTTCGGTTTTACCGCATATTTTCGGCTATAGCGTCCTCATTTTTTCGCCAAAGCGCTTTCGCAAGTCATGTGAAGCGATCCGATTTTTTTGTTAGTAACAGTTGAGACCACAATTTCTCATCGCACCCATTTCAGGGGCTCGGCTTAAATCTGCAATACGCCAAGGTCGTTACGACATTAGCTCAGAGTTGCCGCGCCAGCGGCTACCCTTGGGTGGTGTTTAACGTAGGGGGTGTTCAACTCTGAAAGAGTTGCGCCACCGGGGGCCGGAATCGGACGCAACCCCGTTGGGGTTGGATGTCATTGGGCAATCTAAACCCAGGTTAGCCGCAGAGGCGGCAACCCTGGGCTAGTGGGCGAAACGCCTTCGGCGTAGAAATTACGCCTTATCGTTCGTCGATCGTGCCTATTGCGGAATTTTCTCGCGATTGGCGGTCCAAATTGGTAGGATAGGTGTTCTAGTTATATGCTCTGCCGCAATGAAGAATGTCACTCGCCGCCGGACTTGATGCTATGACCTCGCACGCCATCAAGAACGATTCGCCGAGTTCGACCGGCAATGGTTCGCAGACCGACGATCTGCGCGCCGTTCTGGAGGTCTCGCGCAAACTTGCCGCCACCACCGAGCTGCCTCCGTTGCTCTCGATGGTCGAATCGGCTGCGCGCTCCGTTTTGAGTTGCGACCGGGCCACTGTCTTTCTCTTTGATGCGACTGCCAACGAGTTGTATAGCCAAGTCGCGACCGGCGTGGAGGAGATTCGCTTTCCGGCCACGCACGGCATTGCCGGTGAGGCCGTGCGTACGGGTGATGTGATTATCGTGCCCGATGCCTATGCCGATTCGCGTTTCAATCCTGAGATCGACAAGAAAACAGGCTATCGCACGCGCAACATGATCACCATTCCGATGCTGGGCATCGATGGTGAAGTCGTGGGCGTGTTGCAGATGCTGAACAAGTTTGACGGCGAGTTTGACGACTGGGATAAGGAACTCGCGCGCACGTTTGGCGCACAGGTCGGCGTGGCGCTGCAACGACAGTTGCTATTGGAGCATTACGCCGAGAAGCAAAAGCTGCAGCACGATCTGAACGTGGCTCGCGATATTCAGCAGGGCTTGATTCCGAAGGAAGGTGCGAGCGCCGCAGGCTTTGAGATTGCCGGTTGGAATCGACCCGCCGATGAAACGGGCGGCGATTGTTACGACTATTGCGAAAACAAAGATGGCTCGCTGGCGATTACGATTGCCGACGCGACGGGCCACGGAATCGGCCCGGCGCTGATGATCGCTGAATGTCGCGCCCTGTTCCGCGCGGCGTCGTCCATCACGCGCGACGTGAAAGAGATCACGACCAAAGTTAACGATCTATTGTGCGATGATTTGCCGGACGACCGATTTGTGACGGCGTTCTTCGGCATCGTGTGTCCCGAGACCAAGTCGATCACGTACCTAAGTGCCGGTCACGGACCGATCATTTTGTATCGCAAGGCGACCGACACGATTGAAGAGTTGCCCGCCAACGGTTTCCCGCTCGGCATCATGCCCGACGCCCCTTGGCCGGAGCCCGATGTGTTCGAGATGCAGCCGGGCGATATGTTGGTCGTCGTGACCGACGGCTTCTTCGAATGGAAGAACGCCCAGCGCGAACAATACGGCACGCATCGTATGTGCGAGGCGATTCGCCGCGCGAGCCATCTACCGTGCAGCGAGTTGATTGAAACGCTACATCGCCAAGTGCGCGAGTTTGTGGGTGATATGGTGCAGGATGATGATCTAACGGC
>JAUIHO010000107.1 GCA_030432035.1 Phycisphaerae bacterium
CTCGCGTGCTCCGGCTGTGATTTGATTTACCCCGTTCGCAACGGCATCCCGGTGATGCTCATTGACGAGGCGAAAAAGAAAACCGCCGAAGCCGCCCAGTAACCGCAGAGGAGTCGCCCCGTCGCTGACCGTATGATCGCCATTATCTCGGATATTCACGGAAAGCTCGAAGCCCTTAAGACGGTTCTCGGGGACATCGAATCGCGGAAGATCGAAACGATCTACTGTCTCGGCGATATCATCGGCTACGGTCCGGACCCGGCGGAATGCCTCGATCTGGTCGCCGAGCGTGCCAAAATGAGCCTCGCCGGCAACCACGACCATGCGGTTTTCTATGAGCCGGTGAACTTCAACCCGCCTGCCGAGCGCGCGGCGTTTTGGACGCGGCTGAAGCTCGATGAAGAAGAAGACGAGAATCGACGCAATAAACGTTGGCGATTCCTGGGCGGCCTTAATCCGCGCGAGGCGGATGGCGACTTTCTATTTGTGCACGGCTCGCCCCGCAAACCCATAAACGAATATTTGTTTCCGGACGACGTTTACACGGCTCCGCAAAAGCTGTTGGCGAACTTCGATCGGATGGAGTGTTTGACCTGTTTCTGCGGTCATACTCATGTGCCGGGCGTGTTCGTCGACGATCCCTATTTCGAGACACCCGACGAAATGGGCGATTCCCAGCGGTACGCCATTGGCGATGAGAAAATCATCGTGAACGTCGGCTCGGTCGGTCAGCCGCGCGATCGCGACCCGCGTGCGGCGTACGTCATTCTGCACGAGGACGAGGTTGAGTTTATCCGGGTGTCGTATAACATCGACGTGACGGCGAACAAGATACGCGAAAACTCGCAGCTCGATGACTTTCTAGGCGCGCGACTGTACGAAGGAAAATAGCCGCCCAACCCCGTTTTTAAGGTGGGTGGCCATCGCCGGAGACAACCTGTCCGACCCCCGCGCGTCGCGTTTTTCCTCACCCTTTTATGGACGAACAAACCAAACGATTGTTTTTGGCATCCGGATTGTGTCTGGCAGTGCTGCTGATCTGGACGCGCTTTTTTATGCCGCCGCCACCACCGGTGGATGAAAGCGGTAACCAAACGACCACGGCTTCGAGTCGCACATCACCTTTGGCTGATGGCCGACAAGACGCAACGACGCAGGATGCGCGCGACGGTAGCGACAACGGCCCGGCAAGCTTGATCGGGCCGAACACGTATGCCGAAGGCAGCGACGATGCGTCGCCGGTGACAGTGCTGCTCGGGTCGGATGTTCCCAGTGAAGACAATCCTTTTTTGATGCAAGTCGATGTAACGTCGCTGCAGGCGGCGGTTCGCAAGATCACGCTTACGCAGCATCGCGCGCGCGTTGCCAAGAAGGATGAGAAAACGCCACCGGCATACGAGCTGTTGCGACCGGTCGTTGATGTTAAGGACAACGTCACGCACCATTCATTTGCGGTGCAGTCGCTGAACTTGCTGGACGCCAAGAAAGACGTCGATCTGCGCGATTTGAATTGGCGCATGGGGGACGTGCGGCGCGACGCGGGGGACGATGGCAACGCGCATCAGGTTGCGCTGAGCGCGACGGTTTACGATGACGGGTTACCGATTATCGAGCTAACGCGAACGTACACGCTGCCGCCGCAATCGCGACAGTTGTTGGTCGATTGGCAAGTCAAATCACTGAGCCCCAAGGCGTTGAAGCTCGCGATCGTTGAAGACGGACCGATGGGGTTCGAGCAGGCGGATTCGCGCTTCGATAAGCCGCGCGTGATGACGGCGCTGGTCGATGCCGACGGCGATATCGATTTGTCGAAGGCTTACATTCGCAGCGAACTGTATAAGGCCGAAGATCATCGTGCGCGCTTTATCGAAGGCGACGAGCATATTCTCTGGTCGGCCGTCGGAAATAAGTATTTCACGTGTATCGTGTATCCTGTGCCGAGCAAACCGGAGACGGGATATGCCGACTATCTTGGTCGCGTTGTGGCCAAATCGCAGTTGCCGGAAGAAGACGTCGACGGTGATGCCACGTTCGAACAATGGATCGTGCCGCCGGGTGGTTTGGCTGCGCGGCAAACATTTAACGCTGGGTTTGAAATCTACTGTGGTGCCAAACGCGATAAGGTGTTTGAGTCCATGCCTGCAGCGGTGGCGCGCAACTATACGCTGGTCAAATCACCCGACGGTTCCGCGTGTACTTTCGATGCGCTGGCGGCGCTGATGCGATGGCTGTTGGCCAAGGTGCACGGATTCTTAGGCAATTACGGTATCGCCATTATTGTTTTGGTGATCATCGTTCGCACCATTCTGCATCCCGTGACGAAGAAAAGTCAGCTCAACATGCTGAAGATGCAGAAGAACTCGAAGCGACTGCAGCCGAAGATTAAGGCACTGCAAAAGCAATATAAGAACGACAAGCAAAAGCTTCAGGAAGAAACCATGAAGCTTTATCGCGAAGAGGGCATCAACCCGGCTAGCACGGTGCTCGGTTGTTTGCCGATGCTCCTTCAAACGCCGGTGTGGATCGCGCTGTACACGACGCTCAATACCGATGTGTCGATTCGGCATCAACCTTTCTTTGGCTACATTCGCGATCTGTCGTCGCCGGACGTGCTGGTCGATTTCGCCGGATCGTTCACGATTCCGGTGATCGGTGCGGTGATGGGGCCGATTAGTGCGTTGCACCTGCTGCCGATTCTGATGTCGATCGTCATGATCATGCAGATGAAGCTGTCGCAGAAGATGGCGGCGGCCAACAAGGAAAAGGAAGAGGCCGACAAGCTCGCGTCTAAGACGGACGACGCTACAGCGGAGCCCGAAGAAGAAAACCCCATGGCCGAGGCTATGGAAAAGAACCAGAAGATGATGATCTACATCATGCCGATCTTCGGTCTGATGTTCTACAACATGCCGAGTGGCTTGTGTTTGTACATCCTCTCGAACAGTTTGCTCGGGATGGGCGAATTGCAATATATCCGTAAGCAACTGCGCGAGATGGAAGAACGCGGCGAATTGATGCCGAAGAAGAAGCAGCGCGATCCGAACAAGCCCAAGGGCAAACTCGCGATGTTCCTCGAAGAAGCTCAGAAGCGTGCCGAAGAAGCGCGCAAGGCTCAGGGTGGCGGCGGCGGCATTAGCGCTAAGCACATGCCGAGCAAAGGCAAGCGGAAGAAAAAGCCGCGGTTCTAGGGTCGTTTGCCGTGCGGGGCATTGATCGCAGCAATGCGATTTGCTTGCCTGCACAGCCGAGTTGGTTGTCCCATTCCCGTTCGCCGGCTCAGCGGGTTACGTCTTCAACTCGACCTGAATCGAGCGGGGCCTATCGCGTTCTCATTTTAGAGTGGCGGTATTTTGCTCGACCATGTTTGGTCATTCGTGACTGAAAGTATGTGCCGGCACCGCTGCCGCGGTTTGATGCGGTATGCAACATGATCCAAGGATTGCGCGGCTAACGCCGCTCCATCCATGGCTTTCGACCTTCGCCCCTCCGGGGCTGAGAAAAAAGATTGCGTCGCAAAACGGGAGTGAAAGACGCTTTCGCCTGCACGGCTTGTTTACCCACTGCCGCGTTACATCAAATTGATCAACCAAACGCTACCATTCCAACATGAGCGGTGAAAATAAACACGACGAACAGAATGCGGGCGAACCGGTCGGTGCTTCCGAGACGGTAAAGCAGGCGGTCGACGGTCGCCCTGCGTCAACAGACGTCGAGCAAGACACGTCTATCGGCAAGCGACCGTTCTGTCGCGGAACGGGCTATACGTATCAGGTCGTCGGATTCTTTTTGGCGTTCTCAACGTGTTGCGTGTGGCCGGCGGCTTATTGGTGGCAGGATGCTGCCGACGTGCGCGCGGTGTCGCCGGAAACGGTCGAAGCCGTTTCGTCGACCGAGAGCGTGTTGACCACCATCGGCGTGGCGCTGTCGTTTCTCGGTGGAATGGGATTGATCGTCGTTGGGCTCGGCTTGCAGCAAGATCGATTTCGAACGGGGAGGTGGGCGCTGTTTGTGACGACGGTGCCGATGGTCTATCAGTGGGGCTACTTCGTGTTGTCGATCATGCAATTCCCGACGGTCGGGCGCGTGGTCGTGGGGGGAACGCTGGCGCTGATGTGGACGGCGATGTTTGTGCTCGCCGGCGTGAGTGCCGACGAGCTTCGCAAAGATCCGCCTACGCCGTCTGAACTAGGGTGGACATCGATCGATGAGGATGATCTGCAAAAAGTACTTTCGCTTCGCTCACGAGATAGAACGAACCGGTAACGCAGATCAAATCTTCACGCGTGACGGCCTTTTCCGCGATTTCAAACGCATCTTCTAGCGATGTCGCGACTTGTGCCATTCGACCCGCCACTTCCGAGAACTTCACGGCCAGATCGGCCGGGTCCATCGCTCGCGGTGAGTTGATCTTGGTGAAGATGATCTTGTCGGCACCGAGCTGAATCAGCTTCAACATGCCTTCGACATCTTTGTCAGCACAGCAACCGAAAATCACGACCATTGAATCGTATGGCACGTTCTGGCCGATTGCGCGCATCAGGGCTTCGATACTGGCGGCGTTGTGGGCGCCGTCGCCCAAGACGCGCGGCTCTTCGCAGATCATTTCCATGCGACCGGGCAGGCTTACGTTGCGAAGACCGCTAACGCATTTTTCATCCTCGATGGCAACGCCTTGCTTGCGCAGTTCGTCGAGCACGCCGATGGCGACGCCGCAGTTGATGGCCTGATGCTCACCGACGAGCGGCACGAGCAGGTGGTCGAAGTGGCATGTGGGTGTCGTAACGCAAATGCGGGCCTGTGGGCCAGCCTCGCGCGAGGCCTCAAAGCGATAGCTATAGCGGATGTCTTCACCGGCAAACTTGATATCCGCCGAGCGTGCTTCCGCCGCCTCTTTAAGAACCTTCTTGACGCTATCTTCCTGCGGTGCCGAGATGATCGGCACGCCGTCTTTAAAGATGCCGGCTTTTTCGGCAGCAATCTTGTCGAGCGTGTTTCCGAGTTGCGCCATGTGATCGAGACTGATGGCCGTGATGGCGCAGACGATCGGGTTTACCAGCGAGGTGGCGTCGAAGCGACCACCCAAACCGGTTTCGAAGACGGTGATGTCCACCTTCTCTTCCGCAAACCACAACATGGCGGCGGCGGTTAGGATTTCGAAGTAGGTCGGTTTCGCATCGCCGTAGGATTTGGATACCTCGGCAATTTTGGCGATGAGGCTCGTGAAGCGAGCCTTGGGAATCGGTTCGCCGTTGAGGGCAATGCGCTCACGCACGTCCATCACGTGCGGCGACGTGTACGTGCCGGTCTTGAGGCCGTTATTGGCCAGCATTTCGGTCAACATCGCGGCCGTAGAGCCCTTGCCCTTGGTACCAGCGATGTGAACGGCTTTGAATTCGTTTTGCGGGTTGCCGAGGTCTTTTAGTAGGCGCGTGATGCGGTCGAGCGTTTTCTGACCGCGGTCGCGACGACGCGGCGGACGGCGTTCGTAATTGGTTTGCGACGCCAGATAATCGAGGGCGGCGGCGTAAGTCTTGATGCCTTTTTCGCGCGGTTTCGCCGCCTTGGGGCTCGCGGCCGTGCGCCGAGACACCTTGGTTTCCGTCGCTTTCTTCACCTTTTTGGTGCCACCTTTGGTCGCGGTGGTACGCGATTTGGCCGGCGATGACTTTGTTTTTGAGGTGGATTTTGAGCCGCTGCGGGGGGTGCTGCGGGTGGATGACTTCTTCTTTGATTTGGTTTTTGCTTTTGCCATTTGAAGTCTCATGGTAGCCAGCCGCAGATTGCGATTCAATACTGGTGGAATTCGGCGGAATTGACTACGGGTGTGAAATTGGCCCTAAGTTGCGCTTATGACAGGTTTTGCGAGAGAAAAAAAGCACTAATGAGACACCGAACATTAACAAAACATGCCGTTCTTGTCCACCTAGGTTTGCCCGATTTTTCTCGGACCATCCGGTCAATTCTGCCGCTCTTATCCACGCGTTATCCACCACCATCGGGGCGTCTGTTAACAACGCACAATCTCTCACCCCCTTTGTACGCTTTGGATGCCGCTTTGGTTCGACCTGATTAGGTGATTCAGCCGTATTGAGATTGGTTTGTCGCAGGCGCTGAGTCCGTTCTTTGGCGTTCACGATTGCGGCCCGGTTGTGTTCGATGCCGTCGATCACGTAATATGCTTCGGTTTAGTAGTTGCGTGAAAGGGACTTCTACGCGTGAGTGATGCGCCGTCAACCAGGATCGTTCGTTGCTGCCACTGTCGCGGCATGATGCGTGTCGCCGCGCGGGCGTTGTCCGTTTTCTGTCCGCACTGTCAGAAGCGCGTAACGTTAGAGAGCCTGCGGATCGTCGGCTCCCATCCTGGTAAGACGCTGGCCACGTGCGGCGATATCTTTGTCGAACCGGCTTCCCAACTGAATCTTGAAATCACGGCAAACAATGTGGTCGTGCGCGGTCGCGTAAACGGCGCTGTAAACGCCAACGGTCGATTGCAGGTGGCTTCGACGGGTAGGGTATTTGGCAACGTGCGGGCAGCGCGGATTGTGGTTGAAGAGGGCGGCGTGATTCAGGGTCGTTGCGAGATGACGCCGAGTTTTCCGGTCAAGAAATCGGACGAACCCGAGCAGCAGGAAACGGCAACACCGGAACCGGAGGAATTGGTGCCGGTCGATACCACGCCGCGGCAAATCCGACCGATCCATTTCGATTGATAACGGTTTTTGAAAACTCAGACAGATGTATTTGAAATGTCGCGGGCATTGTTGGCCCGCTTTGCATCTTTTTCAGCTTGTACCGGATCGTGGAAGCCGGTCTTCTGGCAGATAAAGGCGACGATCGCGCCGAACTTCTCTTTGTCGTAATGATATTCGTCTAGACGGACCGTTTTTTCGGAGCCATCTTTTTCGTAGTCGATATCGATCCAGCCTTTTTTGGTGAAATGGTCGTGTCGCAACGCCTTCATGTTGTCGAACTGAATGGGCTTACGATGTCGAATGGATAGACCGTTTTCATTTACTTCCGCATGCGACTTGGCTGCGTAAATGATGAAGCAAACGATACCCAAGCCCATCGCCGTGATGATCGCGCCGAAGACCTTTTGCCAGAGGATACTGGTTTCGGTTTGATTGCCGGGAATGGCTTCCGTTAATGCAAATCGATTGCGTTTGGTCTCGAATTCGAGCAACAGCGCGGGGCCGAAGTAATAAATCGTCGTGCCGTTTTCAAAAGAGGGCGGACCGCCAAAGGTATTTTCCAGATAGGCGAGTTGTTCGTCGCGTGACTTGCCTTCGATTGCTTTGCTAACTTCAGGAACCTTGTCGGTTGTAACGGCGGGATAGACGGTTGCTTTGGCTGCTTCGTCGCGTACTTCGGGGTCGAACTGCGTGGCAACGAATTCGTCAAAGTTCTTATTCGCGTAGCCAGTCAGGCCGTCGTAGGCGAACCAGAGGCCCATGAAGAGAAACATGCCTGCGAGGATGCCGTTTCTAACCAAGCGTTCGGTGCCGGGGCCACTGGAAACAGTCATAACTTGTCGTTCCTCTCGTTGATGGCCCTGCAAGCGACCGAGATTAGCTATCAACGGCTATTTCTTGAAATCGGCGGCCGACTTGTTGAACTGCGACACGGTGGTGCCGAGCAATACGAATGCACGCTGCGGGTTTTCGGCAACGCGGGCATAGCGATCCGCGGCGTTCGGGCCGCGATCGGCAAATTCGAGCGTGCGCGTTTTGCCATCTGCAAGTTTGACGGTCACGCGGCGCCAAGGTTGATCCAAGCCGAGCGCTTCTATCTCGGCATCATCGTAGCTAACGTAGCGTTCACAATTCAACGCGGCCAATGCTTCGATCGTCGGCGTAAGCTTGGGCGTAGCGACTTCGAACGTGGGCTCATCCACGAGTTTCCACGCACCATCATCGCTGCCTGAACGTTCAAAGGTAATATCGGCATCACCGGTGAAACCGATGGATACGACATCGGCCGCCGTGAAATCGAAGATGGCCGTTGTGAGAAATTCTTTATCGAGTTCGCTAATCGTTCGTTCGTCCAACTCGTAAATGAACTCGCCATTATCTTTCAGCAGGTAGCGGCTGCCGCCCTGACGCACGGCGGTAAAGGCAATCGCTTCGCCGTCGGCATCCGGAGTGCCGGCTGTGTTGATGACCATCGAATACTGTGGGGCATCGAGGCCGAATGCGCCGAGATCGTCGGCGCGACCGACCACGCGCATGGCCGTGAGGTTGGAGAATGACGCGAGCATGGCTTCGATGTTGGCCGCGTTACCGTCGCCGGTAATCGGGGCCGTCATTTGCCATCGATCGTCTTGCTTGGTCAGCGTGAGCTGTGTGTTGCCGCGACGCAGGTCGAACGACGACACGGCAGATGCGTCAAAGCTTAGTGCCGACCGGCTGTTGAACGAAATCGGATCGACCAGAATCTTGTTTGCTTCGGCCACAGGAACGACGGCGACGGTTTCGTCGGAGGCGTTTTGAATATAGACGCCTGTCTTACTCGGCGTTTCCGCACCGATTAGAATTGTGGTGGTGCCTTGGCTGCCGAGATTGAGGTCGATCGTCGCACGGGGTGCATCAAGGCCGTGCTTCGGCAGTGTGCCGTCTTCGAAACCTTCGGCCTTGATGTTCTTCAACACGCGTAGGAAGTCGTCGACGGCGCTGCGTTCGGCAAAGACCGGGTCGGTCGTGTCTTCGCCGATAGCCCAGTCGGAGCCGTTGCGTTGCAAGACGATCGAATCGTCGGCTGTGGTGTATTCGATGCGCGATACCAACGGTTGGTTGAACTGCACGACGCGTTTGTCGCGCAGATCGTTGGCGCTGGGGGCGAGATTCTTGAATGTGGATTCGCTAACTTGGAAGACCGTCACGAGGTCTGCGGTGTCGTCGGTGACAAGATGGGCGAATACGTTGTTTTCGACTTTGGCACCGATGGCCAAGGTGATCGTGCGTTCCTTCGTCGTGGGCGGGCCAGCATCTTCCGCGTCGTCGTCATCGCTCGATTTTTCCTCTTCCTGAATGGTCGCCTTGACGGTTAAACGAGGCGGGGCCAGGCCGTAGGGGCGGAGCGTGGCGGGGTTGTCTTCGATGAAGTCCACGACGAACAAGTTGGCCAATGCCGACGCGGCGCGGTTGAGCGTCGGCAAATCGGCGCGGGCGCGGAAGGGGGCTTCGATGTTCCAACCGCCGTCCTCTTTGACGGCGAGATAGTTCGTTTCGCCGGCGACTTCGAGCCGCACGATATCCGCGGCGCGGAAGTTCATCAGACGCTTGCTGCGATATTCGGGCAGCTTCTTGTCGAACTGTTGGTGCACGTCACCTTTGACGAGATAGAGAGCGTCGGAGCCGACCTTTTTGACGTACGTTTTGTCGGAGAGCTGTTGTCGCGCGCCGATCTTTAGCAGATGCGTGTTGTCGTCGTTGTCGGTCAACTTGACGACGGCGAGCGGCGCATCGAGTGATGTCAGATCGTTGCCAGGTGGGTCGTCGTTCGGGCCGTAGGCTTTGTCGTATTGGAGATCGAGAATCTTGCGCACGTCGGATTCGACTTGGCTGCCCTGTGCGGCCGTTGCAATCGGCGCGGTCATCTTCCAGTCGTTGTCGTTCACCCTCGTAAACGCGCGGGCCGGTTCCGAATCGAGTTTGATTTCGTAGGCCTTAATGTCGTTAAACGTCAGGTCGATCAGCTTGCGCGACTCGGCAACGTTTTGATTGCCTTGCTCCCCGCTACTTTGCAGGAAGTAAAGACCACCGACGGCGGCCAGCAGACAAATCAACAGGATGATGGTTGTTTTGGCGTTCATTTGATTGCGTCACTCCAATACTTGGAAATAACGTTTGGGGTTCGGTTGAATTAACGACGCCGCATGAACCAGAGGAACAAGCCCGGTGCGAGCACGACGGCAGGCCAGATGGCCCAGAAAAACGCCTGAATGTAACCGCGCGAGCCGGTCGGAATGCGCTCGATGCGCGGCACGGGCACGGGCCCGCGACCGATGAGTTCGGGCGTTTCGTTGAGCCAGTAAATGCTGTTCAACAACAGGTCGAGATTCTCCGATGGTTCGGATTCGGAGCGGAATTGTTCAAGGCTGACGGGCACTTTGTTATTGAGGTATTGATCGGCGAAGCATGCTGCCAACCCGGCGACGATTACGCGGGTGGTGCGATCCTCGTTGGCAGGTTTTTCGCAAGCCACCATCAACTTGAACGGACCGCGCTGCAACGGGCGACCGAGATTTAAGGCACCGTCGCCGCGACTGCTGTTTACTTCATTAGCGATCTGGATGAACGAGTCGATATCGGCGGAGATGTACTCTTCGCGATCGGGGATTTCCAAGAGCGTGGTGTACGAAATATCCGACGATGCAGGTTGTGTGGTGGCGCCGTCGCTTGATGTTGAATCGCCATCGAGCACCAATACTGGCGCGGCGGAATCGGCCAGCGAGCGCGTGCCTTGCATGGGGCTGGTTACCGGATGATCGGCGTAACCGATAAGCGGCATGTAGCTGAAGCGCAGGGCATTAATGAAAAATGCGTTGGCCGTTCGTGGGTCGGGCGTGACGTTCATCACGCGTACACCGTTGTCGATGCGCACGTTAAACGTCGATTCGAGCAGCGGGTTGTAACCGTAAGGTGAGGCCATCAGGCCGCGACCGAACGGTGCGTTGGTAATGGTCCACGATGCAAGGAAGATGCCGCGGCCGCCATCGTCGAGAATTTTTTGGACGATCTCACGCTCGGCGTCGCCGAACATCGGCGAGGGCTGTTGCTGACGATTAAACGGATTCGGCGGCTGCGGTGGCGCGGGTGGTAGAAAGATGTGGATCGTATCCAGATCGTTATCGGTTTCGGGTGGGTCTTTGCTTTCTGCCAGATTCCATTGCTCGACGTTGAAGTTCGCGTCTTCGAGCGTCGTCGTTACCTTCGAAAGACTTGCAAGCGGCAAGCTGCTGCGCGCGGGCGGTGGTGAGAAGGGCGACTGTTGCTGCGGCGCGGCGGGTTCGTATGCAACCAGCACGACGTTGGCGAATGCCTTGTCCGACGTGATCGACAAGATGTTGCTGCAAAGCGCGCTGTCACCGTTGAAGGTGCGCTCGGTTTCGGCTGGGTCATCATCTTGCAATCCGGGGATTGCCGGACGCGCGGGCCAAATGGTCTCGAACCCGACGACGCGGAGTTGGTCACCGCATTCGATGACGACGGCGTTATCGTCTTTCAATTGATCGGCGACATCTGCGAGCTTGAGTTCGGGCAGATCTTCGAACTTGGCTTTGAGTTGGTTCAAATCGTCCACCAACTTGCCGAAGAGGCCGCCTTCGCGCGAGTCTTGCAACAAACTGCCCGATGCGGGATCGACCGACGACAGGCTGTCGGCGAGGCTGGCCAGAATGTTGGTGCAGTCTTGTACGTAGCCTTCGAGCGCGTCAACGTTGCGCCGCGCTTTGGTCAGTGCGACGGCGAGGTCGTCTGTCTGGCCCGAGTCAATCACGCCCAATACTTCGAGGCGAATCTTGGAAAGGCTGCGGCCCATGTCCTGCAGGATGCCGGCCACTTCGACTTGCATCATGACATCTTGCGAGAACACGCGGCTGGGCACTTGCGTCGTCCAGTTCTCGTGTTCCTGCACGATTGGAAATGCTGTGGAGAAGCGGTCCACGCGGGCGACCAAATCTTCCAGCGCTGCGCCGGTCGTGATGCAGGCGTCGGCATAACCCTTCAACGCTTTCTTTACGTCGGAAGGCGGATCACTGCCGGCGGGGCCGACTTGTGCACGCAGGTTATTGATAACATCACGCAAGTCCGTCGACACGCCGCGCAGCAACGCGATATATTCCGAATCGGGCTTGCTGGTTTCGCTGGCGAGTTGCGTGAGTCGGCCCATCAGATCCGAAATCTGACTAAACCCTCCGGCGAGTGTTTCGACGGTTGCTTGTGCGCGGGTGACGGCTTCGCCGTACTTCGGAATGCCGGTCTTGGGCGTTAATTCGGCGATCTCTTCCGCAGCCTCCTGCGACGCTTCTTTAAGCTTGTCCAACGCGAGGCTGACTTGAGTGAACAGCGGAAAACCGCCGAGCCAGCTTTCGTTGTTCGCCAGAATGGCCTGCGCTTCGGTATAACGCGTGACCAAGTCTGCCTCGGCACGACCGCGGACCCGCTCGAAATCTTCCAAGGCGATCTTATGGGCGTCGGCTTCGCTGCTGAGGTTCTTATTGATCTCGGCGACGAGCGATTCGCGCTGACGATCACTGGTAACGTGCTGATACGTCACCTTGTTTGAATAGCGACTGAGTTCGGCGCAGTAATCCAACATGCGCGTGATGCGCTCTTGCTGGGCCTTGTCGCCTTCATCGGGTTCGTACAGCAGGGAGAGCTTGACGTCTTTTTGAAGACTGCCGAGCACGTTCTTCGTGCGATCGCTCAGGCCGTAGTTACCGACGCTGGCAAGGTCGCTGCGATAGGACTTAATCGATGCGATCAGATTGACCGCAATCAATAGCCCGACGGCCAGCACGACCGACAGCAACACGTTGGCGCCAATGGCAAAGCGCTGAGAAGAACCGACGTTGGTGGCGCGATTGGAATTCTTTACCGCCATCGTTTGGACTCCATGACTTTGACGCACAAGAACAAGAAGAAGGCGGTCGAGCTTACGAAAAACACGATCGCCTTGGTATCAAAGATGCCCTTGGAGAAGTCTTTAAAGTGGTGCAGGATGTTGATGTAGCTCAGCGTGCTGCGCCAAGCGCCGCCTTGGATCATGGCAAGATAATCGACGGCGTACGAAAACAATGCGAGGATCGCAATGGCCAACACGGCGGCGATGAGTTGATGCCGTGTGAGGCTGCTCGCGAAGAGGCCGACGCTGGCATACAGCGCACCGAGCAAGAGCAGGCCGAGGTAACCATAGGCGGTTGCCAGTAGGTCGGGCTTGCTGAACATTGCCAGCGCGACGACGTACACGAGCGTGGACAAAATCAACGCGACGTAGAACAAGAACGTGCCGAAGAATTTGCCCAGCACGACCTCCGCATCGCTGACCGGGGCCGTCATGAGCGTTTCGACGGTGCCCGATGCGTATTCGTCGGAGATCATGCGCATCGTGATCAGCGGCAATGCCAGGATCAACAACCACGACATATGATCGAAGAGCGGCCGCATGGTGGCTTCGCCGCCTTCGGTTAACGTTTCGAAGGTAAAGAGCATGCCTGTGACCAATAGGAACAGCACGCCCACGACGTAGGCGATGAACGACAAGAAGATTGCCGCCAGTTCCCGCTCGGTCAGTGCTTTAATGCGATCGATCATGAACGCACCTCCGCTGCTTTGCGTTGCGCGGCTTGTTCCGCGGTAATGCGCACAAAGAATTCCTCCAGTGTGCCGGCTTCGAGCCGCAACTCACGCATCGACCATTTGTTTTCGGAAGCCAGCTTGTAAATCGCCTCACGCGGATCGGCATTCTTATTGGTTTCGATGATGAAGCGATGCCAACCGTTGTCGGATTCGCGGGCGACTTCTTTTACACCGTTAACGGATTTGACGGCCTTTTCGATCGCCGCCGCATCGCCGGTGAGTTCGGCGATCAAACGCGAACCTTCACGGATGCGCGTCTTCAGTTCGTCGGGTGAACCCGACGCGACGATGCTGCCGCCCGCGATGATGATGGTGCGCTGACAAGTCGCTTCGACTTCGGGCAGGATATGGCTGCTTAAGAGAACCGTGTGACGCTTGGCCAGTTCCTGAATGAGATTGCGCGTTTCGCGAATCTGCGTCGGGTCGAGCCCGACGGTCGGCTCGTCGAGGATGAGCACCTTCGGATCGTGCAGCAATGCATCGGCCAAACCCACGCGCTGCTTCATTCCCTTTGATAATTGATGAATGGGGCGGTCGATGAACTCGCCGAGCCAACAAAGATCCGCCACGCGTTTGATGGCGGCGGCGCGCTCGCTGCGACTGAGCCCGCGAATCTTGCCGCGAAAGTTTAGGTACTCGCGCGATCGCAGATGAATGTCGAGCGGTGTGCTCTCGGGTAAGTAACCGATGACGCGCCGCACCTGCATGCTTTCGGTGAACACATCGTGTCCACCGACAGATGCCGAACCGGAAGTGGCCGGCATGAAGCAAGTGATCATGCGCATGGTGGTGGTTTTGCCGGCGCCGTTGGGCCCCAGAAAACCGACGATTTCACCTTCATCAATGTGGAACGAGATGCCGTTGACGGCGACCCGATCGCCGTAGGCTTTGGTGAGATTTTTGACCTGAATCATAGACGTCTATGCCTCGTCGCCGCGCCGGAATCATGACCGGTTGGGTGCGGGTCGATCGCCTGCTGGTTTGCGGCGTTGACCCGTTCGACGGGGGCCAGCACATGCGCCATCGTGAGCGCTGGCCCGGTCTCCTTCCCGATTGCCGGCTATGTATACGATATTTCTAGTCGTCTTCGGGTGTCATCCTAGTGGTTCCGCGCAAGTTAGCCACTGGAAAGACCTTACGGCGAGCCGGCCAGCGGGAAGAACCGGTCGGACTCCCCGGTGTGAATACTTTTCGCGTTTTCTATCTAAAGCGGAGTAGGGCGTCAAGTCTCACGAGGGGCTGTGATTTTTGGTAAGGGCTGAATCGGTGGACGTTTGACGAATCCGTCTGGACATCAAGGGGGAATTTTGGAGCCCGTGAGCGTCATAGGAATGCCGGACGCCGGGAAGAGCTTGCGGCAGCGGTCCGCAGTAGTCCATTGAGTCTCTATGTTGTCAATGTATAGTTTGGCTTCTTAGGGCGTAAGGAGATCGAGTGAAAATCACAACGCGAGCATTGGGCCGTCGCAAACCTCTTATGGATGACTTTGGAGTTCCGCCGCCGACGGATGTCGGTGACGGTGGCGAGTTACGCTTGCGCGACCTGATCGAACATGTGGTGCGACACGAGGTTCAACAGTTTCAAGAACGACAGCGTGCTCAGCGTTATGACCGCGTGCTTACGGCGGCCGAAATTAAGTCGGCCATCCCGCGCGGGAAGATCGATCCTGCGGGCAAGGACTTCGATCAACGTGTCGTTGCGGACGAAGCGGTCCAGAATGCTCTCTTGGCATTTAGCGACGGGTTGTATCTGGTGCTGATCGACGATGTCGAACAACGCGATTTAGACACGTCGGTTTACATCACGCCGGAAAGTACATTGGTGTTTTTGCGTTTGGTCTTTCTAGCGGGCGCGTGATCGATGACAGGGGAACGAGCAATATGACGGACGCCATGGCTCGGCGCGAGGAACTGAATAAGCAGCGCGATCAAAAATGGGTAAGCAAATCGATCCAGCAAGCGGCGCTGTCATCTACTAAAGCGCGCGACACGCTGACGCGACTGCTCGACCTGGACGGTGCGAGGTTCTGTCATGACGTGTTGGACGAGCGGATAAATGAAGGATTGGCATTATTTGAGACGCTCGCACCGGCAAAGCGGAAGAAGCTGTTTACCACGATTTTTGGTCAGCTGACACCATTTATCGAGTGTGTATGGGATAACGCCGGGCAACGGTCATATCTGCACGAGTGGCCGCGCTTCCCGTTTCGAGCACCGTCGCGCGTGGCAACTATTGAAGAAAATCGAGTGCGCTTCTTTCTGGATGCGGCTTACACGTTGGGCGGTCGCGAGTGTACGCCAATTTGGTTTCTTCAGTCGGTGCCCTTTTTAGAATCGAACGCGTTTGATCTGTCGGTTCTCGACTCGATCGCAGGAGCGATGATTCGCGATGAGGGTGAGGTCGGCGAGCTGGCGCGCGCAACGTTAGTGGCCGCGGTTCAGGAACCAGCGACGATACTCGAGTTCTCTGGCATTGAGATCGAGGCTTTGTTGCTATCCAGTTCCCGCGAACATTGGGAAGTCGTCGGGAAGTTGCTATTGGCGGCCCAGCGACAAGAAGGGTTGCGGCAGGCTGTTTTTGACGCCGTGAAGGGGGCGAACAAGGACGCGTTTCGTTACATGCTCGGCTTGATTGTTGAGCACGATCTAGCACGCTTCAGCGCGACGATTGCGGCATTTGACGAATGGTTCGGCATGCAGTGGGCCGGCGGCAGTGTTAAGCCGGTAAAGCAGGCGTTGGCTTGGGTAATCGACTTTTTCGATGACGACGAAAAGCGGAAAGCCGCCATCGATTCTGGTTCGGCTGAGGAGCTTTATTTTGCACTTTGGGTGACGGCGTTCGACGATGCCGAAGAAGTGTTGCCAGTCGTTCGCGATGTTCTTTGCGAAGACGATGTAGCGCGACAGTGGGCTGCGTTGCAATTGGCGCGCGGTACGCAGTTATGGCCGGACTTGGTCGAGATTTTGCACGAAGCGATTAAGGATTGCGAGCGGTTGGACCCGCGTATCGAAATGTTAATGGTAACGATCGTGCAAGAAGCTAGGGCCGACCACTCGTCCGCTCAGTTGTTCAACACCATCGAACGCCTTTATCAGCGTTCACCAAAACGAAAAAGAACAGAGAAGAGCATCGTCTGGCCATGGGATAAGATCGATATCGGTCAGCGTACGGTAGCCGAGTGTCTATGCACGCTGGGCGAAAGGGTTCCAGATAAGCTGATACCTTACGTCACATCGCTGGACGGATGGCGATGCGCGAACATCGTGGCGGAGATGGTCGGCGTCGGAGAATACTATGACCGTGATTCGGGCAAGCGAAAGAAGCGAAAACGCGACACGTTATCGCCGGAGCAGCGCGAACTGCTGTTGAAACTGGCGGTCGACACGCGCGTGGATGTGCAGCGCGTCGCATTTGCAGGACTGGAAAAGGAACCGATTCGTGACGACGAATTAGCGATTCTACTGGACGGCTTGCATCGCAGCGCACCGACATTTCGGATGGGCGCGCTGAAACGGTTGGCACGGCTGCCCGTCAAGAAAGCGATCGACGCAATTGACCAGTTATTGGGGGATCGCAACCAGAAGAAGCAGGCTGCCGGTCTGGAATTGGCGGGGACACTGATCGAGAAAGGTAAACAAGCCGACGCGGTGCGCAATGTAATTCAGTCGCATAGAGGCGGTATTCATGGTGCGGATCTTCTCGATACGGTCAAGCGCTTAGTCGGTAGCCGGACGGATGTCGTTCATTTTACCGGTGAGGACGATGCCTTGGGGTTGAGTCCGGCGGAGCGACGCAGCAAATTGCCGAAACCCAAATATCGCAAGGTGCAGGTTCGATCGAAACTGGGTGAGACATGTCTGCTGGCATTGGCCGACTGGCTCGTCGAGCACGCCGAAATCGAAGTCGAGGTAAGCGACGAGGATGGCCAGACGCATCGAGGTTTGTTGGGCGGCTTAGGTTGGAAGTTTCCGAGTCCGAATCCCAAGGCGGTGGCCTTGGATGACGCCCGGCAGCGCTTGCCGCTTTACGACGAGTTTCACGCTTGGCTAACGAGGTTTAATGCCGACCTCAAGGATAAGGACGGAGCGGGCTGGGTTCATGCATGGTGCGAAACATGGCACGGTGATGCATACATCGATCGGTTGCCCGAGCCGTATCAACGGCGCTATGCCTGGGATATCAAGCAGGGCTTGGCTGCGCTGTTGAAGTGGGCGGCTCGGTTAACGGATACCGGATTCGGTGCCCAGCA
>JAUIHO010000108.1 GCA_030432035.1 Phycisphaerae bacterium
CCATCACGGTGCGTCTGCGCGATTTGCACAAGATTTATCAATTGGGCGTGAACGAAGTGCACGCCGTACGCGGGCTCAACGTCGACATCCCCGAGGGCCAGTACATCTCAATCATGGGGGCCAGCGGTTCCGGCAAGTCCACGTTGCTGAACATTCTCGGCGCGCTCGACGTTCCGACCAAAGGCACGTACCACCTGGCCAAGGAACTCACGAGCAAACTCTCACGTGACGAACTCGCGGCATTGCGCAACAAATACATCGGGTTCATCTTCCAGAACTTCAATTTGCTAACGCGCAGCACGGCGGTCGAAAACGTCGAGTTACCGATGGTTTACAGCGGCGTACCCACGGGCAAACGTCGCGCGGCGGCGTTGTCCGCATTGGAAAAGGTCGGCCTCGCCGATCGCGCAAACCACTTACCGTCGGAAATGTCCGGCGGTCAGCAACAACGCGTCGCCATCGCGCGATCGTTGGTGAACAATCCGCGCGTTTTGTTAGCAGACGAACCGACCGGCAACCTCGACTCGCATACGTCGGGCGAGATCATGAAGATTCTCGACGACCTGCATCAGAATGAAGGGCTCACAATCATTCTCGTCACGCACGATCCGGGCGTGGCAGAATTTACCGAGCGATCGATCATCCTAAAGGACGGTCGCATCATTTACGATCAACCCACTCCGCGCGTCGGTGGCCCCAATCTACCCGACGTTCGCGCAGTATCCCTGGCGGAGGACTAACGCTTGTTCACGCTGTGGATGGAATGTTTCAAGATGGGCCTGCGTGAGTTGTGGCGGCACAAGCTGCGCAGCTTTCTCACCATGATCGGCATCATCATGGGTGTGTTCGTCGTGATCGTCAGCGTGAGCGTCGTGCAGGGTGTGAAGGATTCGCTCATTGCCGACATTCGCAAGGCCGGCAAGAACATGATCTTCGTGATCAGCGAAGACGCGAAGCGAGACAAACGCCCCATCGGCATGCTTTCGGGAAGCAACCTGAGCCGCGCCGATGCGGAAGCCATCGAGATCGAATGCGACGCCGTCAGCATGTCTTCGGGCGTGCAGGGTAAAGAGTTTCTCGTTATCACCGATACGTCCAGCTTCGGCGTGCCGATCACGGGCGCCGACGGTAAGTACACCCAGATCCGAAATTGGGGCGTCATCGAAGGGCGCGACCTCGAACCGTTCGACATCGTCGCGCGACGACGCGTTTGTTTGATCGGTCAGACGGCGGTGCGCGAACTCTTCGGCGATCGCAGCCCTATCAACCGCACGGTACGCATCGGTCAGATGAGCTTTAAGGTCGTCGGCGTGTTGGAGCCCAAGGGTTTTAACCCGCTCGGCATGGACGAAGACAACGCGCTGATTATTCCGTTGTCGATCATGCTGCGCGACTTGATGGATGTACGCGAACCCGACGCGATCCTTTGCTCGGCTACCAGCGACGATGATGTCGAAGACGCCGTCGAACAGATTTCTGCCTTGCTGCGACAGCGACACAAACTGCTCGAAACCGACGCCAACGATTTCAAAGTCACCACGCTCAAAGAAAAAGAAGAGCAGGCCCGCGCCGTCAGCGACCAAATGACGCTGCTGATCTTCTTCCTTGCCCTCGTCAGCCTGATGGTCGGCGGCGTCGGCATTATGAACATCATGCTCGTGTCGGTGACCGAACGCACACGCGAGATCGGCATTCGCATGGCCATCGGTGCCTCGACCAAAGCCGTCAATCGGCAATTCCTGATCGAGGCCGGTGTGATCAGCAGCGCCGGCGGTAGCGTGGGAATTATCTTCGGCGTCTTGGCCGCAACGTCGATCGCCGATGCCATCGGCGTGAAAGCGATGATGTCACCGACGATCGTGGTGCTGGCGTTTTTGTTTAGTGCCGGCGTGGGCGTGTTATTCGGCTTGTTACCCGCCCGCCGCGCCGCGTCGTTGAACCCGATTGAGGCACTTCGGCATGATTAGGGTTTAGATCGTTGCTCTGCAAAAAAGCATGCGCAGCGTGACGGCACAGAAATCAGCGGTAATAGCAATTCGCCATTAAAAATTCTCCATTCGCAATTTCTTCATGGAACCTCTGATACCCAATCCGTTTCTATTCAAGCTCGAATTCGAGTTGCACTATTTCGCCAAGCGACCGCCGCTGAATGGTACCGTCGATCGCTGGCCCAAGGCCGCCCTGCTCGAACCGTTCGGCATGATGGACGGCTACGAACCGTTCGCCGACGTGTACGCGGGTTGGTCGGAAGAGGGATTGTTCGTCGGCGTTTCGCTTGGGGGCAAGGCTACCGACGTGGTGTGTGACCCGCGGCAATATTGGAAGGCCGACAACATTCGCGTGATGACCGACACGCGCGACAGCCGAAACGTCCGGCGTGCCACACGGTTTTGCCAGCAGTTTTATTTCCTGCCGACGGGCGGTGGCGAAGAAGGCGACGATCCCATCGCTGGTACGGCAAAGGTACGTCGCGCCACCGAAGACGCGCCGGTCGCCAACGTCGAAGATTTGACGGTCGCGGCCAATCTTGACGACGAAGGTTACCAACTCACGGCCCACATTCCGGCAACTGCCCTATTCGGTTTCGATCCGGTCGAGAACCCGCGCATCGGTTTGTTCATTATCGTCGAAGACCTGGAGATCGGGCAGCAACCGCTCACGGTCGGCGATGAGCTGAATTGGCACATCGACCCCAGCACGTGGCCGACGGCGGTGTTGAAGAAATAGACCTGGGGCTTGGGGCTTGGGGCTTGGGGCTTGGGGCTTGGAGGTCTTCGGAAATCGGTGTGATTTTAAAATATACCGGTGTCTATTTATGTTTATTTGTAGGGTCCGCTGTGCGGACCATTCCTTTCGCAATTCGCGACCATATTCAGATTGTGTTTGAGGTGGAGATGCGATTCGTGTCATCCAATTTGGCAGAATCAACGAGCGGTCGTGGTCCGCACAGCGGGACCCTACGGATATCTCCGGATTTAACCCACCACAAGAACATTTACAACCGCCACATCGTGGTCCGCGATGCCGACTCATTAGCATACTTCACAAATCGCAAATCACCACTTCACAAATGATTCAATGTTTAAAGTGTCGCGTGCCCGTCAGGATCATCGCGATTTCGCGCTCGTTCGCCGCCGTGATTACTTCGTCGTCGCGCTTGCTGCCGCCGGGTTGAATGACGGTGGTCACGCCCGCGTCGGCGAGGATGTCGAGACCATCGCGGAACGGGAAGAACGCGTCGCTGGCGGCGACGCTGCCGGCGAGCTTGGCAGCGTGGCCATTCTCTTTGGCAAGCCAAGTAGCAATGCGGCAACTCATCACGCGCGACATCTGACCGGCACCGTTGCCGACGAGCATGCCGTCTTTGCAAATCGTGATCGCGTTGCTCTTGGTGTGCTTGCAGGTGAGCCAGGCGAGGCGCGCGTCGTTTAGCTCCGCGTCGGTCGGCTGCTTGTCGGTTGCAATCTTCCAGTCGTCTTCGTTCAGGCCGAGCAAGTCGGGCGTTTGCATGAGCATGCCGCCGGCGATGCGTTTGTAATCCAAGTCTTCCGGGCTGGGCGCTAGCGTCATGTCGCCCACGTCTAGCAACCGTACGCGTTCACCCCACTTCTTCGCGGTGCGAATGACCTCGATCGCATCGTCGTCGTAGCCGGGCGCGACGATCACTTCCGCGAAAAACGCCTGCGGTGGATTGGCACAACCACCTGCGATCGCGTCGTCTTTGAACAACTGCAGTGTGGCCATCACGGTTTCGGCAAACGCTTTGTTCACGGCGAAATTGACCGCAAGAATGCCGCCCATGGCAGCGTTAGGGTCTCCCAAATAGGCTTGTCGGTAGGCCTCTTTGGGGTCGTTTGAGATGCCAACACCGCAGGCGTTGGTGTGTTTGATGAATACGCAGGTGGGCTTATTCAGTTTGGATCGCGCGAGTTCGGCACAAAGACTTAGGGCAGCGTCGGCATCGACGTAGTTGTTAAAGGACATCTGAACATTGCCAACGGAAACGGCAAGTCGTCGAAAATTGGCGTCTGCCGGGAGGCTCTTTAGCCCCCCTTCTTGATGCGGGTTCTCACCATACTTCGTCGCATGTTCATCGATAAATTGAATTAGCTTGAAGCTACCGTGGCCGATCTCCGCATGTGAACTTATCCAATCGCTAACCTTAGCGTCATATAGGCAGGTCGTGGCGAAGGTTCTATGAGCAGCCCGGCGTTGATAAGCTGATAGCAACTCACTGTCATTTTTCTTCAGCGATCGAATAACATATTCGTATGTATCAATCGCATCAACCACCAACACATGCTTATGATTCTTCGCCGCCGCGCGCAACATGCACGGCCCACCGATGTCGATCATCTCGATCGCATCTTCAAACTTACAATTCGGGTCTTTCACCGTTTCTTCGAACGGATATAGGTTTACGACGACCATGTCGATGGGCTTGATGCCGTGTTCCTTTAGCTGCCGCATGTGTTCGGGGTTATCGCGATCGGCCAGAATGCCGGCGTGGATCTTCGGGTGCAGCGTCTTTACGCGACCGTCGAGCATTTCCGGGAAGCCCGTAACTTCCTCGACCATCGTGACGGGAACGCCCGCCTCTTTCAGATGTTTCGCCGTGCCGCCGGTCGAAATGATCTCGATGCCATATTCTTCGACGAGGGCTTTCGCGAATTCTGCGATGCCGGTCTTGTCGTACACGGCAATTAGGGCGCGGCGGATGGGGATGGCGGACATGCGGGTGCCTTTCCGTGGCGTGGTTGGCAATAAAAAAAGCGGTCGATCCGCAACAAAGCGAACCGACCGCCTAGGCTAATCATTTTTGACGACGCGGCAATCAGCGCGACGCGATTGCGACTGGTTTACCAGTCCCAGCCGTCATCGTCGTCATCATCTTTATCATCGTCATCCTTGTCGTCGTCTTTGTCGTCGTCCTTGTCCTTATCCTTGTCGTCGTCTTTCTTATCGTCCTTGTCGTCGGCATCGTCTTCGCCCCAAGGGTCGCCGCCCCACGGATCGGCTTCCTTCTTTTCGGCTTTCGGCTCTTCCTTGGGCTTCGATTCCGCGGCCGCCTTGGGCTTTTCTTCTGCCTTCGATTTCACGGCCGGCTCAGTCGTGATGCGGCTCGTCAGGAAGTCGTCATCGGCTAGGAACGAATACTTCGCTTTTTCCCGCGTCTTTTCAGCCTCAGCTCGGGCGGCGGCCAATCGTTCGCGTTCGGCCTGTTTTTCCGCCATATACTGGTCGATCTCTTTGGCTTTGCGATCGTTTTGCAACACGATTGCCAATTGCTCGGGCTTTAGGTGCGGTGCCTTTTTCGGGCGAGCGCACACGAGCGAGCCATCGCTCTGGCCGAACACGATCAGTTGATCGGCCGGATTGGCTTCGGCAAACGTTACCATCGGCAGGCCGACGGTTTCTTCGATCTCACCGGTATCGATGGCTACCCGCATCAACATCGGCGGCGTGTTGTTCCAAAGGTACGCGTCGTCTTCCAAGCGCAGCATAAAGCGGCCGGCAGCCTCGCGTTTCCAAACAGCTTCGCCGTCTTCGATGCGAATGGCGTGTACGTCGTTGCCCTTCGTGCGTTGGAAGATCAGATCGTCGCTGATCACCGGCTCCAAATCAGGCACATTGTCGAATCGGTGCGTCCAATTGCGGCGACCGGTTTCGCGATCGAGGCAATACAGCGACCGATCACTCGACGCGACGAAGACGTACTTGTCGGTAACGACGGGCGAGATGCTGATCGCACCGTCGGTGTAGAACTCCCAGTTTCGCTTGCGTTTGCGCTTGGTTGCCGATGCACAGCGACCGTCGTTATCGCAGAAGTACACGCTATCGCCGAACAGCGTCGGCGCGGCGGACATGTTTTTCGGCGTCAATACGCGCCAGTTGGTAAAGCCCGACAGGAACCGCAGCGAATACATGCGCTGATTGGCAGCACCCACAAACAGGTCTTCCTCATCCGCAACCGCCGGGCTGGCCGCAGCGAACGGAAGTTTCACTTCGCGCAATGGAAGGCGTACGTCCTGACGAACGCGATCGCCGGGATAGATTTTCGTCGTGCGCGACTCACGCACCAATCGACCGCGCGCCTCTTTGTGATCGACCACCGTCACGCGCATTTGCGCGATGGGTTCGCGGGTCGTGTTTTCCGAATCGTTTACGTTGTAAATATCGAGAATGTCGTCGAGGCGCACGCCGTGTGCGGCACCGATCGAAATGCGAGCCGTATCGTGATCGACGGTAACAATCACGCCACGCAAGCGCCGCGGTTCGCCCGCCAATTCACCCGTGCGTCGGTTCAACACCTTGACCGAAGCGGGGCCGGTGAAAAACGTGTACGCATCGGAGTGGGTGGGCTCGCGCACTTGTTGATCGCGGTCGGCGACCTGTGCAATCCAACGCACCACGCCGGTACCGGAATGCACGGCAACCGCAAGATTGCTTTCGGAAATCAGGTAAACGTTGTCGTCGACCAGCGTGTGCTGCTTAACGAGTTCGCCTGCCGGCAACGGTGGCGAAGACTGCCAGTAACGCTGTAACCCCAAGCGATCCAGTTCGCTCTTCGGAACGAATTCAATTTGGGCGTTAACCGGCGCGGCGGACAATGCCACACACGACAGCACGAGTAGAAACGGTGCGCATTTACGCATAATGAGGCGAACTCCTTCACCACTGGCGGGTCGACCGTCGCGGAATATCGGTAGGACGACGCGACGGATGATGACAATCGGTGGGAAACTTTGAGCCTGCCGTGTGGTTCTTTCCCCTGAAGCGACGGCAAACCCCGACATTTCTATGCTTTATGGTACTGAGAGCCGCATTAGCGGGTCAAGCGACCGGCCGCGAAATGACGGGGGCAAGTCGGTTGCTTATGGGCCGCGACGGCGTGCGTCCAAGAAGGCGTCGCCGAAGAACGTCCGAAGCGGTGCTGGGTCCGACAATCAGCCCCATTCGGAGATTCTCTAATTTTCCAGCGGGCTACACACTTGCAAATGCTGCTACCGACGTAGATAATCGGTATCGACGTGAGGGAAGCCCCCGGGCCCACCGAGCGTTCACACCCCGCATTCCGCCCGCCAACCATGGGTGGAAACAAACCTGCAAAGGCGATCCACTACGCCAAATTGGGGGCAGGGAAGAGGCTTAAAACCAAACGTAACGCATACCCGCCGACGGTTTATCGCGTTGATGCAATCCTGTTTCAGGGAGGTGACGTCGTGAGCGTCCTCACCAAAGTGTTCGTCGTATTGATGACGGTGCTGTCCATCGCACTGAGCATGTTCACTATTTCGACCATGGCTCAGCAAGAAAAATGGAGACAAGCCGCCACCGATTGGAAGGCTTCTGCCGCAGACGCCAATGCTCAGGCTCGCGCGGTTACCGCCAGCGCCGCTCTCGAAGCGCAGCGCGCCGAAGTTCTCTATCAAGAGAATCTGGCAACTATCGGCCGGCTCGAGCAGGAACTCGACAAGCTGAACATTTCGGTGGCCGACATGCGTCGCCAGAATGCCGACCTGACCAATCAGCTCAACAACGAGCAAGCACAAGCCACCAGCCTTGCCTCGCACAACAAGCTGATCGAAGAAGCCCGCACCCGCGAGCAGGAACTGGCCACACAGCTTTCCGAACGCAATGCGACGCTGACGCGCCGCAACATCGATCTCAACGATCGCGTCAAAGAGCTGACCGCCAACATGGCCATGGCTCAGTCGCGCATCAAAGCCCTGAAGGAACAGATCGGTTCGCTCACCGGCAGCGGCACCAGCTACTCGGCTGTTGATACCGCTCAAATCCCGAGCAGCCGCGCCGTGGTACAGGCATACACGCCGTCCGTTTCCGAGCCAATTGGCTTGTCGGACATCACCGCCCCCATTCGCGGTCAGGTCACGGCGATCCGTGGCGATCTGGCTGAAATCTCGGTCGGTGCGGCCGACGGCGTCGGTCATGGCATGCGGTTTTTGGTCTATCGCCGCAGCGGTGGCGCTCCGAAGTACCTCGGCACCATCCGCATCACCGCCGTCGAAGCCAACGCGGCAGCCGGCGTGATCGAACAGTCGGAAGGCGGCATCCAAGCCGGTGACGCCATCCGCGACCAAGCCAGCTTTGCACTGAGCAACTAAGACTTTTCAAACGCAAACAGGCGTTTTGAACCCTTTGCTTGAGGAGAAATGACGATGGCAGGTAAACCCGGATACGGAGCCCCTCGCGGCCAAGCGCAGGACGACCTTTACACCGTCATGGCCATTATCGCGACCGGCTGTGTGGCTTTGGCACTCGGCTACGTCATCTACAAAGCCATCGAATTGCACGGCACGATCCCGAGCTTCGCGCTGTAAATCACAACTTTCTATTTGCTTTGAACCGCCGATGGTGGGCTGGCCCGACGAACGTTACGCCTCCCGCATCGGCGTTCCGTTTTTTTACCCCGCCGCTACAAATCACAATCTTCTTAAGTTTTGCAAATCTTTTTGGCGAACCGTGCGCTGACGTTCGTTCGTATGTAGGTTAAACTTTCGCACATCATATAGATGCAAATCGCCGCGCATCTGATTTCAAAACCATGCGGCGCGGACGGCACTTCGGTTAAGCCGTTGATAAGCAGAGAGGGACCTCGGCTTTGTTATTCGATTCCTTGATGGGCATGTTCAGCGTCGACATGGGAATCGACCTGGGCACCTGCAACACGTTGGTTTGCGTGCGCGGCGAAGGCATCGTGCTTAACGAACCTTCCGTGGTCGCGGTGCGCAAGGGTACCAATCAAGTCCTGCAAAACGGTAACGCCGTCGGTTTGGTGGCAAAAGAAATGCTCGGTAAAACGCCGGGCTCGATCGCCGCCGTGCGCCCGCTTAAAGATGGCGTTATTGCTGACTTCGATATCACCGAAGCCATGCTGGGTTACTTCATTCGCAAAGTGCATGGCGGTCGTGGCCGATTGGTGCGACCGCGCGTGGTTATTGCGGTGCCGTCGGGTATTACCGCCGTTGAAAAGCGCGCCGTCTTCGGCTCTGCCGAACGCGCCGGCGCGCGACGCGTTTACTTGATCGAAGAACCGATGGCGGCCGGTATCGGTTCGAATCTCCCGATCGCCGAAGCACGTGCGAGCATGATTGTCGACATCGGTGGCGGCACAACGGAAGTTGCCGTCATGTCGTTGGCCGACGTGTCGGTAGCCGAGTCGATCCGTGTGGCGGGTGACGATATGGATGAAGCCATCATCGCTCACATGAAGCGCACGTATAACTTGCAAATCGGTCCGCAAACCGCAGAGTGGCTCAAGATCGAAATTGGTTCGGCCGCGCCGCTCGATCAGGAAGTGTCGGTCGACGTGCGCGGTCGCGACATGATCAGTGGTTTGCCGCGTAAGACGGTTGTGACGAGCCAGGAAATTCGCGACGCGCTGCGTGAGCCGATCAGTCATATCCTCGATGCCGTGACGCACACGCTCGAAAGCTGCGAGCCGGAATTGGCCGCCGACCTCGTCGATAACGGCATCCACCTTTGCGGCGGTGGTGCCCTGCTACGCGGCTTGGATGAGGTGATTTCCGACGGCACGGGCCTGACGGTCAAAGTCGTGGACGACCCGCTCTCATGCGTGGCCCGCGGCACCAGCGTGTACCTCGAGAACCTGAGCGAATGGAAAGACACGCTCGATTCGGATCATCATAACCTTTAGGCTGACGGAATATCCCGTTTGGTAAACCGCAGCAGACCGACGATCCAAATCACGCTCGCCGCCCCAACCAACACCGCCAGGCTGTACGGATCTAACTTACCATCGCGAGCCACCGGTAACGGCTGGTAGTAGTGCATAAAGCCGGTCCAGCCGACCTTCTGCGCCGCCGGCCAAAAGGCTTCGACCACGTTCAACGTGAACGAATAAAGGATATAAACGAAACAAATCGCCCCCGCCGCCACGCGGCGATTGCACATGCCGCTCAGCGCGATGCCCATCGCCCCCACGAACCATATCGCGGCCAGCAGGTGTATTGAGACGAGCACGAGCGTGGTGTAATTCACGCCCTCGTAGCCGACTTGTTTCATGCCGAGCCACGCACCCAGGTAAAGCGCAGCGACCAACAAGGCCGACCACACCGCTGTGACCATCGAATAAGACAGATAAATCTGCGTCCGCGAAACGGGCAGCGTCGCGACAAAATCGAACGTGCCGCGATCGACTTCGCCCGCGATCAGTCCGCTCGTGCTGAGCAAGGTGAACGAGATTACCATGGTCCACATCACCGGGTGGGCGAACGCAAAACTCACGAGGCCCGTCGTGTCGAAGTTCTCGACAATATCCGCCCCCATCATTGCGCGCAACAGGTTACGAATCCACGGCGTTTTCATCACGTTCATGTACTGTTCCATGTCCGTCGCGTGCACCGCATTGACGAACACGATCACAAACAGACACAGCAACAGCATGGTGCCGAAACCGAAGAACGCATAATCGCGCCACGCTTTGTACATCAGATGCTTCGACACGTTTATGCCTTCTCGCTTGACGCCGCGGCGTTGGGGTTCGTTTCGTAAAGCTGGTGGAACAATTCCTCCAACGTCGGCGGGCCGATCTCCACATCGCGCGGCTTTGCGGCATGCAACCATTCGAGTAACTGAGACGTCTGCCCCACCCACGTACCTACAACGCGACCGTCGTGGCTTACACCGCGTTGAAACGTGCCGTTGGTCGGCGTCGGTAGCGCCGCACTGTTGGCCATCGCCAGCGCCACGCGGCGCGGCGCTTGGGCCCGTAGGTCCACAATCGTGCCAGTCTGTACGGCCACACCGGCACGAATCACGCACACACGCTCGCACAGCAGGTCCACTTCGCTCAGCGTATGGCTCGAAAACAGCACGGTGCGACCATCCTGTGCGACGCGGCGCAGCTCGTCGTAGAGCGCCTGCTGCATCAGCGGATCGAGGCCGGTCGTCGGCTCGTCGAGGATGAGCAGTTCGGGGCGGTGCATCAGCGCCTGAATGATGCCGAGTTTTTGCTTCATACCGCGCGAGTAAGCCCGAATGCGTTTTTTCAAATCGAGCCGAAACACGGTCGTGAGGCGGTCGATTTCAGCGTCGAGATTGCCGCCACGAATGCGGGCGCAAAGTTTGAGGAACGCCGCTCCTCTAAGGCTGCCTTGAAATTGCACGTCGCCGGGCAAGTAACCAACGCGTGCGTTAATCGCTGTCGAATCCTTCCACGCATCCATGCCTAGAACATTGGCCGTGCCTGCGTCGCGTCTTAGCAGACCAAGCAGTATTCGAATCGTCGTCGACTTGCCTGCTCCGTTGGGGCCGAGAAAGCCGAATATCGATCCGCGCGGCACGGTCAGATCAAAAGCGTTGAGCGCCTTGAAGGCACCGTAGCTTTTCTCCAGCTTTTGGATCGTAATTACGTTTTCCAACCCGAATGTCCTTTGATGCCGAATGTATCGCGGCAAGCTATCAGAATATCGATTCTAGTGCCGCAAGTATCGAATGGCTGAGCAATCAATCCCCGCTCGATTCTTTGACCAAGCGGGCGTTGCGTCGCCACATCTCTGGCTTGGCCCGGCTGGTGGCGCGGCCTTTGTTCATCGAGCGAATCTCCGCATCGGTACGATCCAGCAATCGATCGAGTTCGGGCGTGACATGGTCAACGTCCGTGGGTGCGAACCGCGACTCCTGCGTTTCCCGTTGCCAGTGATTGAACGGGCAGACGGTCTGGCAATCGTCGCAGCCGAAGACCCAGCCGTTCAGTTGATGATCGAGCGGCGACTCGATCTCGCTCCGATGTTCGATGGTGAGATACGAAATGCAGCGCGCCGCGTCCATCTCGTACGCAGCCGGAAACGCGTCGGTCGGGCAGGCGTCGAGACACCGTGTGCAACTGCCGCAATGGTCGGTCATCGGTTCGTCGGGAGGCAAGTCGACTTCCAGAAACACGACGCCCAAAAAAAAGAACGATCCCCAATGCGGGTTGAGCACCAGCGTGTTCTTGCCGATCCATCCGATGCCCGCGGCTAACGCCAATTCGCGTTCGATCACGGCGGCCGTGTCCACGCAAATACGATGTTGAATCTCACGACCAAGCGCCGATTCGAATTGCGTCATTGCGTCGCCAAGCTTGTCGCGCAACACGCGATGGTAATCTTCGCCCCATGCGTAGCACGCGACGCGGCCATATCGCGCGTCACCCTCCTGCTCGCGCGCTTCCGGCGGCGCATGCTGAAAGTAATTCAAACCCACGACCAACGCCGAATTCGCCCACGGCAACCAACTTGTCGGATCGCGCCGCGAAGCCGGATGGTTGTGCATGTATTCCATCGTTCCGGCGCGGCCCTCAGCTAACCATTTGTCAAAATAGGCACTGTGTTCGATCGGACCGGGCCGACAGATGCCCGCCATCTCAAAGCCGACGGCTCGGGCAATCTGCTTCAACTGTTCGGCTTGTTGCTGTGGGTTCACAGTGCGTCGCAATCTGGGGCCATGGTTTCTTAGAATGCTCGCGAACCAGTGCGTTCGACGATTTAACCGTCCGCATCGTCGACGCGAACCGCCGAATCCGATTGACAGCCCTTGGCTCGGTTCTTACATTCACTTTCGGTCATACGCTTCGGAATTTCAACGGGAACGAGGTACAAATGCCGTTTAATTTTGATTGGTGGTTCTCCACGCCCTACTTGTCGCGCCTCGAAGAAGCCAAACGGCGCTGCGGCCTGACGCACTTCCCCGCGCTCAAGCCCGAAAAGGCGGCAGAAGACAAAAAGTTCGCGCGGTTTATCAGCGAGCTGGAGGTCCGCACGATCCTCTATTTACGCGACGGTTTTTCGTATGAGATCAAGGAAATCATCGAGCAACCCACGACCTCGACGCTAACCTTTGAATGTATGCCCGCCGACGACGCGTATAAGGTCGGCTGCTTCGTCGTTACCGTCCCGTTTGAAGACATCATTCGCGTCGAAGTCTTCGCAGTACACCCGACCGAGAAGCCCGAGGACCTGCCCTCGATTAAAGGCTTCGCCAGCTCGCAAGCGCCGCCGGTGCAAGGCCCGCCGACCAAAGATCGCACGGCGCGAGCCGAACCGCATGAACCCGCGGAAGCGCCGGCATCTACGTTGGAATAGACCCACACGCTCAATCCGATTTGGCTCGCCAATATGTCGAAACGGGCGTGATGGCCGCGTAGAGGATCGGCCCTCACCGTGTCGCCGTAGTAAACCCGATCAGCGCCAACCGAAACGCGGCATATCCGATCAATACGGTAAACGCCAAACGAATCCACACGAGCGGCCACTTGTGTGTGCGCGACGCGCCCATCCACGCGCCCAAGATGGCAGTCGGAATCAGGTACGCCGCCATGCGCAACGCATCGCCGACAGCGAAACCGTGCATGGATAAGTGCCAATTCTTCAAGATTGCGCCCAACACACTCGACAGCAGAATCGTCGCCGCCGAGTTTGCGATGCAGTTTCGCAGCGGCAACTTCAAAACCGACTGTTGCAGCGGCACAGCCACCAGGCCGCCGCCGATGCCAAGCACGCCACCTAGCAAACCCGTCGCCAATCCGATCACACCTGCTAACGGCCCGTTGCTGCTCACGTCAGCCTGCGCTTCAGTTTTATCTTCGCCCTTACGGCCTTCGCGCAGCCGCTTCACATTCGCGTACAACACGTAGAGCAAGAACGCGGCAAAGGCGATCTGAAGCCAACCTTGTCCGCTGCCTCGAAACACGGCCAACTCGCTGATTAACACGCCAACGACGGAACCGACCAGCGCCAGCGGAACCATCCACCATAGATACGCCGGCAGCAGCGCGCGTGCCTTTAAATGCCGCCAAACTGCCGGTGCAACGACGAAGAAATTCACGATCATGGCTGTGGCCTGGTACAGGTGCTGCTTTTCGGGGCCGCCGCGCATGACCAACGCCGGAATCATGACGAGCGAGCCGCCGATTCCGAGCAAGCCGCCGCAGAACCCCGCCGCCAGCCCCAGCAACATCAGAAACCATTCATCCGCCATACCCCGACCTTAGCCCAACGCGTTGCAATCGACCAATTGCCGCCCGAACGCTACCATTCCGACCTCGACGAACACGATGCTTCAAACGATCCTCGACAACGCACCGCGGCTGATCGCGATTCTGATACTCACCGGCATCAGCGGTTTGATTTCCGCCAGTGAAACGGCGTTGTTTAGCCTATCGCGGCAGCAGCTTAATCGCATTCGCCACGCCAACCTGCGCAGTAGCCACCTCGTGATTTCGCTGCGCGACCGACCGAGCGAACTCCTCTCGACGGTCCTTCTGTGCAACATATTCGTGAACATTTTGTTGTATTCGATTCTGGGTGTGACGGCTGGGCGGTTGGCCGCCGATTCACCGCTCGGTGGGATTATCGTCGGCGTCGTTGGCTTTTTTCTGGTGCTGTTCGGTGCCGAGATCATTCCCAAACTCGTCGCTTTTACGCATTGCGAGGCGCTCGCGCCCGTCGTTGCATTGCCGCTGCGCGGGATGGAGCTTGCCACCAGCCCGCTGCGTTGGGTGCTGAGTTCGTTATTCGTGACACCGCTTACGCGCATCTTTAATCCGCAGGGCGAGTCCAATGTCGGTGCCGATGATTTGCAGCGCCTCCTCGATATCGGCCAGCGCGAAGGATTGATCGACAACCGCGAAAACCTACTGCTTCACCAGATGCTCGATCTGTCCACGCTGCGCGCCAGCTCGGTCATGACGCCGCGCGTAGACGTCGTCGCAATGGACGTTAACGAATCGACGGATACGCTACGCGCATTGATCAAACAACATCGACTGCTCCGCATCCCCATATACGATGGCCAGATTGACAACATCCTCGGCATTGTTTCGGCCAAGCACGCCTTGCTAAACCCAAAGGCGAAGGTGCGCGACATGATCCGGCCCGTGCGATACGTTCCCGAGCAAGCCAGTTGCGAAGCGATTCTCCGGCATTTCCGTAAGACGAATACCCAGCTGGCGTTGGTCGTAGATGAGTACGGCGGGCTCGCCGGACTGGTGGCGATGGAAGACGTCGTCGAAGCCATCGTCGGTGAATTGCGCGCCCCGGAAGAACGGTCCGACCTACCCGCGCTTCGCAAGATCGACGAGACGACGTTTATGGCCGACGCGTCGATCGACGTGCACGACTTCCGTCGCGCTTTCGGGCTGCCCGCAGAGGAAACGCGCATCCACACGCTCGGCGGGCTGATCGTACAGGAGTTGGGCCGCGTGCCGTGGACCGGCGACGAGGTGCAAATCGGTGGCGTACGGCTGACGGTCACACACATGCGCGATCGCCGCATCTTGCGCGTTCGGATTGCGTTGGCCGACCCGATCGATCCCAATCCCGACCTGACGATTCTGCTCGCGCAAGTGCCGGAAACGGCGGACACACCTAAGCCGCCTGCTGATGCAGAACCCGGAGGTAACGACGCATGATTGCCGTTGCCACCACGTTGGCCATTACGGGCTACTTGCTGTGCTGCCTGATCGCGATTGCGCTCTCCGGCATTTATAGCGGTTCGGAAACGGGCATCTACAGCCTGAGCGTGACCAAGTTGCGCCTCGACGCACACGACGGTAAACGGGACGCGCTGCGCCTCGAACGGGCGATGGCAGACCGTGCAAACCTGCTCTTTGCCACGCTCGTCGGTACCAACATTGCAAACTACTTCGCGCCGTTCTGTTTGACGGCCGTATTCGTGCTCACGTCGAATCATGACGACATTGCTGCGCGTGAACAGCAGGCCGAACTTTACGCCACGCTCATCCTGACGCCGTTAGTCTTTATCTTCGGCGAAGTTGTTCCGAAAAATCTGTTTCACTCATCCGCAGACGTGTTGATGCGGCGCTATTCGCGTTTCATCACGGCAGCGTTGGCGTTTTGTCGCTACACGGGCATTAGCCATTTGCAGCGGGCACTGACGTATTCGATTACGCGTATCCTACGCGGTCCGCGTGCCGTCGATCATGCCATGCGCAGCCGCGCCGAGATTTATCAGCTCTTGCGCGAAGGCGCTGCCGAAGGCATCATGAGCAGCGCCCAGCGCAACATGATGGAGCGAATCCACCGGCTAAACTCGATGGCTGTGCGCGAAGTGATGGTGCCGTTGCGCGGCGTTGTTTCGCTCTCTGCCAATATGAAGCGCGCGGATATCGAAGACCGCCTGTCGCAGGCACGCTATTCGCGTTTGCCAGTGTTTAAGCACAAACGCGATAAGGTGGTCGGCGTTGTACACATGTTGGAAATTCTCTATGCAGAGCCATCGCAAACGATGGAGGATCTATCGCATCCGGCCATTCTTATTCCCGACCATACCAATCTGATCGACGCCCTCGCGACGCTGCAGGAAGAATACGCCCGAATGGCAATCGTCACCGACCCGCGGGGTCGATGCGCTGGCATCGTGACGGTGAAAGACCTCGTTGAAGAGATCACGGGCGAGATTCAGGCGTTCTAACTTTGGGGGCATAAAAAAACCGGAGCTTCTCAAGTTAATGGGAAGCCCCGGCCTGGTGGGAAGACCGTCCCCAAGTCGCTATTCGCGACAGGGACGGGCAGTGGGTCGGTGTCGGAATCCGCCGGCGACGGCGACCGTAATTGAGCCGGCGCGTCGAAAGCGGACCATTCAAAACTCGGATCGGACCAGCACGCGGTAACCATTAGTTAAAAAGGGGCTAACGACGTCACCTGCGCGGGTGCGGTGTGATAAAACCGGTCCGGGCGCGGCCGGAAATGCTTCTCCGATGATTATGCTCAAGGCGAGAATTTGCGATTTGGCGACGAAAAGTATGGTGTAAAGCGAGCGAATAGACGGCGATGTGCCTTAGCTCTTTGCCCGATCGGCGGCTTGGCGAAACAGATTCGACAGGTTGCGGCGGCACTGATCCAACGTCGGTGCCTGCCCCGGTCGCGGCACGCAGACGAAGTCAAACCCGGCGGGCAGGTTTGGGCGTTCCAGTCGAAATGCCTCGCGCAGCAGCCGCTTGAGTCGCACGCGCTGAACGGCTTTGCCGCACCGACGCCCGACCGACAGCCCGAGCCGCGCGTACGGCAAATCATTCGGCATCGCGTAAACGACGAGAAAACGATTGCCGGCAGAATGTCGGCCGCCGAAGACGCGCGCAAACGCCTTGCGACCTGACAGGCGCGTGCGTTTCGGAAATCGGTAGCTTTCGGCCATTACGCGTTCAAACCCGTGTATGCTGCGACACCTACCGCGCCGCATTCCAGTTTCAGCCAATCTTCCGTCGATTTTAACGGCAGATAGAGACTTGCCATGACAGCACCGATCATCACCGCCATCATACCGACGTACAACTCCGCCAAGGTTGTGCTGCGGGCGATCGAATCCATCGAAGCGCAAACCCGCAAGGTCGATGAGATTATCGTCGTCGACGACGGCAGCCGCGACGACACGCGGACGCTACTTTGCGATCGACCGGGCATTCGTTACGTGCATCAGCCCAACGCCGGTGCATCCGCGGCACGAAATCATGGGGCAGGCTTGGCCAAGGGCGACTGGTTGGCTTTTCTGGATGCCGACGATACGTGGGAACAGGAGAAAAACGAGCGACAACTGGCCTGCGTTGGATCGCAGAGCGA
>JAUIHO010000109.1 GCA_030432035.1 Phycisphaerae bacterium
TTAATCGCATCCAAACAGGCCTGCTGCGCCGCGAGCACCATGTCGTAGACCTCGCGTTGTCGCTCGTCGGCCTTGCCCATTACCAGCATCCGCGTCATATCGCCGCAATAGCCGTTATAGATTCCGCCGAAGTCGAGCAAGACCATCTGACCGCGTTCGAGTTTGCGCGTCGGGTCGGGCGAATAGTGCGGATGGCAACCCGTTTGACCGAACGCCACGATCGGCGCGAACGAGTTACCTTCGCTTTCGCGCCGTAAGAACGTCTCGATCCGCACAGCCACGTCGCGTTCCGATTCACCCAGCCGCATCGAATTGGCAACATGATCGAAACAGCGACCGGTAATCGCCTGCGCTTTGCGGATGTTGTCGATTTCTTCCGGCGTTTTGATAACGCGCAGTTCCGCCATCAAGTTTTCAGCCGTCGTCCACGTCGCACCCGGCATCTCACTTATCAAGCCCGTTGCATCGACGTAAAGCAACGCGTTCGATTCAAACCCGATCGTTTTGCCCTTCTCATCGCCGATCACGCCTCGAATCGCAGCCGCAAACGTTGCCGGACTCGATGGCGATTCAAGCAGATGTGCCGTCACGTTCGACATCTGCCGTGCACCGGCGATATAGCGACCATCGCAAATCAGATGCACCTGACCGCCGGCGATCACGAGCATGCCTTCGGGATCGCGCATAGGTTGCACCTCACCCGGCATGGTGGCGTGAAATCCGGCCAGATACTGCACGTTCTTCGGATTGCTGATAAACAGGGCGTCGAGACCAGCGGCTTTCATGGCCTTCGTCACGCGTTCGATTCGATTCTGACTCATAGAGCGACTCGCAATGGGCTAATTTCGGAAATTTGAGAAACCGACCCGCCGAGTGTATACCAGTCAATCCGTCTTGACGAAACGCAACCACCATTGGCTAAAAGGGTGCCCCGTGGCCGCCTACGAAATCCTGATCACCACCGAATTCAGCGCCGCCCATCAACTCCGCTTGCCCGATGGCACGCTCGAACCCCTGCACGGCCATAACTGGAAAGTCGAGCTCTATCTCGAAGGCGAAGAACTCGACCAGATGGATGTGCTCGCCGATTTCACGGTCGTGCGCCCCCAACTGCTGGCCGTTTGTGCGGAGTTGCACGACACGCACCTAAACGACCATCCAGCCTTTCAAGCCGATAATCCGTCCACCGAGCGGGTTGCCAAGCTAATTCACGATCAACTCGCCCCCAAAATGGCGGTAACCGTCAGAATCAGCCGCGTTCGCGTCTGGGAAACCAGTACCTGCGCGGCCGCCTATATTCCCTAATGGGACGCTCGCAGGATTTCGGCAGTTTTGGCGGGATATGCGAGCCGTCGCGCGATGCGAATTGTCAAAGCTGACGCGATAAATGAATCGCTGCGTCCCAATTGACGATAAAGGACGGGAGTTCTACGATTTTTTGAAACTTCCGGAAGGTATATGCAAAAAGTCTGCCAATCATGCCAGAAGCAACCCGCGACGGTCCACCTGACCGACATCGCCACTGACGGCGAAAAGCGCGAACGCCACCTGTGTGAGAATTGCGCGCAGAACGAAGGCATCATGCCAAAACCCGCAAACATCATGGCGCATCTGGCCGCGTTCGTGCAGAGCAGTAAAGGCACTGTGCAGCAAATGGCCCAACTGAGCTGCCCCAACTGTCAGCTTACGTTCGTCGAATTCCGCAACAACGGCCTACTCGGCTGCGCCGCCGATTACGACGCCTTTGAGCCCGCACTCATCCCACTGATCGAACGCGCCCACCAAGGTGCCAGCCGTCACGTCGGCAAAACACCCAAGCGGGCCGGCGGTGATGTCGCGACGGAAAACGACATCGTGCGACTGCGCCGCGAACTCGATCGCGCCGTCGATGACGAACGCTTCGAAGAAGCCGCCCGCATTCGCGATACCATTCGCTCGCTGGAGTTGTCATGACGGTTAACGACATCGTGCAACAACCCGGCATCTGGCTGGAAGCCGAAGGCAATCTGGCCGACATCGTCATTAGCTCGCGCATTCGCTTGGCGCGCAACGTCGTCGGCTATCCGTTTCTCAGTCGCGCGACGCACGATCAACGCCGCGCACTGGCGGGCCTGTTGGCCGAACGCGTACCGCACGCCGCTACGTCTGCGAAGTCTTCATACATCGACCTAACGCATTGCGACGAACTCGACTGTCAGGTTCTGGTCGAACGCCAACTCATCAGCCGCCAATTGGTCGAAGCCAAAGGTGCCCGTGGCGTTGTGGTGTCCGACGACCAGCGCTGCTCGGTCATGATCAACGAAGAAGATCACCTGCGCATGCACATGATTCGCGGCGGCATGCAGCTTTCCAATTTGTGGGCCGAGTTAAACCAACTCGACGATCGCATCGAAAGCCAGGTCGATTACATCTTCCATCCGCGCTTCGGCTATTTGACGGCTTGCCCCACCAATGTCGGCACGGGCATTCGCGTCTCTGTCATGCTGCACCTGCCCGCGCTCAAATTGACCGGCGAAATGGAACGCGTGTTGAAAGCGGCCAAGGACATGAATCTCGCCGTCCGCGGCCTCTTTGGCGAAGGCACGGAGGCGACGGGCGATTTCTTCCAAGTCAGCAACCAAGTCACCATCGGTCGCAGCGAGAAAGAGATCGTCGACGAGTTCAAAGATCAGGTTGTACCGCGCATCGTCGAGTACGAACGGCTCGCACGGCAAGCGCTGCTCGACGAAAAACCGCGTGCGGTGGATGACCGCGTGTTTCGCTCTTACGGCATTCTGCAAAATGCCCGCACCATCAGCAGCGAAGAAACGCTGCTGCATCTTTCGCACTTGCGGCTCGGCGTGCACATCGGCCGCATCACCGATGTGTCGGTGCGCAAGCTCAACGAGCTGTTCCTCATTACCCAGCCTGCCCACTTGCAAAAGCTAAACGGCGGCCCCATCAGCGGTGAAGAACGCAGCGCCATCCGCGCCGATTTGATTCGACGCAAGTTGGCCGAACGGTAAGATAGCGCCAAGGCTATCGACCGCTTTAGTAATAATTAGAATTGAGCATTGCCCCAGATTGGCATCATTTTCCAGAATGCACTGATTGTGTTCGGACTACGCCTGTAGATAAATCGATTATTCGCATTCATAGTTTTATTCAAGTACAATCATTTAAAGTATAAGTTAACGCAGACATTTCGCTGCCCCTCTGCCGGAGAGAAGCCCGTGACTGCCGCCCTCGATCAAGAACATCTGGCTACAGGTATCGTCGATTCTGCGTCCCATTGCGTAATTGCGGATCTCGGATGCCGCAAGTGCGGTTATAACCTGCGAACTCTGCACGAAGACGGTCATTGCCCGGAATGCGGGGCATTGGTCGGCTTATCGACACGCGGAGATTTACTTCAATATGCATCGCCTGATTGGTTAACCAAACTCGTGACAGGCCTGCGACTAAATGTATGGGCAACGATCGCCAGCTTCTTCGTTAGCCTTGTCGTTAGCTTGTTAGCAACGTTTTCTGTTCCACTTCCATTCACGATAACGGGGATTATCAATATCAGCCTAATCGGAATTGGCGTTTGGGCGATCTGGCTAATCACTGAACCCGCGCCGACAGAATCGCTACGGCCAAACAAAAAAAATATTCGACGAAACCTCAGATCGATTGCCATACTCGGAGGGCTCATTGCCCTCACCGAGTGCGCAATCTCGGCGATTATTGAATTCAACAATGGGTTACCTATCTCATTACTCATCGCCGTATCGATTGCTTCACACTTCATCAATCAACTCGGTTTCGTTCTCAGCTTTATTCTGTTTGAGTTCTTTGCCAACCGTATCCCCAAGGAGGGATTGGCCAAAAGCGCGAAGCGCCTAATAATTGGATTAGCCATTAGCTTCCTCGCATTATTTGTATTCATGACCCTAATGAAAATCATCGCACTGCCGCCGCTTGCGGTCCTGATATTCGGCTTACCCAGCGTCTTGGGTTCACTGATCTTTCTAATTTGGGCGGTCATTTTCATGTTCCGACTCATTCGTGCCATTGATATAGAACTGGGCCTCGCCAAAACACATTGGCTGTCCACTCAATCAACGCGCATATCGAGTTCATAGGTTTGGGCCGGTATTTGGGCCAAACGATCGAAGCGCAAGCGTTTTTACCACGTTTATGATCTGAAGCTGCCAAGCAAGTATTGAATGGAGTGAGATGACCGCAGCACAGGAATCTACCGCGCCTACCGTCCACGCCGGTACAGAATTACGCCACAGTCGTTATCATCTGAGCACTACCTTCGCATCGAGAAACCAAACTAACGAAGTTAGGCCATAGCATGCCTGCCATCAATCCCGCTCACCGACTGCCCAACGTCGTCGACCCCGCCACCGACACCGTCGCCGTCGACCTCGAATGCCGTCGTTGCGGTTACAACCTTCGAACGCAACACGAACAAAGCGTGTGTCCGGAATGCGGCTCGCCCGTCGGGCTCTCGACGCGTGGCAACTTTTTGCAATATGCCAATCCGGAATGGGTCGCCAAGGTCGCCAAAGGTTTGCAAATCGTTTTTTGGATGATCATTGTCGAAATCGCCCTATCCGTTTGCTTCGGAAACACAATAACCCCTATCGCCCCCGTCATCGACGTGTTAACAACCATCATCAACGTCTTCGGCGTTTGGCTAATGACCGAACCCGACCCGAGCGGCATCGGCGAAGAGAAAAACGTATCTGCGCGAAAGATCGTGAGAATCTCCGCCGTCTTGGCAGCCGCTTCTGTCGCATTAGACAACGCGCTTGAGACCGGCAGCGCCGCGTTGCCCGATACCTTTGTTGCCTTGCTTACTATCATTGGCATTGCAACCGTGCTTGCGCAGCTCGCGGCATTCATCGCGCGATACACCTACTTTGCGATTATTGCGCGACGCATTCCCAACGAGGCGTTGGTCGTCCGATCCATGATGATTCAGAAAAGCATGATTATTTTCATGTTGGTCGCGATTGTAGCAGCGATCATTTCCGAACTGGCCGGTAGTGCCGCAGATATTGCATTGATCTTCTTTTTGCCAGTCGCTATCGGTGCACTCATCTTCGGCATCATGACCATCGTGTTGATCTACCGCTTGCAAGTCGCCGTTACCAATGAAGCCAACGCCGCACGAGTTAACTGGGCGGCAGACACGTATCAATCGCCTCCACCGATGCCGCCCACTGCACCACCACCGACAGATGCCCGAGCCGCGTCTCTCCATTGAATAGCAACAAGGGCTTGTGAAAAAAAGCACAATATAGACAAATTGTCGATACAAATTGAATCGCAGCTCGCGACAAAGCACGTTATTCATTTCGAATTAAGAATGTAAATCGCCATTTTATGGTTGAATCGCCAACCTCTGCCCAATGATCGGCCCTACCGTTCGATTTTTCACTGGAATAAGTCGATGCGAATGGTATAAAACTAAAATAGTAAGACACGCGAAGGCACTTGCCTTCAACGTTTGAGGTTTGAAACCATGTCCACCGTTGCCGATGTACTCCGCAAAAAAGGTTCCGACGTTGCGACCGTGACGCCCGAGCATTCTGTGCTCGACGCGGCAAAGATCATGCACGAAAAACACATCGGATCGGTATTGGTGCTCGATGGTGACAATATCGTCGGCATCTTTACCGAGCGCGATCTGATGAATCGCATCGTCGCCGAAGGTAAAGACCCTAAGGCAACGGTTGTTAAAGCCGTGATGACAGAACGCATTACGTGTTGCACGCCCGAGTCCACGCTCGATGCATGCCGCACCGCCATGAGCACGAACAAAATTCGCCACGTTCCCGTCGTGAACAAGGGCAAGCTCGTCGGCATCATCTCCAGTGGTGATATTCTGGCACGCGAATTGAAAGACTCGGAAGAGTCACTGCGCTATCTGCACGAATATTTGCAGGGGCCGAATTAGATCATCAACGCGATGGTAGTTGCCGCAACATGCGGCGTGTATTTTCCAAATACGTCGCCGCGTCCATATCGTTCGCATCCAAACTAACCGCCCGTTCAAACGCATCGATCGCTTGTTGCCAATGCGACTTCGTCGTTGCGTAATCGCCCTGCCGCGCCGCCGCATTACCGAGGTTGCCATACGCCACGCCCAAGTAGCGCCACGCCTCTGCATGGTCGGGCACCAACTCCAACGATGCAATCAACAGCGGTACGGCGGCTTGGTCGAAACCGAGCGCCAACGGTACATTCGCAACGGTCGTCAGCGAAAGTGCTCGTTCATACGTCGGCCCATGTGTGGCCGCAATCTGCGCTGCCGACCAACCTTCATCTAACGCTTTAACTTTATCGATCATGAGAATTTCGGCATGTGACTGCAAGCCGCGACGTAGAAAGATCACGTGCGCGCGATCCACATACGCTAGCGCCCACGTCGTCTCGTCTTTCATCATCCGGCGGATAAGCAACTGCGTATTGGACCCCGCCCGCAGCAACACAGTATGGATGCCGTACCGATCGAAAAACGCGTTGTGGTCGAGCCTGCCTTGTTCGAGATCCTGCGTGGTCCGCAGCGTCGCTTCGTCGTAGGCGAACGTATTGGTATCGACGAACAGCTTGAACCGTGGCGGCAAGTCGATCAGCGCATTGCTCGACGCAAAGTAATCGACGTACAACTCAGGCTGCACACGTTCATGTGCGACCAACCAATCAACCGCGCCGGTTGAGAACGTGAGTTCGTGATAGCCCACGCCCCATTGCCGTGTCGTGCGTCGCTCATAGAAATACAGCCGACCACTAACGATCAAAAACACGAAGCAAACGCTAAACGCAATCGTGAAGCCCGCACACACATTTGCCCAACGCGATCGCGTCGCCGCTTTCCAACTCCCGACCCACTGCCACCATCCCAATACGGCCACCGGTGCGACCAACAACCCAAACGGCGCGATGTTGCGGCGCATTTGAAACGACACGATCGCAATACCGATTGTCACCAACGCCCACGACCAGCGCCGCCGCCACAGCATGCCCACCAGCGCCAGCACCGCCACCAGCAGCAAGATCAAATAGGCGTATATCGTCACCGCATTGATCGGTTCACCGAGAAAGCTGAACGGCGATTGAAACTCGGATATCGCGGCCCAACTGCTGCCGGCCGTATCGCCGGCTTTCCCCATCGCGTCAGTCTGCGACAAATATGCCAGCGTCTTAAAGGGCAACACAAACGCATGCACATGCCAAGGATGAACGAAGCACGCGACCAACTGAAGCAAGAACGTCACGCCATAGCGCCGCATCGAACGCTTGCCATCCGCTACGACTCGGTCGCGCGCAGGAAGCTTCCATTCCAACGCGCTGCCAACGACAAAGGCAAACGTAAGTGCGAGCCCGAGCAAAAAGTAACTGTGCAGGTTCACTAGCAATACCTGCAAAACAATAAGCAATGCAATATCACGTTTCCGCGACAGCCCACCGTCCAGTCGCCACAGCATCCAAGCCAACAGCGCGTAACTGAAAAGCTCCGGCCGCATGCTGAACCGTTCGTAACCGACCGTCACCATCAACACGATGCAGATCGCAACGGCGACTATCGACGTTGAATGACGGCGCACCGTCAATGCGCCCGCTGCGACAGCAAGGCCAACGAGCAACAGCCGCAGCGCAAAGAGCCCATGCACGCCGCCCAGTCGATCGACCAGCGCCATCACCACTTGCGAACCCCAGTTGAGATTCACAAACGGAACGGCCGTCTCTTCGCGCAGAAACGGGTCGGGTGCAAAGCCCACGATCTCACCCGTCGCGAGAAAATGATTACCGTATGCTAGGTGGTACCCAAGATCGAGATTGGCAATGCGGAACCAACACAGGCTCGCCGTCAGCGCGACCGCCGCCAGCACCGCCGTCCACGCGAGCCCACGGCGCAATCGACCCGTCGATTCAGGCCGCATGTGCGACGGTTCGGTCGTAGGTGCTTGCTGGTTTGACATGCCTGAAAATTAGAGCGTCACGCTTCTACATCTATCGACGTATCGCAACGCCAGATCGACCAACAGGCGACAATTGCATGCCGCCGAGCGATCCGATCTCCACCCTCTCCAAACCTGAAGTCACAAAAAAACCGACCGTCTGGCCAAAAGCCCGACGGTCGGTTCTGTTAATCAATCTAGGTCGAGAATACTTCGATTAGAACTCGTCGCGAGCGAGCGAAGAGAGCGACGGGAAGGCATCGGCCTCGGCTTCTTCCTGAATGATGATGGTCGGCTTGATGAGGATCAGCAGAACCTGATCATCCTTCACGTTGGAAGTATTCGAGAACGCACGTTTGAGGATCGGGATGCGCGACAGAATCGGCACACCAGCGTCCACATCGCGTTCGCCGGACAACTTCAAACCACCGATCAGCAAGGTACCGCCATCGGGCACCGACACCGTCGTGCGAACGCGCTGCGTCGTTTGCGTGGCCAATTCGATGAAACCGGAGCCAACCGTCGTCGAACCACCGAAGAAGACCGTTCGGAAGTCGCCCAACTGTCGCGTGAAGGTTCGAACCGTCATCGTGACGTAGCGGCGGTCGTTGGAAACCGTGGCTTGCACGTCAAGCGAGCGACCGGTCAACGCCGTGGCAACACGCGGCTGGAATGCACCGGCATTGTCACCGATAACTGGCGTCAATGCGGCGATGTAGTCTTGCTCGATGAACGATTCAAACGTGGCACGTTGACCGTTGAAGAGCACCAATCGCGGAGCATCGAGGTCACTCGAGCGAACATCGACCTGCGAAGCACGCACGAGGAAGTCCACCTGAATGTTGTCGAGGAAGCTTCCAAAGATCTGGAACGCGGGTTGGTCGTTCAACAGCGAGCCAAGCGTACCGGCAACGTTCGTGTTGCGGGGCGAAGCCAAGTCGAGCGTATTGTTAGCCAATGGAATCGGCGTAAATTCCGAAGAATTCAAACCACTACCCGTGGCAGCCGGCACCAAACCGGGCTGACCGAACGGCTGACCGAACGGCTGCGTCGGCAGCGTAATACCAACACCACCCGGTGCACCTGGCGTGAAACCGTTGCGGACAAACTGGCGAGGAACTAGGACGGGGTTACCCGTGGCCGGGTTCAAAATCGTCGTTTGGTCGAAACCAGCGTTACCATTGTTGAGCACGACGTCGAGGTCAACACCGATCTGTTCGAGCCAGTTGCGCGTGATCGTGATGTAGCGGGCTTCAACGGCAATCTGCAATGCACGGGCCTGACGCAACTGACGCAGCAGGTCGAGCAACTGATCGTGGTTGGAGGTCGTCTGCGTGACGACGAGTTGTTGGTTCAGCGTCGAGATCGAACCGGTGATACCACCGGCTTCACGCCAGCTTTCCGGATCGATGGTTTGCTGAATCAGGTCGATGATCGGCTGGAGCGGATCGCCCTCGTCCTGATCGTTGTCGTCGTCGTCGTTACCACCATCGTTAAAGATACCCTGGCCGCCACCTTGCTGACCACCACCACCGCCGGCACCACCACCTTCGATGAATGAACCACCACCAAGACCGCCCTGTTGGCCGCCCTGCTGACCGATCTGGCCGATGTCGATGTTTCGACCGCGGAAGGTCGGGACCGAGATGATCAGATCCTGCACGTTGTAAACGCGGGTGATCGTGTTACGCGACAAGTCTTCCTTAGTCGAGATGTTGATGATGCCTTCGTCGATAACATAACCGAGCGGTACTTCGCCCTGACCGGCCTTCGACAGAATAAGATCGAGGGCCTTATCGAAAGGCACGTCCGTAAGATCGAGCGAAATCTCAACTTCCTTTTCGATCGCGTAGGCTTCCAACGCATTCCAGTTGACGACGATATTCAATCCCGTCATTTCGCGGAACAGCTCGATGACTTCGCCGAATTCTTTCGAGTCGAACGAAATCTCAGGAGCGCGCGTGCGCATCTTGTTCTTGGTCTTGCGGGTTTCTTCCGACTCGCGCAATTCTTCGGTGCTCTTACGCGACGCGGTGATGTCCGGCCAGTTTTGTGGATACCGCATGATCTCGGTGTAAGCGATACGCGACTCGTCGTTCTCGATAATCGTATCTTTGAAGTATTCGTCGTGCACTTCCGTCGCGCGGAACTCGCGCATGTGCTGGGCGATATCTTCGAAGGTTTCCAACATCCACTTGGCTTCGTCCATGTTCGGATCGATGGCCAATACCTGCTCGAGCACCTGAATCGCTTCTTCGAAGCGGCGTTCTTTGCGAAGTTCCGCTGCACGCTCCATCAACTCAGAGATTTGACGCTCCTGCTGAGTTTGAATTTGGTTGATGCGATCGGCTTCAGCTTCTTCAATTTCCTGCGTCTTAATGGCGATCTGCTCTTCGTCGAACTGGCGCTCTTCATCTTGAATGAAGCCTTCCAACTCTTCGACCTGTTGACGCAACGTGCGATACTTTGAGGCGGGCGACGCGTAGCGGCGGTTGGCTTCCACCGTTTGGCGAGCCACATCCAATAGGCGATACGCTTCGGCGAAATCGGTATCGAGCACGGCCAAGCGAATCTCTTTTTCCAAAGAACGGAATTGCGATTCGGCCTTCTGCCAAAGCAGTTCGTTTTCGCGGGCCAACTGATCGACCAAACGCGGTTCGCCACCAGCCGAGCTAGCAAGCTGAACGTTGCTGCTCCGCGTCGGTGTCGACGAAGACGTGATCACCGGCGTGCGGCTGACAGGCGTCGTCGTGCTACCGGACGCGACGGGCGTCATGGTGCCGCTGGCGCGGCTGCTGCCGGACGTCGTCGTGCTGCTCGAAGAGCGCGTCGGCGACGGATTCGATTGAATGACCACATCGCCGCTCGACTGACTGTCGAGTTTGCGCAATGCATTCTGCGCGGCGGCGCGTTGCGTGGCCGACGCGTAAGCATTGGTGATCACCTCTGTCAGCCGCGTTCGAGCTTCGCGCCGATCGCCGGAGCGAACGGCAGCTTCGCCGGCAGCCAGATCCGAAGCAGCTTCTTTCTGCATGCTGATGGCTTGTTCAGCACGAAGCAGATACTGCTCGACGGTGCTGCGCTGCTCTTCGGACAGATCTTCATCCGTCAGGTCGAGCAGAATGCTACGCGCCCCTTCGTATTGACCGTTCTCGTGCATACGCACGGCTCGGTCGATATCCGAAGCGACGTCGGCTAGCGCCGGCATAGCAACGAGTGCCAAGCCGAGGGCGACAATTAATGCGGTGATCCGATGACGATGCATGGAACTCTCCTTCATTCACACGAAAACTTCGCGCTGATGCGAGCGTGTGGCGAATTCCCGGTTCAAGCAAAAGTTAAGTTGTCCAATCATACCTCGCGTAAACGCGATTCGGTAGGGTGAAACGTCGAATTTGCCCACGTATGCGGTCGTTATAAGGCGGGTCGGCATGCGCCGTGATGAAAAACGACCGAGGCATAGTAGGGCCTCTTCCCCAACTCTCTCAGTTTTACGCCGGAAACCACCACAATGCAAGGATTTGATCCGCTTTCATGTGGCTGCGTCCGACGTTCAAACCCCATAACCTCTCAATGCTGTTATCGGTGTTACGAGCCGTTTTCCAACGCTGTTACGTCCGAATTCCAAATCGGCTGCACACCCTCGGGCGTAAGCCACGCGTAATCCGCTTCCCAGACGTGAATTGCGGGCGGTTGGTGCGGGCAGGAGAGCCAATCCGGCGCCTCCGCCACCGCCGCCAGAATGCCGCCAATAACCGATTGGGCATTTGCCCCGCGCTCCGCCAACCGTCGCGCCGCCACCCCACTGCGGTAGCCGACCGTGCAATACGTTATCACCCGGTCGCCCGGTCCGAATTCGTCCAGCCATTCGTCGATCTGCGAATACGGCCGGTTGATGGCGCCATCCAGATGGGAGACGGCAAATTCCGCCGATTCGCGCGTGTCAACCAAAATCGTATCCGGCAAGATGCCTTGCACGGCATGCTTGGCACTAATCCCCGGCCCGCCGGCTTGCCGGTGATAATACCAACCATACGCCCAGCGACCGATGGGCTTATGCCATTGCACCAGCGCGGCGAATAGCAGCACGACGCCGCACACGGCGATACGCCGACGGGTAGCCGAGTAGCGAGCGGGCGTCGAATCATCGGTCGCTGAGATTGTCGCGTTTTCTTGTGGGTCGTGCGGTGCGGTCATCGTCATCAAGGTGCCTGATTTGTGCGATAAAAGCTACTCTTGCTAGACCGATCCCAGTAGGCGCGTTTTTCAAACGCACGCAGCGCGAACGCTTGATCGGTCTCGCGATCTTCAAATCTCAAAAGCAAATGCGGGGCGGACGCGTCCACGACATACTCTGCGATGATCGCTTCGCCGTCTTTCAAATGCACGATTCGTGCCGTGTAGGTTCCGGCGGGCACTGTCACGCGTTGCGTTTTGGCCTTTGGTACCAGCGTTAATCGCCGCGTCGTCGGCTCCTGCAAGTGGGTGGATCGTAACGGATTGAGGACTTGCAGCTCGTATGGTTCGCCGGACAGGGCCGTTTGGCGGGCTAACGCATATTGCGACTCGCGTGGATAAACATTCGCGTCGGCAGGCAACGTGAACGCTTGGTCTCCCTCGCCCTCGAAGTAACTGAAACCCTTCAGCGTGATGGCATCCGCACCGCGCTTGAGTTGCTTGAACGTCGTGCCGCACCATTCCTGACTGGAGACGGCCAGCTTCTCGAAGCGCAAATCCGACCGCCGGAGGTACTGCGAGACGAGATAGCGATAGTTGTAGTTCTCCGTCGGGATTTCCTCGGCGATCGTGATCTTGAAGACCGACACGGCCTTGGACCTGTCTTCACCGACGAACTTCACCATCGTCGCCGGGTCGATCCACTCGCGATTCATCAGCATCACGCGCGTGTATTCGCGCGGCTTGCCGTAAATTCGGTCGGTCGCGTCGTAGTAGCACATCTCGGCGAGGCCGTCGTTCCAGTATTCCATCGCAGCGAAGTCGGTCGTGGCGGCGACCGGCGGCGTGGCGGTCCCGGCAGCGTTGGACTCGGCCTCCACGCAACCCACCTCGAAAACGGCGATCGCCACCAAGGCGACCGGAACCACCCTTCCGAAGCGGTGAAACGGAGTCAATCGACAAAGCTTTGAGTCTGAAATCACATGCCACCTCGCATCTGTTTGGGCCGCAGGTTTTGCGCGAATCACAGCGATCTGTTGTGATTATAAGTTTCGACGTCCTATACGCTTGCGCCTGCCACTGTGAGTGAAAATTTTCCGCCGATAATTTGCCCGAGGGCGAATCGCGAGTTATATTTATAGGATTACGAATTGCCCTTCGCAGGTTGGGCTTGGGAACGCGACCGGTGATTTAAGTCTATTTGCGACAAAGACTTGTCGCTATTCGGCGCGGTATCGGTAGCGTTTCGGGAGGCTGGCCCTTAGTGACCGTCCGGGATTTGCAGCAACTGACAGAGAAAATCCGTCAGGCCAATGACATTGTGGATGTCGTCGGGTCTTTCGTGTCGCTTAAGCCCGCTGGTAAAAACCTCAAGGGCCTGTGCCCCTTCCATAAAGAGAAAACGCCGTCGTTCAACGTGATGCCCGACCGGCAGTTTTTTAAGTGTTTCGGCTGCAATGCGGCCGGCGATGTGTTTTCGTTTATTCAGCAGCGCGAAGGCGTGGATTTTTTGGAAGCGCGTGAGATTCTGGCCCGTCGCGCCAATATCTCTTTGGACGCACCCAAGCCACAACCCACGCGCAGCGGCGGCACACCCACGGCGACCAAGGCCGATCTGGAACGGGTCAATCAGTGGGCGGCGAAATGGTTTCGGCAACAGTTGCTGTCCGATATCGGGGCGGCCTGTCGCGAATACGTCATGGGCCGTGGTCTGACTGAGGTCACCGCCGAACAGTTTGAACTCGGTTTCGCCCCAGCAGGCTGGGACGCATTGAAGAATGCCGCAGCCCAAAAAGGCATTGCCGAAAGCTGGTTGGTTGAAGCTGGCCTGCTAAAACAAAAAGAAGACGGTCGCACGTATGACGCGTTTCGCAACCGGCTGATCTTTCCGATTCACGACGCCCTGTCGCGCGTGATCGGCTTTGGCGGTCGCGCGTTGGATGACGACCCGGCGAAGTATTTGAACTCGCCACAGTCAACGCTTTTCGACAAAAGTCGATGTTTGTACGGCGTGCGGCAAGCGCGGGATTCGTGGAAGGCGTCGCGCCGCGCCGTGCTGACCGAAGGCTATATGGATTGCATCATGTGCCACCAAGTCGGGTGCACCGATGCGATTGCGACGTTGGGTACGGCGCTGACGGCGGAACATGCCCGAATGCTGACGCGTTATGTCGATAAGGCCACGCTGCTGTTCGATGCGGACGATGCCGGCCAAGCGGCCGCGGACCGGGCGATTCCGGTGGTTTTGCCCGAAAAGCTCGAAGTGGATATCGCCAACGTCCCAGAAGGGAAAGACCCTGCGGACCTGATCGTTAATCAGGGCAAAGAAGGTATCGACAAGGTTTTGACCTCGGCCTTGCCCGCGCTAACATTCAAATGGAGGACAACGCACCGGCAGTATCAATCTGCCGGTACGGATGGCGACAAGCGACGGGCGGTCGAAGCCTATCTGGCCTTCATCGGTCAGGCGATTAACGACCGCTTCGCCGACGCCATTCAACGGGGGTTCATCCTCAATCAGGTAGGGAAGTTGCTCGGCCTGTCGGTAGATCAGGTCGAACGCCAATTACGCATCGTGACCCGCCGCCAACCCGCGGGCGAGGTCGACGAACGCAACCAACGCGCCGTCGGGCGGTTACCAAAACCGACCGATGCCACGCATGCGGCGTTGCGCGATGTTCTGGCGGTGCTATTGAATCAACCCGGCGTGTTTCCGGCAGTGGACGAAGTTTTTGATCCGCAGCGGTTCGGTGACGCGTTGGAAAAGAAGATTGCTGAAATGGTGCGAGCGGACATCACGTCCGGTCGCCCGTTTGAGATGAATGCCCTGATGTCGCAGCTCGCCGAAACACCGGGCGCGGCACAGCGAATTGCCGATTTGGTGGTACTCGGCGAAACGCGCGGCAATTTTGACGCCACGGTAGAAGGCGCGCTGGCACGCCTGCACGCCATCGAGCGAGATCGACAATTGTCGAATTCGTTGACAACTTGGAAGTTCGCCGATGCGGAATCATCCGAATCCGATCGGCATACTGATGACGCATCATCCGTTATCGAGACCGAGAGCAAACCGCTCGAAACGGTCCAAAGGGTGGCGCGGGAATCGAATCATTTCGCTGCACGTCGGCATTTAGCGGCCCCTTCCATCGCGGGCGCTAAACGACGCGGCGCAAGTCCGAGTGAAAACGCCAAGGGTGATACTCGGCAACCGTAATGAACACAATTGGGAAGCGGACCTAAATTGAGGAGCGAGTGACGGAACTCAATCCGCCAAAGATGGGGCGCGAACCGTCGGCAACCGGCGCACGAGTAACGTGCATGGCGATCTACGATCGCCCATCAATCGCCTTGACGACCGCCTAGCAGGCTCGAACCGTTCCGTAGCAGACGCTTAAAGAAGAGTCTGGAGTTTTTTTGAATGACGCAAGTGATGGGTAACGAACAACAAACATCCAAGATCGTGAAAAAAGACGATCCGGTCGAACTCAGCGTGAGCGAGCTCATTGAAAAGGGCAAGACACGCGGCTATCTCACGTGGGAAGAGCTGAACGAAGCTTTGCCCGATGAGGCCATTCTGCCGGATCGCCTCGAAGCGATTTTGCAACGCGTGGAAGATCTCGGTGTCGACATGATCGACGAAGCCGAGGCGCAGAAGCTGGCTTCCTTCGGCGAAAACGACAGCGCCAAGAAGAAGGATTTCAATCCCAACGCGGCGGAATCGCCCGAAGAGGATTATCCGGTCGAAGCGCCCAGCCGCCGTATCGACGACCCCGTGCGCATGTACCTCACCCAGATGGGCGAGATACCGCTGCTCACGCGGGCCGAAGAAATCGCGCTGGCCAAGAAGATCGAACTGACGCGCATGGCGTTTCGCCGCATGGTGCTCGAGAGCGACTACAGCCTCGGCACCGCCGCCGAATTGCTTCAGAACGTGAACGACGGCACGCTGCCGTTCGATCGCACCATGAAGATTTCGAGCGGTGAAAACCAGGCCAAGCAAACGGTTCTGCAGCGCCTGCCGGTCAACCTGGCCACGGCGCGCAAGCTGATGGAGCAGAACCAGGATGACTGGGTCAATCTCGAAGGCGCCGCCGACGATGCGGAACGCGAGGTGATCTGGCGACGCATCAACAGCCGCCGCCGCAAGGCCGTGCGTCTGTTTGAAGAGCTTGCCCTGCGCACCAGCAAGGTCACGCCGATGATGCGCAAGCTTTTCGCGCTGAGCGAAAAGATCAACGAGTTGGAGCGCATTCTGGGCGGCAAGCGTCGCGTCGAATCGATGCCCGTTGATGAAGTCGAAGCGATGCGCGACGAGTTGGCCGGTCTGCAAGACCTCGTGATGGAAACGCCCGAGTTGCTGCGCGATCGCGTGCGCCGCATCAAGAAGGTGTACATCGAATACGAAGATGCCAAGCGTAAGCTGTCGGGCGGTAACCTCCGTCTCGTCGTGTCGATCGCCAAGAAGTATCGCAATCGCGGTCTGCCCTTCCTCGACATCATTCAGGAAGGCAACACGGGCCTGATGCGCGCGGTCGACAAGTACGAGTACAAGCGCGGGTACAAGTTCAGCACGTACGCTACGTGGTGGATTCGTCAGGCGATTACCCGCGCCATCGCCGATCATGCCCGCACCATTCGTATTCCGGTGCACATGATCGAAACGATGAGCCGGCTGCGCAACATCTCGCGCGAATTGCTGCAGGAACTCGGTCGCGAAGGCACGATGGAAGAGATCGCCCATCGCGCCAAGATGCCGCTAACCGAAGTGCGGCGCGTGCTGAAGATCAGCCGCCATCCGATTTCGCTCGATCGCCCCGTCGGCGAAGGCGAAGATTCGTACTTCGGTGATTTCATCGAAGACGGTTCCGCCGAGAGCCCGGTGTCGACGGCGAGCAACGAGATGCTCAAGGATCGCATCGAACAGGTGCTCAAGAGCCTGACGTATCGCGAACGCGAGATCATCAAGTTGCGCTACGGCATCGGCGACGGCTATACCTATACGCTCGAAGAAGTGGGTAAGATCTTTAAAGTCACCCGCGAACGCGTGCGTCAGGTCGAAGCCAAGGCGATTCGCAAGTTGCAACATCCGGTGCGCGCTCGCAAGCTGGAAGGCTTCCTCGATAAAGACGGCAAACTGCAATTGCCGGAAGACCTCGAGTAACCCTCCGCAGGCCTAGCAAATTGCGGGCTCGAACGCAAGCCCGCGACACCGCTGAAAATCACGATCCCGATGAGTGCTTCAAACAACGCTCATCGGGATTTTTTATTTTCTTTAACATCCGCATTCGTCGTTTGATAATCCGCTTTTTGGTGGAAATATTCCGAAATTGCTTGAATTCTCGCAGCGATAAAAAACGCGCTGCGGATGGACA
>JAUIHO010000342.1 GCA_030432035.1 Phycisphaerae bacterium
TTGCGCCCCCAGCCTTCGACATCGCGGAAGGCGATGTCACGCAAGAAAGAAAATGCATCCTGTGCTTCTTCCAAGTGGCCCGTTCGCGCCAACGTGATCGCCGCCCACGCCGCATCACGCGGCCAAACGAATGGATACGCACCGTTGTGCATCCCCGCGATGATGCCGCCGTTGGCACCATCAACGTGCAACGCTGTTCCGAGCAAGCCGCGGCGGAAGGTTTCGTCGAAGCGATCGTCGGGGAGGTCGATCCGTACACCATCGTCGAGCCAGTCGCGCCAGTATGTTTCCGTTGCCGTTTGCGCGGCAACCAGATCGTTGTTCAGGAACCAATCGACCGCGTTATCCATCTGGAAATCATACGTGCCATTGGCATTGGCGAAGTTGTCAAACCCGCCGATATAGGCGACGTCAATTTCTTTCGATTCACCGGGCGCTAGCGTGACCTTCGTGCCGAGCCAGCCCTGTCCTTGGTCGCCGCTGGTATCGCTCCAGAACTCCGTCACTGGGGAACCCGTCGCGGCACCGACGCTCGCGTTGGTTCGCATTGCCACGGCCAAGTAAATCGACACGCTCTTGTCATAATCACTGAAGGTCGTCGGATTGTATTCGCCGCTATTCGACGTCAAGCGACCGGTGTTGTCGAACGCGACCATCGCGCCGCGCGTGGTGTCGGTGAACATGCCGTCGAAGTTATCGCCGCCGTTGAGGGCAAAGTCGGCGTAGTAATAGAAGTTGAACTCTTCCGCCTCGCCGCCGGTGTTCGTCAGAATGTACCGCTTCACATAGATGCCACGATTGGCGTCACCATTATCCTTGAGCGGGTAGGTAATATCCTTCGGGCAGTAGTCGTATTGATCGATGGTGATATCGGCGAATTGAATCAACTCTGAGGTTGTGCGCACGACATTGGTGTTTTCGACGTACGACTGCGTCACGTTCTCATAACCGAGACCGTTCTCGTTGCTCATCCAATAGGTAAACCCGTTGATGCGAATACCAGCCATGCCCTGATTCATGTGCATCTGGCCGCGACTGCCCGGCGGCAAGAGCGGCGGGAACGTATCCACCCCACCGATGTAACCTTCGTTCTTGGTGCTGATGCCTTGCACGCAACCCGCCGACGGGTAGTACACGTCGTACACCGTACCGTTCAGGTCGAGCATCACGTTCATGTAGTTGTTGCCGACCACGGCCTCTTCGAGAAAGTGCGAGACGACCGGGTAGCCTTCGTTGGGTGTGGGTGAGTTTACGCCGGCACCGGGCCATGCGAGTTTCACCGAGAAGTCATAAACCGTACCGCTGTCTGCAAACACTTCGCCGGGCTGGCTATTGCTCCACGCGCCGATGCTATAGCGAATGTTGCTTCCGTAGCTCAACGCCGCCAACGGGATATCCGCTCGCCACCAATCGTCCCCACCTTCGTTGTATTGAAAGTTCACGGCAGGCCCCGGGCCGACGCTACGCAACACGGTCGTGTTGCCGAAGCCGGTGCCTTGGCTGCCGCTCGGTGCACTGCCGTCGGTCGTGTAATAAACGGCGACCTGATCGTATGAAAAGCTCGGCCCCATCTTGACCCACAGCGCGACCGCCTCACCTTCGCGCGGCGTCAGCGGTTCTCGCTGCGTTACCTCAACCGGCTGATTGAACACACCATTGCCCGGCGTGTGCGTGACGAAGTTCGGCACGGCCCAAGCGACGTTCGCTGTCACGAACAACGTCAACAAGATAACCAAACGTGCAAGCTGAACATTGCGCCCGATTCCCATCAGAGACCTCTTCGTAAAACGTTTCACTGATTCGATCAAAAAAGAGCGGGCTATTCACTTCCCGACTGAATTCCGGAAAGCACCCGCGCGTGCCGAACGCATGTCGACACCTTACCCTTCAACATTTTAGGATATTGGATTGGGATTTTGCTCGTCAAGTTTCGGAGGAGCAACGGCTGGAAAATGGCCCCGAATTGACCCGAAAGTCAGGTATCGATGATTTGCTCGGTTAGATAAATGGAAAATCTGCCGCCCCTGTCGAACGAAGACGTGGGCCCCTTCATATCACGGCGCGACTTCCGTCGTCGCCCGAATATTTCTACCCGTCTCACCGGGCTCGAACACATGCGCGCAGGCCATATCGACATGCATCTTGCATTGCTCGCCTTCGGTTATCGCGACCGACGCCGGTAGGCGCGCGACCAATTGCTGACCGTCCGTCGTCGTAAGATAAACGTCCTTGCGATCGCCCAACGGTTCGATGATACCGACCGTCACGAGCAACGCGGCAAGATGTTCGCTTCGCGGCGTCGACGCTTCGGGTGTCGTGATGATGTCGGGCCGAATGCCGAGCACCATGTTCTGTTGTTGATATCGCTGGGCTACGTCACCACTCGTAAACGGCAGTGCCATGCGCTGTGCGCCGAAGACAAAAGTCGTGCCGTCCGCTTCAGCAAGCAGTTGCCCCTCAACAAAATTCATCGGAGGCGTACCGACGAACGATGCCACGAAGCGATTCACCGGGTGCTGATAGACGTCTAACGGTGACGCGACCTGATGAATCACGCCGTCTTTCATTACGACCACACGATCGCCAAGCGTCATCGCTTCTTCCTGATCGTGGGTCACATAGATCGTCGTCGTTTCCAATCGGCGTTGCAGGCGTTTGATCTCGGAGCGCATCTCAACGCGAAGCTTCGCATCGAGATTCGACAGAGGTTCGTCAAATAAGAACACCTTGGGATTTCGAACAATCGCACGGCCGACGGCAACGCGTTGACGTTGACCGCCCGATAGCGCCTTCGGTCGTCGATCGAGTAGGTCTTCGATACCAAGAATCTTGGCCGCTTCGCGCACCTTGCGATCGATATCCGCCCGCTTCAACCCCAACTCGCGCTTGCGCAGCTTGAGGCTGAAGGCCATGTTTTTATAGACTGTCATGTGCGGGTAGAGCGCGTAATTCTGGAATACCATAGCGATATCGCGATCCTTAGGCTCCAAGTTGTTGACCACACGTCCGCCGATTGCGATCTCGCCGCCTGTTGAATTGTTAGTAGAACCGTCCGCGACGACAGTTGTGTTTGGGTCGCCCATGATTGACGCGTAACCCGTTTTTGCCTCGGTGCGAACCAAGTAA
>JAUIHO010000110.1 GCA_030432035.1 Phycisphaerae bacterium
CGAGCAGTATTCGCAACCGACGGGGCAACCGCGCGACGTTTGAATCGCTGACACGCTGTACTTACCGTTGAGCGGTTCCATGCCTTGCTTGGCGCGGCCGAGGCCAGTTGCTTCAAGATCGCTGAGCGAACCGGAATAACGCGTTTGCAAATTTCCGGCGGCGGCGTCTTCAATAATGCCAGGCCAAATTTCGTCGCATTCACCGACGGCGATCGAATCGACGTATTGCCCTGCTTCGTCGGGGCATGCCGATGCGTGCGGTCCGCCCATGATCGTGCGAATGCCGTTGCGACGGCAGTAGTCGGCGATCTCGTACGCGCGCGTCGAGCCGCTGGTGTATGCCGTGAGCCCGACAAGGTCGTACTGCTTTTTTGCAAGCAGTTTTTCGGTTTCGTGCGTGCCGAAGCACTCGTCGATGATGTCGACTTCATGACCTTCCGGCACGAGGCCGGCGAGCACCTGCAGGCCAAGCTGTGGGATGTAGCTCCCGACCGTGTGGTAGCCTTGGGTGCGACGGGTAATCGGATTAACAAGAGCAATGCGCATATAGGAGAACCTTCCGGTCCGGGCGTGTTAAGTTGTCTTCGCAAAACGCCGCCAGCGATCGGGCGCGTTCGCGACTAGTCAAATCTTGCTCGCGCGCAGGTTAGGCAACCTTTGCAGCGGATAGGGCGGGATTGTAACAGGCGAATTCGGGCGTGGATACGAAAAATCGGTAATCCGGCGAGTTTTGCGCGTGCATTCCTGACGTTTGGTGCCGCAAATGGGGGCATTCGATGTAGGGCTTCGGGTGCCCCATCCATTGCGCTAGCAATGGTTGGGGAATCGCGGATGTTGGACGACCAATCGCCGTAGTATTCGCGAGGGAATATATTGCGTCCTCGATTCCCCACCCTTCGCTGGCGCTAAGCATGGGGCACCCAAGGTGGTTAGGAAATGATCCCCGACGGGTGCCCCAACCTATCCGCAGGAATCGTTGGGGAATCGGCGGCTACTTTGAGTCTGTCGAATTTCAGTGGAGAAACCGATTCGTTCGCTCAACTGCTCGGCAATCAATTTCACCCGCCTCGCAATCTCCCATCCGATTAGACGCGAAACTTTTCAGCCGCTAATCTACGATAGATAACAGGCGACGTACCGAGGCCGCCTCGCATATTGGCGGCTCGGCAACCCATACATGGAGATTTGCAACTGTGGAAACGCTCGGCGACATTCTCGAATCCTTGGCGAACGGTCTGATCGATTTTGTTTTTAGCGTCTTGCTAAATTCGTTTAACGCCATCCTGCTACCGCTGCTCGAATCGATTTTCGGCGTCGGCTCGTAATCAATCCGTCAGAGCCACGGCCTGTGGCCGTATGATGCTTTTTGGCGAAGTCGTCGCGCGCGATTATTCGCCTCGCCTTCGGTCGCATCACTCACAACCCCAATCCAATTCCGGCGTGCGTGCCCCATTCTCTGCACGTTCGATTCACCGAAGCGCCTAGTCATCCCGATGCACCGTCTCCATGCTGAAGGCCGGTAGGCACACCGCGATGTATTCGGCACCGCCGTCTGCGGGCGTGCTGTAGCGAATCCACTCGCCCGCGCGCGTGATGACGGCTTGGCCGGCGCGCACGTTGATCGCATCGCCGGTTTTGTGTTCGACGCGCAGCATGCCTTTGAGCACGATGGTGTATTCGTCGAACTCGGGCGTTTGACCGGGTTCGGCCCAACCGGCGGGGCTACGCATGTGTGCGATGCTGGCGGCGCTGTCGTTGCTGTTAACGCGACCGATGTATTCGTCGATGAGCTTAGGCGGCGTGCCAGCGGCCTCGACGCGAGTGGGTTGGGGGATGTAGGTGGGCATGACGATTCCTTCCAATTATGTGTGATGTGTTTTTGAATCCAGTACGGGCGGACTGATCCAATTTCGACGTTTCGACTTTTTGATGTTTTGACGTTTATTCCCGCCTTTTCACAAATTGAACCCGCCACCACCCCCGAGTAAAATCCGTTTCGTTAAGCACTCACGGAGGAACCCATGCAAGTCTATCACGATCTGGTGCGTCGCGTGTTGGAAGAGGGCGAGCACAAGCCCAGCCGTACCGGCGTCGATACCATCAGTTTGTTCGGCTGTTTTTATTCCGTCGATTTGGCCGATGGCTTTCCGTTGCTCACGACCAAGCGCGTGAACTTTGACGCCGTTTTGCGCGAGTTGCTTTGGTATCTCTCCGGCGAAAATCACATTCGCAACCTGCAGCAATACACCAAGATTTGGGACGACTGGGCCGACGAAGACGGCAACCTCGAAACCGCCTACGGTTATTACTGGCGGCATTTCCCTAGTGCGCAGCGCGATGAGAATGGCGAGTGGTGCGTGCGCGAAGTCGATCAGATTCAATACGTGATCGACACCATCAAACGCGAACCGACGAGTCGCCGCCTCGTCGTGACGGCATGGGAACCCGGCAACGCGACGACGAGCAAGTTGCCACCTTGCCATTACAGCTATGCATTCCACGTGTCCGGCGGTCGTTTGAATTGTCATCTCACGCAACGCTCAGGCGATATCGCGCTCGGCATTCCGTTCAACATGGCGGCTTATGCATGTTTAACGATGATGATCGCGCAAGAGTGTGACCTGTTGCCGGGCAAGTTTGCACACACGATCGTGGACGCTCACGTATATGCGGCGCAAGCGGGATCGAAGATGGAAGCATACGACCATGTCGCTGGCCTGCGCGAACAACTCAAGCGCGAGCCGCTACCGTTGCCGACGTTGAAGATCGCCAATAAGCCGTTTAACGAATTGCAGTTTGAAGATTTCGAGTTGCAGAATTATCAATGCCATGAGCCGATTCGGTTTAAGGTAGCGGTTTAAGGAAGGGCGAATAGCGAAGGCAAATCTGCTTACCCTCCCGTGCAGGGAGGGGTTAGGGGAGGGTTGCTACCGACCACGCTTTACTTGCACACGGTGTCCAAAAAGAAAGTTGGCGTTGGCCCTTTCACAAAATCTCCAGATCGCCATATCACCAAATCCATCGCCAACCAATCCAAACGATACGTTGACGAATTGCCCACCCGATCGATCTCATGAAACTAACCATTATTACCGCCATGAATCAGGACCGCGTCATTGGTAAGGATGGCCAACTGCCGTGGCATTTGCCGGAAGATTTGAAGTTCTTTAAGCGTCAGACAGCGGGCACGGCCGTCATCATGGGGCGCAAGACGTATGAATCGATGGGGCGACCTTTGCCGCGGCGGCGCAACCTGATCATCACGCGGCAGGCCGATTATCAACCGGCAATTCCGTCAAAGCCGCCGCCGGATGATCCAGCGTTGGAAGTGCTGTTCGCCGCCGACGATACCGACGCGCGACGCAGCGACGATCAAACCTGCGTCGATGTGTTTAGCGATTTGCAATCGGCCATCGATTGTTGCCGCCGCCGCAAAGAGCCGCGCGCCTTTATCATCGGGGGGGCTCAGATCTATCAGCAAGCGCTCGAACAAGACGTTGTCGACGAAATGCTGATCACGAATATCGATCAACCGAACATTGATGGCGATGCCTACTTTCCCGCCTGGGATGAATCCAAGTGGCGCGACGAAGGGCCGGTCGATGACAGTTTTTCGCTTGCCCGGCGTTACGTACGCATTTAGTTAAGCCGTTGAAGCATCAACAAGCGCACCGCGCATTATTGGTGAAAAAGTAGGGTGGGTTGTACTCAACCCACCATCGAAAGCCGCGCGTGCATCGGTGGGTCGAGTACGACCCACCCTACAAATGCTCCCGCTCCCTTGAAGGGAGGGGGTCGGGGTGAGGGTTTTGGCAAAGTCTCAATGGGCTATGCACGCCCAAAAGCACTTCCAAGTATCAATGATAATTGCCTAACTCGCGGTCGCCGCTTCTTCGATCGGCGAACCATCCATGTTCTCATCGCCGCTCGGTCCATAAGCCGTTGGTACGCGGCAACCCATCAGTCGTAGATACACGCCCAATTGACCGCGATGATGGTAGATATGGTTCATCAGAATATTACGAATCACGCCGATGCGCGGCATCTCGAAGACGGTCTCACCATCGCGCACGGCGCGCCAAGGTTGCATCATTTGCTCGTCGGTGATCGTCGGCAGTTTTTCGTTAACGAATTGCACGCTGGCATCTTGAGCCGCGAGAATCTCTTGCGTGTTGCTCGGAAGCGTGTCTTGTGGCTTCATGTTGTTGAAGTCAAACGAATCGGCGAGCGCCATTTCCATGATGCCTTTTTGCGACGCGGCGATATGCAGGCCAAGCTTACCGGCCGACATCGACTTTTCGTGCGGTTTGAAGTCGAGCTTGTCCGTCGGTATGCGTTCGAGAAAGCGGCGCGTGGTCTTCGCTTCACGGTTGAATTCGTCGAGAAACATGTGGGCCAAGTTCATAGTTGTGCTCCTTTTTGAATCGTAGGGTGGGTTGTACTCAACCCACCATCGGTTATCGCGTGTGTTTCGGTGGGTCGAGTACGACCCACCCTACATCGCCTTAGTCAAATCATTTGTCGTAGCGCTGTAGTGCCGTATCCACATTAAGAATGTGGGCGACGTCTACTCCCTCTCCCTCGCAGGGAGAGGGCCGGGGTAAGGGTCTTCAATCGTCTCGCGGTCATAGGACTAATTGCACTCAACCCGCCATCGTTTATCGCGTGTGTTTCGGTGGGTCGAGTACGACCCACCCTACTTTTTGATCAATCGTCATCTCGTTGTAGGGAAAGAACCTTCGCTACTGACGTTTAAGGCTTCGTTGCGTTCGCGACATCCGTCGCGCCGATCTGTTGCAAGATGTATTGACTCACGTGCGACATGTTGCTGTCGATCACGCTTACGTCGCGCGAGGCTTTGAAGAGAATCAGCGCGCCTTGAATCGTGCCGATCCAAAGCCGCGCGAGTGCGTCGGTATTGACAGTTGTCTGTTTTTCTTCCGCCGCCGCGGCGAGTAATGTTTGAAAGCGCTCGTGCGCTTTTGTGAAACACTGATTCGCGCGGTCGCGCAGGGCCGGGTGGCTTTCGGAAATCTCCTGCACCGTGGTGCCGGGCAGGCAAGAGGCAAAGGTTTTCGGGTCTGCCAAAAACGCGGTGCTGCGTCGCATGTACGTCGCCAAAATCGTGACGGCGTCGGCACCATCGGCGGCCGCCACGTGACCGGCATCCCAGCCGGCCATCAGGTCATCCCACTGATCCATGCAGGCCTCTGCGAGCGCCTCCTTGCTGGCAAAATGATGAAAAAACGCCCCCTTGCTCACGCCCGCCGCCGCACAGATCGCATCGACCGGCGTGGCGACGTAGCCGTGGCGGCGGAAGAGGTCGACACCGGCGAAAATGAGCTTTTCGCGAGCGGGGAGGGGTTTTTCGGCGGTCTTGGGCATGACTTTCGTCAATATACCGACTGGTTGGTATGTTTGTCAAGGGGGTGTTGCTAAGGGGGATTGAAGGGAGGGGGGCGCCATCGCTGGTGCGCGCACAAAAAAACGGGACGGCGCGCACTTAAAACGGGACGAAATCTCGGCGCGCGGAGCGACCGCCGAGACCGGCGGTCCTTTTTCGAAGGCAATTCGATGTCACGTCGATCGCCGCACGAAGCTGCTGATCAACGTCCTATATCACGGACGCCTGCAGCGGTGTTGCCACCGGCGGCGTCGCATCCGTTCGCGCCGAAATCACAGGGGCTACGTCGTGACTGTTTCCCGAAGAATTTCGTGCAGCCACGCCGATCGTGACCACGCCATCACCGTAAGGTCCAAGGATCACCTGGTAATCTGACTTCAGGCCCTCGCGATCGACGGCCTGGTTAATCGGAGTGGTACCGCCAGCGTCCAACACGATCTCACCATCCACCTCAAAGTCTGTTGGTTTGATGTAGGGGTTCGCGTCGGAGTGCTTCCAGCGAACATCGAGACGCCCACCCGATAGTGGCGAGGCACGAAGATCGCTGACAGGAGCGGGCAAGACCTTGAATTGGCCCGATTGGATTTCGGCTTCAAAGATTGGCGACTGTGGCCCGGTGCCGACTTCATTCACCGGGACAACAAAACCGAAGTATCGGCCATCGACGCTTGGACTGCCGAATACCAGACTGGGAGGAAATAGTGACGCCGCCAGCTGGTCACTTGCAGCTACCGACCAAGGCTCATCAACCTCGACATCCGGAACGCGATCGCGCGTTAGATAGATCTCGTAACTACCGTAGGTCGCCTCTAATATGGCGGGCTTGTCATCCACCCAATCAAAGTCATCACCGTCGACGATCCAGTCGTGACCAATCACAGCCGTAGGCTCATCATCGAACCGGGTGTAGTTAATGATGTCTCCGGTGTCGATCGAATAAGGATCAACCCCGTCGCCGGCATCCGGGCCACTGCCATACATCGCCGCTACGTCGTCAGTCGTGTACCAACCGGATCGATGCGCAACGAAAGCATAGTTCACATCTACAGCATCGAGCGACGTACTGAATGAGTTGTTTGATGCGAACAGTCGCCCCAGAACGATATTTGATAATGCAAAGACTGCATCCTGTCCGCTGCCGCTGCCAGTTATGAATGCGCCGCCATCAACCGAAAGTTGATAGCTATATGCACTCTTACCGACCCCGCCGGCCTGAAAGTTGATTACGATGAGATGCCAACTCTGATCGGCAATGGTCGTGTCTGTCGCGTACACACCATCGGCACCATTCCGCTGGCTTCTAACCGTCAGCCGGTCGTAGTTGCCGTCGCCGGTGTTTGCGTCGAAATAGTAGAGCTCCAAGAACGAGTTATGTAGAGAATTCGACAGCGCAGGGTCTTCGCCATATGCCTGATAGAACCACGTGGCCGAAAACTCCTTCGGGAATTTAATCCAAGCGGCGACGGCGACCGGTCCATTGACAGCAGCAAGCTGTGCCGCCAAGAGCCGATTGTACACATGCGCGTTTGTTGCTGCCGTGTTGTTCTTGATCCTGATTGGCACTACTAAGGGATCACCTCCAAGACAACCGACGCCGCGCCGGCCGCAGAGCTATCGGCCGCATACGTTCCCGTGATCACTGTCTCACTGGTGTAATGGTGCGGTCGGTCGATCGCCGTAATACCGGTCGATGTGAGATCGGCGTCGCCGGTAATGATTAGCCGATCGTCATTACCGTTGTCGCCGACTTTTATGGTCGGAGCAGAACCATCAAATGCTGTCGTGACCGAGACGAGCTTCGGAATCACAATCGCGCCCGCAGGTACCGCACCGAAGTCGATTGATGCTGACGTGTCGAATACAAAGTCGCGGCGGATTGTGTAAGGCACACCGCGAACCGGCATGAATGCCTGAGCGCCGACGAGCCTTGTGATGTTCGCAGACTTCCAAGAGCCGCTGCCCGGCTTCACGATCGTTGCCAGTCGGATGTGCTCCGTAGCCGGCCACGATGTACCGAAGCCGACTGTCGCCGACGCGGCCGTCGACACGTTCAACCAAATGTAGTTGGTGCCCGTCGTGAGTGCTCCCTGCGCCGTTGCACCAGCGAACGTGACTTCTTTGCCACGCACGATGATCGTGCCGGCAGAAACGCTGAATTGTGCATCGGTGTCACCGCTGTCCTTGTAAACAAACGCAGGCATGACGGCCGTTAACCGATCGCCGATCTCGGCGAGCAGATTGACCATCGCATTGAAGTGAGCGCCGTTCTCACTGACCGACTTGCCGGGAACATATAGGCCATTGAGCGCGGCGATGAACCCGCCGAAATACCCGTCGTTCGTAAACGACGTGCCGCCGAGTTCTTCGATCTCTTCACGTGTCAGCTTACTCATCGCTACTCCGTAACTTCAAAATCGGGCGAGGGTTTCCAGGTCAACTGCAGGGCACCAATCGCGACGCCGGCAACAGCTACGGAGGGGACGGCACGCGGGAGCGCCGAGATCTGGATCGTGAACGTGGCCACCGCTGTCGCTTGTTCATTACCGAGTCGATCGCGTAATCGCGCGGACAATGAATAGATCCCGTTACGCCAGGGGAACGGCGACTGCCACGACCAATAGCTCGCGCCAACACCGAACGGGCCCTCCCCGAAGCCGCCCATGCCGAACCCGCGCTGTGGGTCGTGGCCTGATTGAGGAACGCCGAAACCACCTTCTCCAAAGCCGCCGCCAAAGAGTGATGGTTGCAAACCTTCTGGCCAGAGCCGCCGCACAGCGAGTGGCGCGGTGTAGTCGATCTCACCACCAACAGTGAACCCGTCATTGTTGGGTGCGCGAGAACCATTCCAGTAGAGGGCAACCTCTGCTCCCCATTCGATGTGGTGATCGCGTGCAATGCGTACTGTGGGATAACGATGATCGAGAACAATGGTGGACACACCGGCTATGCCTCCGCTTTCGTTGACCGCTTACGTTTTCCTTTGCACGTCGCACACTCACGCTTCAGGAACGACGGGCAACCGGCCGGAACTTCCGCGCGATCCCACTTTCCTTTGGGACATTTTTCGGTCGCGACGCGCACCTTCGCACGCACGAAGCAGCCGCATGGTTTGCATCGCGATAGCAAACCACGCTTCGATTGCAGTTCGCAGCCCTCACATATCGCGCGGCGCTTGTTGATGACTTCCTCAGGCGGCAAGCATGTTCCGCTGATGCCATGATCCAGCTTTGCAAGTCCGACGAAGAACAGCCACACGTGATTGCGCCACGTCAGTTTGCGACGACCGTGTGATGCGTAACCATTCACGACCTTCAGTGGCGGTAACGCGTTGATTGGGCAGTTGGCATTCAGCAGCACATGTTGCCCGACGGGCAAGTTCGATTTCGTGCATCGCGACGCCGATCGATGTTCGCAGCCCATACAACGCCCGAGGCGCGCGTAGGCTGTCTTGGCATCGATCGTGAGCGGCTCAGTATTGACTATCTGCGGTAACTTCATGCGATCTGCACCACCACATCAGGCGTGCCTTCCAGCACGCCAGCTTCGTCGTCAACGTCCAGTTCTGCACCGGGTGTCAGTTCATTGAAGCAATTACTTCCGGTCATGCATCCGCCGCCCGTTGCGCCGGGCCCCCACGTCATCGAAATACTGACGTCATCGCAAGGACCGGTTGCGCCACCGCCGACAATCTGATCTCTACAAATGGAGAAGGGGGCAATCGATGCGCTCAGCGCGAACGCGTAACCGCAGCCCGGCACAAGGCTGGCCGTGATACTGAAGGTGGCAGAACAACCGGGCTCACATGGTGTTGGATCACCGAATGGTCCATCTGCACACCCATCCGATGGGCAAAAAGCAAACGATTCAGCGGCAACGTAATCGCACCCATGCACCGTCTCGCAAACAGGCTCCGGCACATCAGGGCACGAAAGTCCAAGTTCCTGCTCGAGGATAAGGCCTTGTGCTAGTACCGCTTGAATCTTCGATACGCAAAGGCTGAATGTTTCGAACCAGCATGGATCGGTATAGTCCCCAACGTTTTCGCCTGGGCCAGATGGCTCATCATTGAACGGACCGTTCACGGCAACCAACATCGTAGCAGGCGCACTGTCAAAATCGTCACAGGTTTCGCCACAATCATCCGCTGCTGGATAGGGGCATGTCGGAGCCACGACGGACGACGATTCGTATTCGAACTCGCACGGCAAGCACCGGAATTGTCGATTGAGCCAGACGCCTTTGAGTGGCGTGCCGCCGAGCGTCCCGATGCAGTAGTCTTCACCAGATGTGCCCGGCAACCCCGTGTCTTGGCATTCGTACACATCGGGCCCGGTGCCCGTCTGCACGCAGCAGCCACAATCGGGCGGCGGTGTACAACAGCAACCGAGCATCCACTTGCCTGCGGCAGTAATCAATGCCCTACCGGTCGCAAGACTGATCGATAGCTTCGCCATTAGTCGCATTCCTCCAGCTGTGGCTCGGAGACCTGCGAAATAAAGAAGCAGCCATCGGTGCTGCTGTAATGAATGAAGACTGGCGTGTTGACCGCAATCGTGACTCGTGGCGGGTCGAAAGATAAGTCCCAGCCGGCGCGTGCCGTAAGCTTGGCATTGCCAAACGGGGCGCCACCTTCATGGATGACCGTATCCGACGTGTATTCGTCGGACGCATAAAGACCGTCTTGCACCCAAGGGTAGAAGATGTCGTCGTTCTCATCGGTCGTTGGTGCACCAGAGATGAGCGCTTCGAAGCCATGAGACTCACCGCTGACGATGCCGTACACGCCACGTTCCGCGCCGTCGTCCTCGGCAACCGGTGATGTCATGGTGCCGATCTGCTGGACCCACACACGTGCACCCACGAACACGCCGGTCTCGCCTGGCATCGAGCGCACGAGAAACACGCGCGTGTCTTCGATATCAAGCACCATCTGATTCGCCTGGATATCCATCCGCCGGGCGGTGAAGAGGCCGCTACTACTGAGCTGCGATTCGATTCGCATTAACATTAGCGGCGGCGTGAAGGCAAACGGCGCGAGTTGCACCTCAGACAGAATATTTAATTGATCATTGATAGATCGTTTGAACTCAGTGAGTTCGCGGTCTCGGAGACCGAACTGTCGCTGTAGTTCACCGACCGCGCGAAACAGCGTCGCAAATTTGTTGGCCAATGCGTCAGATAAACTCATCGGCCTCCCTCACCTAGTATTTGTGTGTCGTCGCGATTGAACTCAACAGTGGCCGTCTCACCACTCATAAACTTGACGGTAAAGGCTCGCATCGGAGCCGACATTGATTCGAAGCCCGTGGCAATCCCGCCAGCCGTCGCGATATTTATGCGCCGGTCGAGTCGCCAAAGATCATCAGGAAGAGGATCTTCGACGGGAACCGACCCAATTACTAATGGTTCTGTAAATGCCCGGAATGCTGCTTGTGCATACGCTTCTCGCGTTACGCCTGCGGGCACCGTGATGATCTTTTCAAACGCGCATGTCCGCTTGGCGATTTCGTATGCGCGACCAGAGAAACCAGTACCTGGAACGCGCACCTCCGCAATAACGATCGGAGCTTGAGCAGAGAAGTTATTGGTGTACTTCATCTTGGCCAGCGCCGGTTTGACATGCCCAGGATCATGCGCGTTAAAAAACCAAATCTTTCGATTCGGTATGTTTCGAATCGCGGGCCAACGCAGAAGGACTTTCTTCTCAGTGGTGTTTAGATCAACGATCTGGTTGCGCTGCCATCCATAATCGGGATCTTCATTGTTTGGCTGGGTTCGAACCAATGCCACACGTAACGAGTTTTCGCTGATCTCATCACTAGGATCTTCGTAACTGAATCGACGATAGACATGCGAATTGTCGCCTTGCTGGTCACCACTGTTCCGAAGGTAGTAGTCAGACCACGTCCACTGGCTCGCTTCGTCATCAGTCCAGTCGGGAGAAAGCTCGACTTCGCTTTCGAACTCGACCTCTGCCTCACCCTGAGTGTTGCCCTGCAAAACGCGCACTGCACCACAACGATCGTCGAGCGACTGCTGAATTGCCAACGACAATACACGTGTTGAATCGATTAATAGTTGATACGGCGACGACGCGTAGAGATTCACGAAGGTGTAGCGTGACAGGCCTTCGCTCGCTCCCGGCAGCATCACCAATGCGACGCCTGGTGCTGCCGCCGCTATTCGGCGCAATGCTTCGTCAAACGACTCTCCCTGTAGAGTCACTGGAAATGCTGGCAACGACGCCGCGCCGCCGCTAAAGTTGACCACTTCTTCCAAACCGACGCGTTCGGCCGACAGCTGTGCGCCAGCCAATTCCAATAACGACGTCACAATCGCACCGACCGTGTTGCCGGCCAATGCGATCGACTGGTTGTCATTCTCATCGAGCACCGTGCCACGGCGCAACAGATTCGAATAGTCGAACGCGGTGTATTCGCTATACGGATAACGATCGGTCGCCCACGATCGACGCGGCAGGCTAGTCAGGCCTTCAAAGACCAGCACCTCTTCGCGATACAACACCACCTTGGCATCTGCACCAAAGCGAGGTGTGCCGGGATCGCCGTACACGCGAAAGCGCAACTCCGACGGTCCATCGTAGCTGCGTCGAATGTCGATCAAATTGATCACGCCGTCTTCGACTGCCGACGCCAACGGCGGCCCATCGAGCACGATCGTGTTGTTGACCTTCATTCGATAATACGGCACGAGCTTACACCTCAGAGTATCGCGGCGGGTTTTCGCCGACAGCTGTGATCGCAACGCCCGGTCGCCAAAGACCTCCGAAGCCGGGCGACGGCATGGCGGACTCCACACGATTGATAACCCACTGATCCAACTCCACCCGGTCGCTGTCGAAAACAGCGACGATGTCGCCTCGTCGCCCTTGCAGTTGTTGAATAATCTCCAGCAGTCGTGCTGCCGATATAGGGCTGGACCCCAACAGCGTCACCACAAAGCGATACGACCGCACCAAATTGCGACTGTCGGCATTCACAGCAGCGTTCTGCTGAAACAACCCGACGCGAAAGTTTGCAGGCGTCAGCAGTTCGTTTACGGGCTGTACGACCATCAAGTACTGGCCGACTTCGTCGCCGTTGAATGTGAGTGTGTGGGCCACGCATCAAATACCAAAGATATTCCGTTCGATGATCACGGACTTGTCCTGTCGATTAATTCGTTCAACCAATACGCGTTCAGCAATAGCGGGCAAGCCTGGCAAGTCTACGTGAAACGCCACGCCAATTTGCCGCGCGATATTGCGGTAGTGAATTAATCGGTCGACGATTTCTTCGCCGCGACGAATGGCAGCTTTCCCAGTTCGTCCGCCATTTGTCGGACAGCCTCAGCATCCTCCTTGCTGAGAAGTCTCTCTACCATGTTCTGAATGATCTTGAACGGAGTTCCATTAAGAACGAGTTGTTGAGAAAACAAATCGATCTGTTGTTCGAATTTGAGCAGGCCAATGAGATCGTTGATCTTGCCTTTCGGAATTGGTTTGTTATCAGCGTCAAGTAACCCGTCGACACCGACGACTTTCTGAATGGATCGCTCGAACGCCGCACTCCAATCAGTTGTAAGCAGATCTAGGATCGCCATGCGTTCCGCACCATTGAAGTACAGGTGCTTAAATACGACGGGGCTATCCCCAAGTGAAATTTCGAGATCGGGTGGCGTGTTATTCAAGTCAATATTCATTCTTCACCTCTATTGTTTTGCAAAGCCTATTGCGGCAAGCCTCTGTTCGAATCCGCCCGCAGCGGATACAAGCTGATCCAATAGAGCAGCAATCAACTGCCCCGTTGAAGTCATCATTGCCAACGACTCAACTTGCTTGAGGGAGTCTTCAGCAATTTGTTTCAATTTCGATCCGTCATCACCACGCATCTGCTGAATGCGTTGATCGCGATTAACCTTGTCTTCTGCCAACGATTGATCGATCAAACGGATTTGTTCTCGCAAAGGATCAGTGGATTCTTTCACTGTCCGCTTGAATTCTTCGTCGAATATTCGGCGGCGATCACGAGGCAGTACGTCACGACCATCAGCTCGCAGGCGACGGATTCGTTCGATTGCTCTTCGTCGCGCCTCTGCACGCACACCACGATTACCGGATTCCATTAGGTCGATTGTGTTGGTGATCCGGCTACGTTCACGGCGGCGACGCTGACGTTCCGTCTGTGTCAACGGGATCAGCGAGTCCGCGTCAACAAGTGGCTTTAGGCCAGCCTTGTCGGTCGAGGCGTTTGGGAAATCGGCACGGAACAAGCCAATCTCTTTTCGCGTTCGATTGAAACCCAACGCGTCAGCGATGAGCCGACGACCTTCGTCGCCAATACTGCGAAACAGATCGCCGGGTTGCCGTAAGAAATTGCCACCCGCAATTGCAGCGCTGGCTGTTAATGATGGGAATAAAAGTGCTGGGTTTGCGCTCTGACTTGACGCCCATAACCGACCGTCACGTGGGTTGGGATTTGCACTGGGCGTAATTGGGTAGCCGAGCCAGAACCGAACGCGATACTCTATGAGTTCAAAGAGCCTGTCGAGGAAAGGGCGGCTTTTATCCTGTGGTGGCGTATCAAAGATCGACAACACGGATGGCGAATCTTTCGACTTACTTGATTCGGTTCGGTTTTGATTTCGTCGCCTTTTTTCCCAGTCTTGTCTCCATTGCTCATGACGTTCAGAAATCTCTCTTCGACGCTTCTGATAATCCGCTTCTTCGGTGGCGGAGTTTCTAGGGATAATCGACTCAGAGCGACTCTTTCTTCTCCGACTTTCGTGCTGTTGTCGCTTTCCACTACCCAACGAAGACAGATCGATGCCCAACAGCCCCAGCATCCCGGCCATGTTAGTCTTTATATCATCCCAAGTTTTTCGAATGCTCTTAATTACACTATCGATCATTTCAGTAATGGGCTTCCCAAGTCGCTCAATCGCTTCGAACAGAACACCAACAAATCCCTTACCAATAAGAACGCCGGCATCTGTCAGCACCGCGCCACCGATTCCTAGCAAGCCGCCACTCTTTCCACCCTTCTTCCCGAACAAAAGTTCAGACAACGAGCCACCTTTCTCAAGGTGGTCTACAGTTCCACCGACGAGTGACTGAACACCCGCAAGCATGTCGCGCAGATCCTTGCTTCTTGCGACAGCTGCAATCAACTGATTCAATGAACTCTTCAGTGAGTTCTTAATGCCCTCCAACACGAAGAATGACTCTTTGCCGGTCACACCGATGTTGCCCATCTGCTGATTCATCTCGGCCAACGCTTGCCGAATGATCTCTGCCTTCTGGGCCGCAGGTCCAAGCGCATCGAATGCGCCTTCTCCGTTGATCGAATCAAACGTGCGGCGCACGCCATCGATGCCATCAACAAGAATCCCGAAGTCATCGAGGAACAAGGTGCTACCGCGAGCCAGCCCGGTCACGAGCGTATCGATAGCCTGTCCGGGATCTTTGCCAGTGGTGATACTCTTACGCGAAGCGAAGTCGAGCAGCGTTCCCAGCTGATCGATCTGTATGTTCGACGCCAGCGCGCGGTTGGCGATCTGTTGCGCCTTAGCCAGAGTCAACGTGCCATTGGCGGCCGCGACTAAGGATTTCGCGAGTTCTCGTGCTTGCTTTCCTTGCTTACCGGTCAGCGCTTCAAAGCTCTTCTGCTGCGCCTCCAGTCGCAACCCGGTATCAAGTATCGAATCGAGGCCACCCAACAGCGGCTTCAGTCCAAGATTGAAATCACGAAGGAAGCCCAGCGCTGCACCACCGAACTTAAACGGCGCTTGAACCAACGCCGCGGCCTTCGTCGACCAACCTCGAAGCGATCCAAGCGCATCAGCGAGCCCCGACTCACTGTTGTCGATCGCGTCAATCTTGTAGCTAAACGAAAACTGCGTCATACCATTCGCTTACAGGCTGAAGATATCCCCAATGGCCGAACCAAACGTCCACACGGTCGGTGCCGCCGCTTCACCAATTCCCGGATCGGTGATCGTGATCTCTTGCATGCGCGTGCTGCCGTCGTTGCCGAGGTCGTGCGTTTGAATCGTCGCGGCCGCGATCGTCTCGGTGACCGTCTCGTTGGCAACGCCGGTCGCATGCTGAATCACCACCGGCACTTCGTCGCCGGCAGCCACGATCGCACGCCACGCATCGCTGCTGAACTTCGCACGCAACGTGATCGTTTCCTGCAACATCCCCTCAACGATGTAGATGCGTTTCCCGGCTGCATTGAGGCCGCCCAAGTCGAGACCGATACTGATCTGCCGCCGATACGAAACCACGTCGTCGGCGGCTACGCTGTCGATCGTGAAGCTGGCCTCTGAAATCTTGAAGTGATTGCCCGTGGCCGGCGTGCCGGCAGAGATGCCCGATGTTGCCGCCGGCTGCATGCACTCAAAGTTGAGCGACCCCGTGAGGATATACCCATCATCCGGATCGCTGCCGCGCGTGTACTCCATCGACAACTGATTCGCGATCGCCCCCAGAAAGTTCATCTGATCGACGCTCGGTGCCGAGTGTCGAATCGTGAACGATGGCATCACGCCGCTGCTGCGCTTCGTCAACATCTGGATGATGTCGCGAATGGTGTTGGAGTTGAAATCGGGTTCGAGGCTGGGCGATGCGGTCGAACCGATCTTCACCTGCTTGCTAGTGTACGGGTGAGTGGCAGAGCCATCGACCTTGCCGGTGCCGTGCACCAACTGACGCGAGAATCCCTGACCGACAAAATTCACGTCCCATGCAGACGAAGCAGGCGCTGTGCCGCGCGTCGATTCGAGGCCCAGCAGAACGATTTCCTCTTTGAAGTTTCCGGGCATAGTTACCAGCCTCCCTGCCGGTGATCAGCGGTCGAACAAACCGCATCGCTTACCAATTCCGCCGACTGCGTTAGGCGCTTTGCTTGTTGCGCAGCTTCTTCAAATCCGCTTCGATCAACCGTCGATCGTCGGCATATGCCAGATCGAACGGCTGCTTACTGTCGATCAACGCCGCCGCTTTCTTCAGCGGTACCGTGTAGATGTGCCCCTTCGCAACAGGCCTGCCGAGCATTGCGTTCATGCCTTCGTCCGGCGGTCCTTCGAAACACATCAACACGAAGCCATCGGGCACGACGAGACGCGTATCACCATCCGCTTTAGATGTTGTCTTGGTCGGCGCGTTGTCGGGTTTCTTGTCGTCAGCCATCTGTCAAATCTCCATCACGGCATCACGCCGTCGTTAGGTCGGCCACTTTCACATAAGCAATCTGCGTGATATCGAACAACTGCTGAAACTCTTCCGGTTCAATAATCGGCTCTCGATCCAAACTTGAGGTTCCCAACAAGCACAACTCTTCGACGCGCAACGGCAGGAAGTCATCCGGGTTGATCGGCTGCAGATCGTTGGTCAAAAACTTCTTCAGACGCGTCAACGCCGTGATCAATATGCCTTCCAACAACTCCGATTCGCTCACTTTGATTGATCCCGAACCAACAAATAACTCGTGCCGTCGCACGATTTTTATCTCGCCGTTCGCATAGTTCGGTTCAACACTGTGGTTGCTGGGAACCAATCCCACCCGCGTCGCCTGGCCGGAAGTCTACACCTCGCTGGAGCGC
>JAUIHO010000111.1 GCA_030432035.1 Phycisphaerae bacterium
GTCCGTTATCTCGCGCTCGAACGCCAACTTGCCTTGAAATGTCGAGACGTCGTTCAATGCCGACGCCAATGCGGCCGCGATGGGCGTTTTGAAATCCTGCCCCGGCTCCGTCGGATGCAACAGCAATTCGCGGCCGTGCGTGTCGAGCCAGATCAGAAGCGACTCAACCGCCTGCGCGCGACGCAACGGATCGGGGGAGCTGGTGATGATATCGCTAAGGCAACTCGCGACAGTCTCGTCGCCAATCCGGCGCAGCGCGGCCATCGCCGTGTTCGCCGTCGGCGCGGCTTCGTCGCGCGCGGCGTTGACGATCATCTCGGTCGCCGCCGTTTGATTGCGAAACGCCAAATCGAGCGCAGCCGTTTCGCGCACCTCGGCATCTTCATCACGCAGCAGCGATTGGTAAGCGCTCGCACTGTCCGTCACCGGCATGCCCGCCAAAACCGCGAGCAACATCTGTCGAACTTCGCGGTCGTCTTCGTGAGCCAGCCCGAATAGCACGTCATGGCCTTGCGACCCCTGATCGGCGATGCGCGCGATGCACTCGGCCTTGTCCTCGGTCGTCACGGCGCTTGCCAATTGAATGCCCCACCAATGAGCGCGCAGCCGATGCCGCTGCCACACGACGCCAGCGAACATCAAGAACATCATCGCTAAAACGAAAATGAAGCCGCGCTGACCGGATCGGCGCGGCGCATCGACAGTCGGTGCTGTGGAGTTGGTGGACATAGGGGCGATTCGCTTTGGACGGTGATTGAAACAGGCAACGAATCGAACAAAAAGCTAGACGCTGCACCGGCTATTAGCTGGTACGACAGCCTCGCACGGGCTACTTGCCGGCCTCACTTCATCATCTATTCGCGACCGTAGTGGCGCAGCTTCCATTGTCGCCGCGCTTCTTTGGCCGTCAGCTTGTCCGAAACCGCACGTTCGATTTCGCGCCAGCGGGCTTTCCAATGTTGATCGCTGTGGCCAAACGCCGTTAGGTACCGACTGAGGAATCGCAGATAGTCGGTTCGCGTCCAACCCGGGTTGCCGATCACGCTCGCTGCTAACCGAACCAGCGCGCGTTCGCGATCTTTCTGATTGGTGCGCCCGACATAGCGAATGCCGTCCATATCAACCAGTGTCAGTTGCGGTCGCCCCTCGTACGGCGCATCCCAACGAATCAAAATATTCTGCGCTTTGAAATCGCGATGGCTAAACCCACGATCGTGAAACAGTCGATGCAGCGCGACCATTGATTCGATCAATTCATTGATCACGCGCAATCGCTCTGAACCAGTAAGCTGCGCGATGCGGTCGCGGAGAAAGATCTCCAGATCGGTCGCACCTTCGACGAAGTCGGTCAGCAGAATCGACTCGGTTCGGAAGACCCGCATTCGATATTGTTCGACGACGGCCAACGGTTGGGCAACTGGCAAATCGCGATTGAGCAGCATGTTGGCCATCTTCCACGCACGCAGGTTGCGCGAGCGGCCAAAGATAAACCCGATGCGCTTCCAAATGTTGCGCGGTAGCGAACGCTTGACCACGATACGCGGCGACTCACCATTCACCGGCAAACGCGTGGCGCTAACCGTCGCCGTATGCGAGTTCTTCAAGATCGTTGCACGATCCGGATGCACCCACGCGAGCGGTTCTTTCAGCCAACGATCCCACTGACTGCGTTTATATTCAAACCGCGCGGCAACAGCCGTTGGCGACGGATGCTTGCTGCGCAACAACGCATGGCCGCGCCAACCGGGGGCCGGACGAATACGCGTGAAATAACGGCTGTTCCGCCTCGTGCGACGATCGCGCTTGGCCCACAGGGCATCGGCATGTCGAATCGCGCGCTCATCGAGGCGGCGCACCAATTCGCGCCAGTCAAGATTTATATCCCGCGCGAAGGGGCTCGCATTTCGAAACGCCGCGCGATATTCGAGATACGCCTTCATAAAGCGGCAGCGCATCGTGAGATTGGCGTGCCGACGGAACCATTGATTGAGTTGTGCCAAGTTTGCAACGGCGGCCGAGCGCGATACGACCGCGCCGGTGATCACGTCGTGCAAATCGACAAATAACGATTCGCCCCGATTCTCGCCGCGACGCACCAGGATGTTGCCCGGGTGCATATCGCCATGATGAAAACCGCATTGATGCGCACGAGCGATGAGTCGCGCTAAAGAATCTGCAAGGTCGCGTTCTTCTGACCGTCGCCCACGAATCTCGAGCCAGAATTCATTGAGCGGCACAACATCGGGCACGGCGTCTGTAATCAACAACGACGGACCGCCCACGCCGCGGAAGCCCTTTAGTGCCGTTGCGACAGGTAACACGGTAGCGATGCCGTACGCAGCGGCGTATAGCCCAACGTTCCATTCGAGCATGGCCGTCGAGCCGCGCAGCAAGACCTTGGTTCTGCCGATCAGATCGTTCGGGTGATAAAGCTTGGCGAAATACGCGTGACCATCGAGATCGACGCGCCATACGTCGCGGCGGCTGTTGCGTTTGACGAGCGTGGCCTGCTCGGCCGTCACCAAATTCAGCCAATCGATCGGATGGACGCGCAGAAAATCCGCATGGTCGGCCGCCACCCGCCAGTGGTATTCCCCATCGACAAATTCAACCACCGACGCCGGAGCGGTATTGCGCAACACGGCGCGCATGGCAACAGTACGTGCTGTCACGGCACTTTCACCTGTGAGCCCGATCTTCTGTTGCGAGGCGGGTTGAGACGTTGCGGCCGGCGTCTCGAGCAGCGAGGGGGGGCGAGATGTTCTCTCTTGCGAATTGATGATAGACCTCGGTCACATCCTGTTCAAGCGAGGCGACAACGCCCGTCCGTAGCAACTGTGGAATATATCGGAATTTAGGACGATAGGCACCCTAAAAGTGCCCCACCCCACAATTTCGGCGGCCAAAACTCCGAAATGCCGACGCCTCAAAATACGAGCCGCCAATCATCCAATGGGAACCGCGCGGCCGGTCAAAAATCACACGCCTTATTTTGCCCGCTTCTTCAGATAGGCATCAATATACGGCTGCAAGTCCCCATCCAGTACCTTCTGCGGGTTGCCCGTTTCCACGCCGGTTCGCAGGTCTTTCACACGGGGGTCATCCAGCACGTAGTTGCGGATTTGGTTGCCCCAAGCGATCTCGCCCTTGGCGCTGTAGAGACTGGCCATTTCTTGGTCGCGTTTGGCCTGTTCGAGTTGCTCCAACTTCGAGACGAGAATGCTCATCGCCTGTCGCTTGTTTTGCGCCTGGCTGCGTTCGTTGACACATTCGACGACCAAATTCGTCGGAATGTGCCGAATCCGCACGGCGGTGGCGACCTTGTTCACGTTCTGGCCACCCGCACCACTGCTGCGGCAAAAGGCCGTCACGTCGATGTCCTTCTCCGGCAGCTCGATCTTGCTTTCGGGGAAGACCGGCGTGACGTCGACGGCTGCGAAACTGGTTTGACGTTTGCCCTGAGCATTAAACGGACTGATCCGAACCAGCCGGTGAACGCCCACCTCAGTACTGAGATAGCCGTATGCATACGGCCCCTTCACCAGCAGGTTGACCGATTGGATGCCGGCTTCTTCGCCGTCTTTGCGGGCCAACTCTTCGATTTTGAAGCCCTTGTTCTCGAAATACCGCAGGTACATCCGCAGCAGCATCTCGGCCCAGTCGCACGCCTCGGTCCCGCCGGCACCCGCCTGAATCGAGAAAAAGCAGTCGCGGTTGTCGTTTTTGCCCGACAGCAAAGCCAGCAGCGACACGCGTTCCATCTCGTCGGCAATGGCCAGTCGCTCCTGATCGGCTTCGGCACGGGCACTTTCGTCGTCTTCGGCGTCGGCCAGCTCGGTGAGGACCTGCAAATCTTCGACCCGCGAAATCGTGGCCTCGATCGGCTCGACGATGGCCTTGAGGCCTTTCAGGCGCGCGACCACATCCTGAGCGTCGGGTTTATCCCAAAAATCCGGCTCCCCCATCTTCTTCTCGATGTCGTCTAGTTGAGACTGTTTCGTCGGCAGGTCAAAGAGAGTCCCGAATCGAATGAATGCGATCCGAAAGCTCGTTAATCGTCGGTGTGCCATCCGGCATGGGCATAATGCAGGTCTCCTCCGCGTCGTTGCTAATCAAGTCTAAGTGGCCGATTCGCCCGTGACAATTCGCCGCCGGGCTCTAAGGTATGGATATGGAGCAGAATCAACCAACCGACCCGACCAAATCGCCACGGCAAGTCTCGGCGAGTCGCAAGCTCGTCGCGTGGACCGTCCTCATCGCGGCCATCGCGGGCACCGTGGCGTTCAAATACAACGAGCAAACCCAACCCGCCCTGCTGACCGGCCCAATGGTGCAGTTGCCCGCCCCCGACCGCGTCACCATTTTGTGGACGGCCAACGCTCCATTCGAGCAGGCGACCATCGAAGTGCGGGCGTCGGGCGAAACCGTGGCCGACATTCACAAGGTTCGCCCAGAGAACGGTCGCTATCAACTCGAACTCGATCACCTGCCGCCAGATACGGCGTATCAATACACGATTCAAATCCGCGGTCTACTGTCGCGAGACGCGCTAACATCCGGGCCGCACACGTTTCGCACGCCGCCAAGTCGCAACGCGAATATTCGATTTCTGGCCTTCGGCGATTCGGGCGTCGGCAGCAACACGCAAGCGATGCTGGCAGACCGCATGCGGGCCTGCAGCCCGGACTTCATCATTCATACAGGCGATCTAATCTATCCAACCGGCGCCCGCGAGGATTATCTCGATAACTTCTACCGTCCGTATCAGCGGCTGCTTCCGACGAGTTTCTTCCTGCCCTGCCTCGGCAATCACGACGTCGTCAGCGAGCGCGGTCAACCGATGCTCGACGAATTCTGCCTGCCACCGAACGGGCCGGAAGGCGTACAAACCGAACGCAATTTCTACTTTGATTACGGCCCCGCGCGTTTCGTGGCGATGGATACCAACCTTGCCGAACCCGACGGTGCCATCACGCTCGAAACCATGCAAACGACGGTCGCGGATTGGTTGCGTGACGTATTAACGAATTGCGACGCCAAATGGAAGTTTGTTTATTTTCACCATCCGTTTTACACGAACAGCGCACACATGGCCGAAGGTTCGGCACATCTGAAAAAAGCGTTTGTAGAGGTTTTGGAATCGTGTGAAGTCGACATCGTCTTCAACGGCCACAATCACCTATACGAACGCACCGCACCGTTGTTTCAGGATGAAATCATCGACGAAGCGGAAATCGGTTTGGCCAACTTGCGGCTCTCGGGTTCGGCACTGCGCACACGCGACCCGGCACACGACGGCGTTCGACAGTCGATCGTGACCAATCGTATTCCGAGCGACCAACGACCCGACAAAATCGAGCATGACGTGGTGACGCCCGAGACCGACCCACCCACCATCGCCCCGGTCGAAGGTCGGCACGGCGTGGTCTATATCGTGACCGGCGCGGCCGGCGCACATCGCTATCCTGAAAATCCGAATCCGCCCGCTTACATCCGCACGTATAACGATACGGCGTTCAGCTTCACCGATATCGAACTGCGCCCCGACGTGTGCTGGGTGCGGCAGATCGATTCGACCGGCAAGGCCATCGACCGCTTCGTCATTCGCAAAGGCCCCGATTCGGTTACCTCCGCCGATTAACCCCCCGCGCTTGCTGCCAACGGCCACAACCGTTACACCAACCGATCTATGCTGCGTCAGCGATTCATATTCGGCATACTCATGATCGTCGCACTCGTCGGCTTGCTCGCGGGCGATGCGGCGCTGGATGGTGCGCGCCTTAGCGACGCGTGGCGCGACCGCCTCGCGCCGCTCGGCATGGTGTCGGTTAACGGCTTCATCAGCTCACTCGTGATCATGACGCTGGTAGCGTTCTCGCTCGTCGAGATGCGCCAGTTGTTTCAAGCTGCCGGTGCCAAGGCTTTGGAGGCGTGGCCGACGCTCGTGTGTTTGGCATTGATTGCCGTGCCGTTTGTTGCGGGAAACGGTCCGCAGGCCAATCCGAAGTTGAACGAACTGTTCGACATGAAATGGACGCTGGCCATATTCACGGTCGGCTTCATCGGCAGCGGGCTGTTGGTGATTCGCCGAGGTACGGTCGAAGGGGCTGTCGCCGCGCTGGGCACGACTTGCTTCATGCTGGTTTACCTCGGGCTGTTGCCGGCGTTCATGATTCGCCTGCGCGTGTTCGCACCATCGCAAGGCGTATGGCTGCTGCTTTACTTCGTCGCGTCGGTGAAGATTTGCGACATCGGAGCGCTGTTTACCGGCATGGCGTTTGGCAAGCACAAGCTGATCCCCTGGCTCAGCCCCGGCAAGACGATCGAAGGCTTTTTCGGCGGCATCGCGGCGTCGGTATTGGTCGCATGCTTGCCGGCCCTTTACGCAGGCTACATCGCCGAAACGCCACCGGACTGGGCGACGGTCTTTCCCACGCTGCCGATGGCTGTCGTCTTTGGGGTGCTGATGGCCGTGCTGGGACAGGCGGGCGATCTGATCGAATCGCTCCTGAAGCGCGACGCCGACGCCAAGGACTCTGGCAGCAAGATCCCGGCCTTCGGCGGCCTGCTCGACGTGCTCGATTCGCTGCTGCCGACGGCTCCCGTCGCGTGGTGGATGCTGGTAAACTGACGACCTAAAGTTTACCAGTCCGAATGCTGGACGCTTGGGAGTAACGCCACCATTTCCGAACTCATCATCACGCTCGACGAAAACGACGAAAAACGCATGCAGCTATTCGGCCCTGCCGACGCGAACCTCAAACGCATTCGCGAAACGCTCGGCGTCAGGATTTACGCGCGCGGTACGTCGCTCAAGCTTGAGGGCGACCCCGAAGCGATTGGCAAGGCTGCCAACGTGATCGAACACCTGCGCGCGAAACTCACGCGCGTGCCGCTGCTTAAACGCGACGACGTCAACGACGCCCTCGCCGAAATCGCAACCAAACTCGCCAAAGACGGCATGCCGACCAACGTGATTCCCGTCTTTCGTAAGTCGGCCATTATCGTGCCCAAGACCGACGGTCAGAAGGAATACGTCGAAGCCATTCGCGATAACGATTTGTGTTTTTGTTTGGGACCGGCCGGTACGGGTAAGACATATCTCGCTGTGGCGATGGCGCTGTCATTATTGAAAGCCGGCCGTATCAAGCGATTGGTCTTGGCGCGCCCTGCCGTTGAAGCCGGCGAAAAACTCGGTTACCTACCCGGCGACTTACAAGCAAAAGTAAACCCGTATTTGCGACCTTTGTTCGATGCCATGCACGACATGATGGAGTACGAACAAATCAATCGCTTTATGGTCAACGATGTGATCGAAGTCGTTCCACTTGCTTTCATGCGAGGCCGCACGCTTAACAACTCGGTCGTTATTCTCGACGAAGCGCAGAACGCCACCAAGCAGCAGATGCTGATGTTCCTCACGCGGCTCGGTCAGCGCAGCAAGATGGTCGTCACGGGCGACGACAGCCAGGTCGATCTTGAAAGCGGCCGCACCAGCGGTCTCGTCGATGCCGTGCGCCGTCTCGAAAACGTCGAAGGCATCGCCGTCTGCCGCCTTGGCAAGATGGACATCGTGCGACACAAACTCGTCACGCGCATTGTGCATGCGTATGGTGAGGCCGGGAAGAATATTGGGTAAACGCGTAACTAAAGCGTTTGCCGAATCCATCTCGAGTTGCAATCGACTTTCTCAGCCCTGCCGGGCTTTCGTTTAACGCTTGGGCTGCCGGTATAATTCCGGCATGGAAGAATCGTCTCACCAACCCGCCGGATTTTGCCCATATTGTTATTACGCGACGGACCCCGGGAAATGCACGGAATGTGGGCAAGAGGTTACGCAAGCCAATATCTGCACGTCACCGCGACGACAACGGATTAAGCGCGCTATCCGGCGAACATGTAAAACCCTACTAATCGCTGCCGTGGTTCTTGGTGGCATGGCTTACGGCATCTATCACGAGACACGGCCGAATCGGATCGTGCGGTATTATTCGACCGACTACTTGCTGGAAGTCACGAACTCCAAACAGGATAGCTTTAGCGATTTTGAACTGATTCGCCGGTATTTGGCAGGTGAAATAGACGAATATGAAGCGACATTGATGGTTAAGAGCTACATTATGGAGGATCGGTTGTCGCTCTTCATTCGCACTCCTCATCCATACACCAGCGTTTTCGAGTCAGGCGGCAGTTGGTCATGCGAGCAATATTCAGAATCCAAACGCGATCAACGACTGTATCCTTACCCCTTTAATTTGCTAAAGAGGGACTATGAGTATGTCATATATGTAAACGATGTACCTCGGTCAACGGTTTCAGGCGATGGATATCCAAGAAAACAGATTGCTGGCGCGATCAGGGGATTGGTACCGGGCGACTATTGCATCACGTTAGAATGTACAACTTCGTTTGAAAAATTTAGGGACCAACATTACATAAAATGGGGGTTACCGATTCCCCCCGTCGTCCCGCAACCGGTGACGATTGAAACAGTATCTCAACTGGTCATTGAAGAAACAGGCCCTGAAGCGTTCGTGCATGCCGAATATGACGATGGCCCATTGTTTCAGGAATGGCTGGACAGTTGGTTTAATAAAGATGGTCATATTGCCTGCTTGGGTGGCTCTTGGTACCTTGCAACGCCGCTTGCTGGCCAGTTTCAGATCTTCAAGATCGGTACCGACGACCCGATATGTTCGTTTCGCATTCCGCATGACAGAGAGCGCATCGCGAATGTTGTAGATCAGCACCTAAACGAAGACCTTGTTTACCGAGTGCGATATACACCGTCAGCCGCGCTTGCATTCGACGCAGGCTATCACGACTACTTCGACGGCGTCATCGAATGGCACAACGTCAAAATCGAAAACGGCATGCCCGTATTCGGCACGCCCGACGTAATTCGACCGTACGACTCGGACGAATTCGATCTCGAATCGATGCTGTCAAAAAGCGAAGATTGACGGTAGGCGATAGCGCCGTGGGGAATTGCAGGCACTTTTATCTGGGGGGAGCAAATCTAAAATCTACAACCGGCGCGTGATGCGACCGCGCGTGAGGTCGTATGGGCTCAGCTCCACGCGTACGCGGTCGCCGGGCAGGATGCGGATAAAGTGTTTGCGCAGGCGGCCGGAGATATGGCCCAGCACCTGGTGCTTCTTGCCTTCGTGATCGAACTCCAACCGAAACATCGTGTTCGGCAGGGCCTGAATCACGTCGGCTTCAACTTCAATGGCGTCTGGGTTGGCCATAAACAATCGGTCCTCAAACAAAAACTCCAGCGGCAAACGACCGCCGCGACTTACGTAAATGATAGCCCAGCGGGGCTTTTTCACAAGGTGCGACGCCTGTGGACGGCTTTCGGCGAGGCTTTTGCACCGCCACGGACCATCTCCGGGCCACGCCGGTCAAACGACGGCACAAATCTCGAGCACAACTCGAATGACCGCGACCATGGATGATTTGTGAAAATTCAACAGCTTTCAGCCTGTGGCACAGCGTAACCACTGCCCTTACTCGTGAAAGTGTTCAACGAAATTTCGACTAACCGGCTTAGCAGTTTTGCTTTTCAATCCCAGACAGCGGAACTGTCCGTCATAACTCAATAAAGCGATTCGACTTCCGTTTTGAGCAGATTGCTAGAGCCAAGGTCGCCTCTTTATCCCGTAGGGATCAACGGACAATAGCCCCCCACATCGTGGGGGGTAGGTGGTACGCGAGATTCAATTCATCCCGGAGGGATCGAAGGAGCCCCCGTGTAGCTCCCTTCGTCCTTACAGGACGAATCCGACCACTCGCCCGACCAACAACCACCGTTGAAACGGTGGGCTATTTTCCATATGTCCCTATCGGGACGAAGCAATCGACGAAAACGCAACTTAACGCTGTGGCCTTCATTCACGCCACGCGGACGAACGATTCACGTGTCATCGAAGCGGAATGCACGCTCACATGAAAGATGCGCGCATTGTAAACGAGGCTGCCGCGATGTTGCGGAATTTCGCTCGCATCGACCGACACTTTACCAACCTCGTTGACAGGCCTCGTGGCGCGACGTACCGTCAAACCCAATCCTCGGCGGTCATTCTCGCACCGCCGCCAGTCGAACAGTGCATCTGCCAAGGAGGAACGCGATGCCGCACGCCTTGTTTCGTCGCCGCCGTCCTGTACTCACGGCCCTGCTGTTGCTGCTGATCGCCGCACCGGGTTGCAGTTCGTTTATCGTGGGAACCTGGAAGGCCGACCCGATTCCGGAAGATCTCGACTTCTACATCATCTCGGCAGAGTTCAAAGACAACGGCGACTTCCAAGCCGTGGCCCGCACGACCGACGGCAAAACCCAAAACATGCGCGGTAAGTACGATTTCAGCGGCTCGACGCTGACGCTTTCGCGCCCCGGCGCCGCCGACCGAAAGTACGGCGCGATTTATTACGTGACGGGCGAGATGAGCATCTCGGGCGACGGTGGTAAGCAGATGTTGAAGAAGCAGTAGTACTTCATCCACATTGATTGCGTGGGTTCTTAAACTTTGCGCTCCAGCTAAAACCCTCGCCCCAGCCCTCTCCCTGCGCTTGAGCGGGAGTAGACGCCGCCCGCCTAAAGCAGTTCACGTTTGAGAGCGTTGGATGCGCTGTGGCACCGGCTAATAGCCGGTGGATGCTGACAAATCATTTAGAGGCGCAGTCATTCGTGAAGTGGTCTAAATTGCGACGGCGCTGGTCGATAAAGCATCTCGATCCCGTTAGGGATCACGTGAAAATAGCCCCCCGTTTCAACGGGGGGTAAACGTATCGCAAATCAATTCTGCGTCCCGGTATAGTCAGAATGAACCGCCGTCAATCGCGCCGTCCGTACCGGACGGCAAGGATTCAACGTGCAAACAAAAACCCACCCTTGAAAGTGGGTGGGCTATTTTCTTTCAGTCCCTATCGGGACGAATTTATTTGTCTTAACAACGATGCGGAGTATTTAATGGATGCAGCAGATTCGATAAACATGAATCGACTGGTATCCACTCCAGAATGCCGGCCACGGCATTTCCGTAACCTGAAATTGAGGGAAACGAAATCGAAGGCGCCCCCTAAAGCGACCTCTGTTCAATTTGTGCAATCCAATCGCAACTTAGTCGTCATCCGACGGCGAACCAATCCGCGCGCGGCGTTCGCGGTTGCCTTCGCATTCGAGGCAGCGCAGCGCGAACGGCAGGAACTCGAGTCGTTTTTTGGGGATCGGCTTTTCGCATTCGACGCAGATGCCGTAGCTGTCTTCGTCGATGCGCTTGATGGCCTCGTCGATCTTTTCCAACCGAGCGGCTTCGTTGGCCATCAGGCCGAGCGACAAATCGCTTTCCATACCGCCCGATGCCATATCGCTCGGGTCGGCCAAGCCCATCTCTTTATGAGCGAGCTGGTCCTTCTCGGATTGCATCATCGCCACGAGCAACCGGCGTTCGTCGGCCAGCTCGTCGCGAATGGACTTCAAAAACTCAGCATCAAACGCGGGCTTGCGCGGCTTCTTCTTTTTAGGCTCGGCCGGTGGCGTAGCTTCGACGGTTTCGGCTGCTTTGCTGCTCGTCGTCTTCTTCTTGGTCGTGCTCTTCTTCGTCGTCGTTTTCTTCTTCTTACTCGTGGTGGCGGAACTCTTCACCGTGCCTGCTTTCTTTTTCTTCGAGCCGCCGGTGGATGTCTTCTTTCCCGCGGCGGTGGATGTGCTGGATTTCGATGCGGCCTTCTTCTTCGTCGTCGCCTTCTTTTTAGACGTGGACGAACTGGTTTTCTTCTTCGTCGTGGTCTTCTTCTTACCGGCGGTCGTTTTCTTTTTTGCGGCCATATTGCACCATGGTTGGTGGGATCGTTTGTCCGGGCGATTCTCGCCCTTCCCAAAATCGCGACCAAACTAGTAGCTTAGCGCCACAAGTCAAGGCAAAATCGGCAATCTCCGGCGAGTTTCATCATAAAAAAACGCCCGAGAGCCATCATAGGCACCCGGGCGTGGGGATTCCGTTAGACCTGCTGCAGGCCCGCTTCAGCCAACTAGCGCTTCTTCTTCTTGCCGGTCTTCTTGGCTTTTTTCTTGGTGGTCTTCTTCTTGGTGCCGGTGGTGCCGAGGATCGAATCCTTGGCGGCCTTGGCGACGCGGAACTTCACGACCTTCTTGGCCGGAATCTTGATCGACTCACCCGTGGCCGGGTTGCGACCCATGCGTGCCTTACGATTCTGCAGCACCAACTTGCCCAGACCGGGCAGCGTGAAGCCGTTCTTGGCTTCCTTGTAGGCGGTCTCGCAGAGGCAGTCCATAAAGTCCACCACTTGCTGACGCGTCATGTCGTTCTTTTCGGCCAGATGGCGCATCAACGCCGTCTTGCTCATTGCTTTGGCCATGTTGTCTCCTTCACTGAATACTTGAAACCGTTTATTTGGGCGCTTTGTTCGCCGCCAATGCAGCGAAACTGCGGGAAAAATAGCGTGTTTGTTTGAATGAGGCAACGCCTTTTTTTCCGAGACCTGACAAAAAAGCCCTATTCACAAGGTTTTTTAGCAGGGGGCGCTGTTTCGAGGCCTATTTTCAAGGGTTTTTGATAGGTGCAGCCGCATCGCGCCGACCGTCTCCGCCACAACTGCCGCGTATCCGTCGCTTGCTTATACTAGACCCGCGCGGGTAGATATTCGCCGAATGTAGCGCAGTATCGCGGCCCCCACCCGGCAGTGAACCCGCGTTCGCAAAGGATTTTTCATGACCGCAATGACGCAGCTTGATATTCCAGGGCACGCTATCCGTAGCGGAAAAGTCCGCGATATGATCGATTTGGGCTCGACCATGTTGATCGTCGCGACCGACCGCATCAGCGCGTTTGACTGTGTGCTGCCGACGCCGATCCCGCGGAAGGGCCACATCCTCACGGCGTTGTCGGCGTTTTGGTTCGATCGCCTCGCCGATATCACGCCCACGCATTACATGAGCGTGATCGATCAGACCGCCCCACCCGGGTTGGAGGATCACGTCGATCAACTGCGCGGGCGAGCCATGCTTTGTCGTAAGGCCGAGGTCATTCCCATCGAATGCGTCGTACGCGGCTACCTCGCCGGTAGCGGTTGGAACGAATATCGCGACAGCGGAACCGTTTGCGGCGTGGCGCTGCCGAGCGGTTTGCGACAGTCGTCTAAATTGCCCGCGCCGATCTTCACGCCCGCGACCAAAGCCGAGACGGGGCACGATGAGAACATCACGTTCGATCAAGCATGCGATATCGTCGGCGTCGACGTCGTAATGCATCTGCGCGATGTGTCGATTCGTTTGTTTGAAGCGGCCAGTGAACACGCCGAGCGCTGCGGATTGATCTTGGCGGATACCAAGTTTGAATTCGGTTTCATTGACGGTCAGATATATCTCGTCGACGAAGCGCTCACACCCGATTCGAGCCGCTATTGGCCCGCCGACGATTACGAAGCAGGGCGCGATCAGAAGAGCTTTGATAAACAGTTTGTGCGGAATTACTTGCTCGAACTCTGCGCAGAAGGCAAGTGGGATAAAACCGACCCGGCACCGGCCCTGCCGGACGAGATTGCGCAGAAAACGTCGGCGAAATATGCAGAGGCGTATGAGAAGTTGACAGGAATGGCGTTGGGTGGCTGAGCGCTAACCCAACTTAATCCCTGCACGCTGCAAAATCACCTGCGTCCAAACACTTAGGTGATTGTAGTAACCTTCGGGAAACGAATGCCCCTGATCGGGGAAGTAGTGTTCGACGATCATCGCCCCGCGGTCTCGAAACCACTTTGCCGACGCGGCCGTCATGGCGATGTTGCCGAGGGCTTCGTCTTTTCCGCAAACGGCAATGTAAGTTCTATCTTTGATGCCAGCATCGGCTCGTACATCGTTCAACTTTGAATTACCCATAAAGCCGCATGACATCATGATGGCCCCCGCGTACTCGTCCGGATGTCGTGCGGCAATCTCGGCCGCAAGTTGGGCGCCTTGACTGAACCCCACGAGAATTAATGCGCCCTGCTTCGGCGTCAGTTTCGATTCAAGTCGTTTCAAGCCCTCGCGAATATGCTTCGTGTCGCGCTGGATATCTTCACTCCATCCAAACGATCGCGGACCGCGAGCAACCGTCGCGCTGATGCCGACGATCGCGACCTTTAGTCGATTTGCGAGTTCCTGCGCATTTTCGTCTTCGGTGAAATCGGTCGGTCGGCTGCCGAGCCCGTGGAGACCAATGATCACGGGAATCGCCTCTCCACCTTTGTAACCGGCGGGCAATACCACCGTCTCCCGTCGATGGCCGCATTCCCGCCAATACGTTGCCCATTGCTTCAAATATCGCTGAAGTTCATTCCATCGGGGGTCTTTCCGCACAATTTCGAGATCGGAATCCTGCTCGGCATATTGTACGTCAACACCTTCGCCCATCGCAGCACTTTGGAGCCAATACATCGCCCCATCGACGTTTCCGCTTAGCGCGTAGTAACACGCCAAATCGTATTGCCCACGCGATGGATCGTCGGCGACCGCCCAATGCTGAAATTTGATACTGTTGCCGTAATCCTTCGCCTCACGAAATCGCGCCGCATAATGCTTTAACCAATAGGCGTAGATATCCGTGAGATCGTCTTCTTCATGGGTCTTAGGAGGGACGGGCGGCGCATCAATCTTCAAAGGAGGCGTCGGCTTATCGCTTGCACATGCTGGCAGCGCGACCGCAACCGTGACCAGAAATGTGAGTATGAACCGACCGACTCGCGAATGCGTCATCGTCATCATCGACCCTTAATGAATTAGGTTTACAAAGTTCCTAACGGCTGGAATAAATCTCACCACACTGCGCGTTTGGCGTGCTGCAACTGGAAACACTCGATTAGCCCTAACTCGGCTTCTCCGGCGGATCTTCATCGCGTGTGCTGCCAGACCAATCGTTATTGCGCGTATTCTGATCCGACTCGACAAAACTGCCGTCCGACGCGATCGAATAGCCAAGCGATTCGGCTGTGCGTTTTTCACCGTGCCCGTCGGCGAAGATGACGTTGGCTTTGTTTTGATGCCGCGTATCGACGGCGGTGCGCGGGCTGCCCGCGTCGCCCGTGCCTTTATCGCCCGTGGCCGTGAGGCGCGGCGGGTCGAGCGTCCAGCCGTGGTTGCCGAGCGCTTCAAACGCCCCGCCGTTGTTGTCGTAGGGCAATCGATCGGCCGTTGCGACGCCGGCCGCCGTCCCCAAACAATCGGCGGCTAAGACCGTGCTGCCGAACGACGCGATCATCGACCGATTGACGGGGAAGTTATGAAACTTGCCGTTGGTGCGGCGGGCGTTGCCGAGGAACTGATGGTTGTAGCCGTATGCGTAATTGCGTTCGTCAATCCATTCGGGCAATTCGGGGCACTGATAAACCTTGTTGTCGTAATCCTGTCGGTCATCGGTCACGCTCGGTTGAGACAGCGCGTAGACACCCACCGACTTGCCCATCGTCGCAGCCCAGCGCGGTCGATATTTCAAACCGTTGCCGATTTCGTACCAATTGGCCGGGTTACCCGTACCACCGCCAAGGTTCGCCATGCGGCCGGGCAGGCTGATGTCGTTGTTGTCGTCGGCGTAGTTGTGCCAACCCTTACCGAGTTCGCGTAAACGCGTAAGGCAGACCGTCGATCGCGCGTTGCGTCGCGCCGCCGAGAGGCCCGGCAGAAGGATGCTAATGATGATCGCAATAATGGCGGTGACGACGAGCAGTTCGATGAGCGTGAAGGCCCGGTGGCTTCTTCGCATGGGGAATCCTATCTAAAAATTAAGTAGCGGCGTGGCGGTGAATCGCTCCGGTATCCACTGGTTAAATCGTAATGGGGAGCAGCGGTCTCACGCAATGTAAAAGCGTTGCCTGTAAATTCCCGCCATTGCTGAGGATCGAGTCTAAGAATTAGGATTTAAATTGCGAAATAGGATGGGATTAAGCGAATCGGATTAGCAATCAAATTACTCGAGCTCGCCGCCCGATGGAGCGGATTCATTTGCCGCGGCCTTGCCTGAGCCTCCCCCGCTCTTATTTTTGCGGGAACTACTGCGCGCTTGGCAGCAGAGGTCGATGAGTTCATCCACCAGCGGCTTCATACCCACCCAATTGGTTTCAGCCAGCAGCGCACTTTCCGCCGCACCAGCAGCAGTCGAAATCGGCTCAAAACCATACCCACCAGCCTCGCCTTTCAACGCCCGCATGGCGAACGCCAAAGCCTTGGCATCTTTCTTGGCGGCAGCTTCTTCGACCTTACGAATTCGCGACGGCAATTCCGCAACAAACGCGTCAATTAGCGGCACCATGTCCTTTTCGCCGGACAGTGAGCTAATCAGCGGCTCTTTGCGAAGCGATGCGAGTAACCCGGCAAGCATATCTTTCGTGTATGGCTTGGCCATATACTGATCGCAACCTGCTTCTAAAGCAGCTTGACGGTCTTCCGGCTGCGTCATCGCGCTGACGGCACATATCTTTCCGGAATATCCGCGACTGCGAAGTTCCTTGGCCGCGTCAAACCCGTTCATCTCGGGCATATCCAAATCGAGCATGATGACATCGAAGATCTGATCGCTGGCGGTATCGACTGCAACTACGCCATTCTCTGCGTGAGACACTTCCGCATTGAGCGACTTCAACAGCATCTTGGCAAGGCGCGTAATGCTCGGGTCATCTTCGACCAACAAGACGCGAGTTGTTGCGGCTTGCGCGCAGAACTCACTCGGGTCGATCGCCTCTAAGAAGCGAACGCCAACTTCGTGAATACGACCCGTGATATAGTTGCAGCGCACGACAGTCGCAGGCACGTTGTGCCACGTGCCGTGCATCGTCGTCAATTGAATCAGGCATTTGGAACCGGGATAGACGAACGAACCGTGCAGAAAGCCAAGACCGGTGGCGCTGATATTTCGCGTAGGGACCAAGTATCCCGTCGTGCCGCCGCCTTGCGCCTGTAAATGCACGACGCAGCGTTTGACGCG
>JAUIHO010000112.1 GCA_030432035.1 Phycisphaerae bacterium
CTTATGGTCCGCAGATGTTTTGGTTCGTGGGCGCAGGGCCTGCCGCAGGCGGGTTGTTGCTGATTGGCGGTCGGATTACGATGCGGTCACACGGATGTATCGGACCCAACCGCGATATGAGGTGCCAGGATGGCCACGAAGCCCGCCACCGGTAAGCGTTCAAAGAATCAACCCAGTAAAGACGATCAAATGACCTTGGCGTTCGGCGGCGCAGACGCGACCGACGCCCCCGTGATTCCTCCGGAGCCGGATATGCCCCCCGCCCGCGGCGCAACCAAGAAAAAGAAGAGCACGACTAAACCTGCCACGAAGGCCGCGGCCAAGCCCGCCAAAAAAACGAAGCGCAAATTCGCGACCGCCGAGAGCATGTCAAAGGCGCAGCGCGAAATTTCGGTTTCGGAATTTTTCGCGAAGAACCGACACCTCCTCGGCTTTGACAACAAGCGCAAGGCGCTGCTGACGACGGTTAAAGAAGCTGTGGATAACAGTCTGGATGCGTGCGAAGAAGCCGGCATTCTGCCCGACATTCACGTCGGCATCGCGCAAAAGGATAATGAGCGCTTCACCGTCACGGTGCGCGACAACGGCCCCGGTATTGTGAAGCAGCAAATCCCCAACATCTTCGGCAAGCTGCTCTACGGTTCGAAATTTCACCGGCTCAAGATGAGTCGCGGTCAACAAGGGATTGGTATTTCGGCGGCGGGTATGTATGGCTTGCTGACGACGGGTAAGAGCGTACGCATCATCTCGCGCACGAGCAAACGCTCGGCCGCACACTATTACGAACTGCAAATAGACACGAAAAGCAATCAGCCGCAGATCGTCAAAGACAAGACCGTCGACGTCGATTGGGATCACGGTACGGAAGTCACCATCGAATTGGTCGCGGCGTATCAGAAGGGCCGCTCGTCGGTGGATGAATACATCGAACTGACGGCCATCGCCAACCCACACGCGTACTTCACCTTTGCCGATCCGAACGGCAATCATTACGAATTTCCGCGCGGAACCGAGACCGCCCCAGAGCCAGTCAGCGAAATCAAGCCGCACCCCTACGGCATTGAGCTTGGCGTGTTGATCAAGATGTTGAAAGAGACGTCGGCCAAGACGGTGTCGCAGTTTCTTTCCAGCGAGTTCAGCCGCGTAAGCCCCGGGACGGCGGCCACGATTTGCAAAGCTGCCAAAGTGAGCGCGCGCGGTCGTCCGACGCGCATCGGCACGCACGAAGCCGAAACGCTCTACAAGGCGATGCAGGAGACCAAGATTCGACCGCCGTCGACCAACTGTCTGTCGCCGATCGGTCCCGAGCAAATCCTTGCGGGCCTTCTCAAAGGCGTGAAGGCCGAGTTCTTTACGGCCGCATCGCGACCGCCGACGGTTTATCGTGGAAATCCGTTTCAGATCGAAGTCGGCTTGGCGTTTGGTGGTGAGTTAGGCCCCGACCCGTCGGAAAACGGCGACGACGAGCCGACGAACGAAGCAAAGGTGCGGCGCGGCAAAGTTGTTAAGGAACGCAGAGGACCTTCGGCAGCCAAGCTGATGCGTTTTGCCAATCGCGTGCCGCTGCTCTTTCAAGCGTCCGGTTGTTGTATTTCAAAAAGCGTCACCGACACGGATTGGCGCCGGTACGGGATGTCGCAACCGTCGGGTAGTTTGCCGCAAGGGCCGCTGGCGATCTTCGTGCACATGGCGTCGGTATGGGTGCCGTTTACCAGCGAAGGTAAGGAAGCCATCGCCGATTACGACGAAATTCGCAAAGAAGTAAAGAAGGCGCTGCAAGACTGCGGTCGCAAGTTGCAGACGTATTTAAACAAGCGGCGCAAACACAAATACGAAACCGAGCGCCGCAACGTGTTCGGTCGTTACATCGCCGAAGTGGCTTCGGCCTGTAACGCCATCGACCCCGAGATCGACCCCGACCAACTCATGGAAAACCTGCAAGCCGTCGCCGCGCGCGTCACGGCGCGGGCGGACGAAAAAGTCGAACTGATCGGTGCCGAAAAGAAAGGCCGCAAGATCGGCGGCAAGGACGACGCACCGGGCAGCGAATTCGGCGAGAACACCATCGTCGTCGACGCGGCAGCAGGCGAAGCGGGACCGTTGTTTGAAGGAGATGATGAGGAATCGGAGGATTAGTGCGTCGATTCCGTCACTCTAATTAAACAATGAAGCGCCGGTCGTCGAACATTCGACGACCAGCACTCTTTTTGCTATTCAACTGTAGAGCGTTTTCTACTATCGCGTTCAGCTTACATTCATTAGTCTTGCGCCTTGGCTAAACCCCTCACCCCGGCCCTCTCCCTGCGTGGGAGAGGGAGTTTACGTCACCCACCATATTGAAGTGGAAGGCATACCACGGTTTGGCCTGCGATTCGGAATTGTGACCTACTCAATCACAAACCAAACCGGTGCCGTCTGCGCGCCTAGGCGTCCGACGTATGTGCGGCCTTTGAACTTACCGTTCGCGTCTTTGCGCGGGTCGGCTTCCACTTCGGCGCGGACCGGGAACGGTACGCCCAGCGGCAGGCCGCACTCATTCAGATCGAGCGCCATTTCGTACATGCGATACGAATCGGCCGTCGTTGCGCCGATGGCGTTCTGGAAAATCGTCCAGTCGCTGATCGGAAACTTCTTCCAGCGTTCGCTATCACTGCTGCCTTCTTCACCCGGCCAACGGACCGTCGTCTGTCGAATGCCGCCCAGCTTGCCGCCGCGCTTGCCCAGATGGACGCGCTCGTTCACAAGTTGCGGCGTGATGTCGAGATGAAAGTAAAATCGGAACTGATCGTAACCCGACGGGGTCGTGTCGCCCGGTGCGTCGACGGCGAGATACAACTTACCACCGTCGCACATGGCGAACATCGTCGTGTCGTTGCCATTCACGCCGATCGGGATGCGGGCGGCGTTGCTCCACTCGCCTGGATTCACCATGCCGTCGATGGAAGGTGCGGCGGATACGCGCGGGATCTTCACGGGGTTCACGCCGGCGGGCGTTTTCATACCCTTCGCGATCGCGGCGCGGGCTTCTTTGATCTGGCGTTCTTCGGCAAAATCCTGATACGGATGACCGGTACGGGTTTTCATTCGTACCCATGCGTCGTTCGCCATCTTGGCGGCATAGGCTTCGGCAAAGGTATCGTGCTCGCCCATACTCGCATCAACGGCGGCAACCGGACCGGGCGTGGCCTGCACTTGTTGCTGTTGCGATTGCGGTTTGAGTGCGAACCAGCCGACAGCGGCGATGGCAAACGTGGCGACAACAAAAGCGGCGTGTTTCATGACAATCCCCTCGGCGTCTTAATAGGACGTAACGATTCTTATCCCAACGAGGGGCTCGTCGGTCGGGGGATTGTCGGGGTTTATCAATATCAGCGAGGTAACTCGGACTGCCAGCGCCGCACATCCTGCACCGCCGCCGCTTTCGGACCCTGGCTAGCTTCTAACTGTTCAGCGGCGATTGCCAGCGTCTGCAAATCCTCTGGCGAATGATCTGCCGTCGCGTGTGCCGATGCCGCCTGCGCCCAAACGGTACGCCAATCCTCTGCGCCGCGCGCTTCGGCTTGCATGATGGCGGCGTTTTGCAATGTCGTCGCCGCCTCGCGATCACCATCGTTTAATTGTAATAGGCCCGTCAGCATCAATGAATCGGCAAGATCGCCGTTAACGTTTGGCAACGCGCCGGCTGCAACTAATTTCTGCCGCATCTCCAACGCATCGCGACACCATCGACGTGCCGCATCGAAATCATCCATACGGTAATACGTTAGCGCTAAGCTGTGCATCGCGCGCGCACGGAACGGATGATCGTCGCCCAAACCCTGCCGCAAGATTTCGACAGCGCGCTCGAACTCTTCGGCAGCTTCTTCATAGTTGCCCATGTCGTACAGCAACTTACCGAAATTATTAGCGCTCTTGGCATTATCTGGATGTACGTCGTTTAGCGTGTTGGCCCGTAACGTACGCGACTCGCGATAATACAACGCCGCCGTCTCAAACTCGCGCAACTGACGATGCAACGCGCCGAGATTGTTCAACGTTTGCGCGACATCGTTGCGGGCTGTTTGCAAACGCTGCTGCTTCGCATCCCCGGCGGCGACGAGTTTCGCCAGAATGTCGCGGCGTAACTGTAATGCGTCGTTGTAACGTTGCTTGGCGCGAACGCTGTCGCCCGCCTGCTTGGCGACGAGGCCCAAGTTATTCAACATGCCCGCCGTTCGCGCCGTTGCGTCGTGATGGCGATAGATTGCCAGTGCCGCCTCGAAATGCTCCGCCGCTTTCTCAACATCGCCGCTTTGATAGAAGATGTTCTCGCCCAATCCCGCATGGCTATCCGCCGTTTCCAACGCGTCGGGACCGAGCCGTTCCTGCCGCACATCCAACGCAAAGCGAAAGTGCTTGTCGGCCTTGTCGTATTCGCCGAACGCCTGATACGTTTCGGCCACCGTATGACGCACCCCCGCCGCCACGATCGGGTCGTCGGTCAACTGGTCCTCTATCCGTTGTGCCGCACCATCCAACGTTTCCAATACAGTGACATCTTTGCCACCCATGCGCCACGGATTGGCCGACGCGAAAATCTCCTGCACCAGCGTGTTGATGCGTTGCACCAACCGCGCCTTTTCCGCCACCTGCTCGGCCTTGAAATACACCACACCGCTACCGACAACGATCGACAACACCAACCCCGCCGCCAACGCAAACGGTACGCGATGCCGCGCAACCATTTTGCGCAACTGATAAACCGTGCTCGGCGGTCGCGCCAAAATCGGTAAATCACTAAGATATCGCTCAATATCATCCTGCAGCGCCGCGACAGATGCATATCGTTGCTGTGGATCTTTCGCGAGGGCTTTTAACAGAATCGCCTGCACATCCGACGGCAATACCGATTTGTCCACGCGCTGGGGCGGCTGTTCGCAGATCATCCGCACAGCCTCCAGCAGCGGTGCTTTGGCGATCGGATACGGCAGCGAACCGGTTAGCAATTCATAAAGAATCACGCCGAGCGCATACACATCGCTGCGTACATCGATCAGGTCGGGCCGGCCCTGCGCTTGTTCGGGGCTCATGTACGCCAGCGTGCCCGTCAACTGGCCGGTTTGCGTGTGTATCGACGGCGACGCTTCATCAGACTCCGTCAATCGCGCCAAACCAAAGTCCAACACCTTCGGTTGAATCGACAAACGCCCCGACGACATATGCGTTTGGTCACACGTACGCGGCGTACCGCCCACCAGAATATTTCCGGGCTTCAAGTCACGATGAATCACGCCGCGTTGATGCGCGTAGCTGATTGCTTCGCACACTTTCAAAAACACACCGAGCACCACACGCGTCGTTCGGTCGTGCAACTCGTTTTGAATGAACTCATTAAGCGGCACGCCTTCGATGAATTCCATCGCAAAGTAAGGTCGGCCATCGGGCGTGCGGCCCGCATCGTAAATCGAAGCAATACCGGCATGATTCAACCGCGCGAGGGTTTGCACTTCGCGTTGAAAGAGCTTCTGCTGCAGCTCGTCCGCGTATTGACCGGCCAGGATCAACTTGAGCGCCACGCGCCGCCGAGGTTGGGCTTGCATCGCCTCAAACACGACGCCCATGCCGCCCTGCCCAATCTTGCGAACGATTTCGTAACCGGAAATTTCGGGTGAGGCGGTTGACGTCGGCGCGACGCCGCCTGCCAAGCCAACGGCGTCGAGATCGCCGAGCAAGTCGCGCATCTCGTCGACTTGGTCCTGACAAATTGCACACGTCGCAACGTGCGACGCGACCTCGGCAGCGACCGACGGGTCATCCTCCTCGTCGTGCACCCAGGCCCACAACTGCTCGTGGGACATCTCGCACGTCATATCGAATCGAACCCGCTGATCTCGCGCAACTGATCGCGCAGATAGGACGACGCTCGCACCAGCCGCCCTTTGACTGTCGCCTCAGAGACGTCGAGCACTTCCGCCATCTCCGTCCGCGACATGCCCTCGAAATGTTTGAGCATTAGCACGCTGCGGTATTCTTCTGGCATATCGGCGACCAATTGGCGAATCAGTTCGCGCCGTTCGTCGCGTGCCATGCGCGTGCGAGGGCCCATTGTTTGCCGCGCGATATCGACACCGGTCTTCATACGCCGATTGTGCGTCGGGCTGCGCTGCCAGCGGCGCAGGACATCGAGGCAACCGTTACGCGTCACCTTATACAACCAAGGTCGCAACGCACCGTCGATGGCATGATCGGCGCAGGCCAACTTCGCGAGCGTTTCCTGCACGATGTCTTCGGCGCGGCCCTCGTCGCCAAGATATGACGACGCATAACGTAACAGCGCGTCGCGATAGCGCTGGGCGAGTTGATCGTAAGCCTCATGCGAGCCGGCGCGTGCCTTCTCCAACAGGCGGCGATCTTCTTCGGAATGTTGCGATAGGTCGGACATCGTCGATTTCGATTATACCAACTACCCGTTAAGAAAACGGAGCGACCCTTCAAATATCGGCAGGATGCGGTCCTTGTCTGGTTGAGACCATCTCGAATTGTGCGATATCCGGGTATCGCTGTCGTCGGGACATTATCAGCCGAGAAATGAAATGGCCTGATTAGCAACAAGCGGTCGATGGTGCACACCGATTCCCGTGTGCGAAAAAGTCTCATTTTTTCTAGTCCACTACGGCAACTCGCACGTGTCTATATATCAGCGAGGAGATGGTTCCGCCTGACCGGGAAGGGGATTGGTCCGTGAGCCCGGCGCCACCCCACCCGGTCGGCGGGATCGTCGTTCTGAAATGAAAAATGCAAAGTTGGTATGCGAGCCACCAAATTTGAGAATAACGACATGGGAACAGCGAGATGTGATTGGTGATTGGTGAATGACGAATCGCGAATTTAGAAAAAGACGCAACCGTGCGTAGCATTCGCCGACTTTGCTTCAGGAGTCGATAGAAATATGTTGCATAGGTCGGATTTCGATATGAAGTTTGAAATTTGAAATTTGAAATCTCAAATCTGAAATCTGAAATCTCAAGTTTGAGATACTCCATCGACGATCTTTAAATTCGCATTTGATATGTTGAACGTTGCACTGACCGATTCGCACTCCGCCGCCTACTTAGTTTGGCTATTCGCCATTCCTATTTCCCCAACTTCCTTCCCAACCATTCCTCCGCCGTGCCGCCGAGCAGTCGCGCTTTTTGCTCGTCATTCAAACACGTCATGCCTTCGATCAATTTGCCCGGCTCTTGCTCGCCCAATGGAAACGGATAGTCCGTTCCCAGCGCAATCTGATTGACTCCCACCAAGTCTATTAAAAATCGCAACGCCGCCGGGTCGTGTACCAACGAATCGAAAACCATTCGATCGAGATAACGGCGCGGGTTATGCGGGTTATCCATGGCGACCAAATCGGGCCGACAGTGAAACCCATGCTCGATGCGACCGAGCGTTAATGGAAACGATCCGCCGCCGTGTGCAAATGCGATGCGTAGATTCGGCAACTTCTCTAACACGCCGCTAAAGATCAATGAGCAAATCGCACGCGACGTTTCAGCGGGCATACCTACTAGCCACGGCAGCCAATACTTGCGCATGTCATCGCGCCCCATCATCGCCCACGGGTGCACAAACACAGCCGCGCCCAATTCGGCGGCGGCTTCGAAGATCGGAAAGAACTTCGCCTCGCTTAAATTTTCCGTGTTCACGTTGCTGCCGATCTGCACCCCGGCAAAGCCGAGGTCCTTCACGCAACGCTCTAACTCTTTGATCGCCAACTCGGGCGCTTGCATCGGGATCGTGCCAAGGCCCACGAAGCGATTGGGATTGTTCCGCACCGTACTTGCAAGGTCGTCATTTAAAATTTGCGATAGGTCGTGCGTATGTTGCGGCTCGGCCCAGTAGCAAAACATCACCGGCACCGTGGACAGCACCTGCACATCGACGCCGGCCGTCTCGCAATCTTCGATCCGCACCGCCGCATCCCAACAGCGATGTTCGATCGGTCGAAACACGCGACCGTCGATCATCATGTTGGCCTTGCCGGGGCTGCAATGATCTAGCGCCACGAAGCCGCCATAGCCATACCGCTCGCGCAGATCGGGCCAAGTCTTCGGTAAAATGTGCGTATGGATATCGACCTTCAAACAGTCATGGCTCATGCCCAAGCCCCCGCCGGTACGTGTTAGCGAACGGGGAAAGGTTACACGAGAGGTGTGGGGTCGTAAAATGGAGATGCAAAACGCTTGCCTATTCGTAGGGTGCGGTCGTACTCGACCCACCATCGATTGTCGCGAGAGTTTAGATTTTCGTAGGGTGGGTTGTACTCAATCCACCGTCGATAATCGCGTGCGTTTAATTTTGTTGAGTACGACCACGACAGCCACGGCACTGTAATATTGAATTGCTGGGTCAATCACGAATAGAATTTACTTGCAACGTTGTTAAGGAAAAGCCGAATGCGCCCTCTCTTTTTATTCCCTTTATTGCTTCTCGCGCTGCGCCCACAGTTGGTCGCCGCCAGCGCCTTCACCATTGACGAATGGGATTTGACGGTTGGTGTTTTAGGCTTGGGAGAGGTCGCGACCGAGGTTGATGGAGATGAATTTACATCAGTTCAAACACCATTTATCGACTCGCACCAAGTCATGGTTGGAAGTGCTATTTCCAGCGCGGATCATGAGTTCATTTTTGGGGAATTCGGAAGTTTTCGTACTGAAACACAGCAGGTGTCGGACGCGCAGGATTTTGAAAGTGTGACTTCCAGCATATCGGCCGACGTTATCGTTACACCAATTATCGATGTAACAATTCAATATGCTGTCACTTACAATTACACCTTGCCTACGGACTCGATGACCGCACAAGCTTCGTTCGCTGTATTTAACGAAGCAACGGGCGAATCGCTGTTTTCTGAATTTCGAAATCACAACACCATTTTGGGATTGGGGCCAGGTACGTTTTCGATTCAAGGCGAAACGATTCTGCCAGCGGGAACGACGTGGAGAATCGACTATTTTTCCTTGATTCTTGCCGACGACTCGTCCGCTGGCGGTGTGGGCACCGGCACCGGCGTATTTGAGTTTCATTTAACGCCGGAGCCGCATTCGTTGTTGCTGCTGCTAGGCGGTGCTGGATTGGTTGTGAAGCCGCGACGGCGTTTCGTGATTCCTTGAGGACCGCGCGTGTTTCGGTGGGTCGAGTACGACCGCACCCTACCGTGTTGGCAAGGCCGATTCCTTATAATTCCAACAACCGAGCATTATTAATCGGAGACCACAATCCTATCAATGAAATTCTGAAAAGAGTCAGCCACATGCTTGACCTCAGATTTACCGGCATAATTCACCATGAACAAGACCTTATTGTCGACTGTAAGTACGTAAGGATTTCCAAAGCCGCATATACCAAAGATTAGCGCACCAATATCCGCGTATTCAGAAAAGAGTTTTAGATTATCGACAATCTCTCTTGGTCCGTAGATTTCAAGAATTGGAAACTCATCATTACCGTCCACGGCCCCACCGATGAAGCAGCCACCAGTACTTAGTGCGAACTTGCGAAAATCATCAGACAACTTGCGACCCAACTGTGTTTCCAAATCTTGAAGGATCGCCACACTATACGGCGTGGAATCTTCAAACCTAGAATCGCTCATTTGTTCACCATTGCATTTAGACTTCGCCAACTTCGTGTTTCGGTGGGTCGAGTACGACCACACCCTACATCAATCCTTTGCTCACCCCGTCGCCGCCTCTGCCTCAAAAGGTCGCTCAAACTTCTTCACCACCCCCGCCTCTGCCGGTCGCGTCATCATCGTCACGACCACCATCACGATCACCTCTGCGATCAAACACAGCGCGACGGGAAAGACGGGTAGCGCTTCCATCCAATCAAACCGCGGCAGGCCCGGCGCGTAGAACCAGAGTAGCAACCCGTGCCCGACGATGGTACCGCTTAACACGCCTGCCGCCGTGGAGCGCTGCCAGAAAAACGCGGCGATCATGACGGGCACGATCAGCGTGTAGCCGCTGAAGGCGTACTTCGAAATCGCATAGATCGCATCAAACTTCATCAGCGCGATCGCAAACGCCAAAACCGCAAACACGATCACGCAGATACGCCCCGCCAGTCGTGCATTCTTATCATCTTGTTGATGAAACACATCAATCGAGACCAGCGTGCTGACCGTGAGTAGTTGACCGTCGAGACTACTCATCACGGCGGCCAGAATCGCGGCCAGGCCCACGGCACCGAGCCAACCGGGCAGGTAGTCCCCCACCAACTGCGGCAAGACGCCGTCGGAGGCTTTGCCTTCCAGCCCCGGAATCGTGACCGCTCCCCACACGCCGATCAACGTGACGGGCAAGAACAACAGCACCAGCGCCCACGGATACAGCTTGATCGTGCGCCGCAGCGACGACGCATCTTTGGCGGCCATCAAGCGCAAGAACATGTGCGGAAACGCGATGATGCTGACCGGCCCGATCAAGAAGCCCGTCGCCCAGATGCCGGGCGGAAAATTGTGCTGCAACAGTTGCGGCTTCTCGTTCGCAATGCGCTGCATCAGCGCCGTCGGCCCGCCCAATTCGTTGGCGATGCCCACGCACGCGATGATCAGAAACACCAGAAACACCGACGCCTGAAACACGTTGGTCCACGCCGTGCCGCGCATGCCGCCCAGGCTGGTGTACGTCACCGTCACGACCGTGACCAACAGCGCCGCCGCTCCGTAAGACAGTCCGCCGTTACCATCGGCGTCGCTCGTCAACGTCGAGATCGCATAACCGCCGCCCATGATGCCGATCACCACATACGGCACAGTATAGAGCAGCATCAAAAGCAAGATCGCATAGCCTACTGCGGGCGACTGCCAGCGGGCGGCGAACATCTGCGTGGGCGTCACACAATTTAGACGTTTGCCGATATTGCAAATCGGATAGCCCAACAGCACAAAGACGACCACACCCCAGAACGCCGCCGCCGCGCCGAAGAAGCCGAACACGCCGACGCCCTTGTGATAGGCCAAGCCCGGCAGGCCCAACAGCGCAAATGCTGTCACGTTGGTACCGAACAACGCCATAAACAACACAAGCGTGCCGAAGCTGCGACCGGCCAGGAAGTAATCTTCCGCAGAAGCCGCCCCGCGCCGTGAACTAACGGCCCCGATGCCGAGCAAAATCGCCAGATAGCCAATGACCACGGCCAGCATCATCGCGCGTCTCTCCAGGTGGCACGCAAGAACCACCAACCGAACGGCACCGTGAGCGCTAGCCAGATGAGGTAATACGCAATACTGGCGGGGAGGAAGCCGAAGAGGGGGCGTTGCCAGAACTCCGCCGCCGACGGCGTCGTCCAGATATACGGCAGGTTGTAGAGGCCCATCAATGCGAGGAGCGCGATAAACAAGCTGACCATGGTGCGTCGCTTCATGTTTTCAATGTTACCCCACTCGTGTAGCAATGCACATCGAAAGCGACACACAACTCTATTCACGTAGTCTTTCGATTCGTGGTCACAACTTCTGCGGCAACATGGTCGAGCATCTCAGATCGACGCAATAAAGAAATTTGCCGTCAGTCATTTCAATAATTTTGTCGCCAAATCAACCACACAATACAAGCACGATATCATCCAATTATGAGTAAAGGGTTCTTGGAAAAGACCGATCACCGCCCGTGGCCGATGCCGTCGTCCCCTTGGATCATGGGCATGCAATGGCGCGACTTGCTCTTCGCCCATTGGCCCGTGCCGGTTTCAGCGCTGCGCGATCTGATACCGCGCGATTTGGAAATCGACACGTTCGAAGGCGAAGCCTGGGTGGGCGTGGTGCCGTTGACGATGGCGAACGTGCACGCGCGCTATCTGCCGAAGATGCGCGACTTTCCCGAATTGAACCTTCGCACCTACGTGCGCTATCGCGACAAGCCCGGCGTCTGGTTCTTTTCGCTCGATGCTCATAGCCCCTTCGCCGTTTGGTCGGCCCGCATGTTTTTTCATTTGCCATACTTCAAAGCGCACATGTCGTGCGAAGCTGTGGGCGACAGTTTCGACTACCACAGCGATCGCAACCACCAAGGTGCCGCCCCCGCCCGCTTCACCGCCCGCTACCGTCCCACCGGCGATGGGTTTTCGTGTCAACCCGACACGCTCGAACAATTTCTGACCGAGCGATATTGCCTTTACACCGTCGACGCCAACCAACGCATCCGCTGCGGCGACATCCATCACGTGCCGTGGCCTTTGCAACCTGCGGAGATTGAAATTGAAACGAACACGCTGGCCAAAGCGTCAGGTATCGACCTTCCCAACTGCGCGCCGCATTGCCTGTACGCGCGTAAGCTAGAGGTCGTCGCATGGCCTGCGCGGAAAGTTGCGCCGTCATCGACTCGCGTAACGATGAACGGCTAGATGCGCGATAATTCGCAATCGGCTACGGGAGTCATAGCCCGCATCTGGGTGCAGCGATAACGCTCATTGGCGACTCAAAAAAAGCTAACAAATTGAAACCGTTGATCTGTCGCGTGCCTAATGAAGACTTGCTCGGCGAAATATCATGTCGATGTTCAGAATGTTCAGAGTCGACATCCCAATAGGCCGGGCTCGTTTAGTACAGATGCGAACGAACATCCTCGCAAATAACCTGCTTGCCCGTCTTCGCCCAGAAATCCTCATCAGTCGGTAATATCGGCCCCACCTGCAATGACCACAGGTACACACTGCGTCTCAACTCAATCCTACTCAGGAAAACGGCGATTTAGTTTAAGAAAAGCGGCCAAGTATTCGGAGGTCGTTTGGCCAGAGCCCACCAACGTGATACGGCGACATGAACGCAACGGCAGATTCTACAACCCGCATAGAAAGCGCTGCGCCACGCTTAGAACACTTGCGGTGTTGGAAACGAATCGCGCGAATCATTCCCGTACTAACCGTCGTGTCGGTCGTAACACTCATCCCATTTGCATCGACTCAACATGCGTCGGGTAAAGTCATACATCCCCGCGAAGCCTATCGAGCAGCAAGCCTGAAACGAACTCGACTCACTCTCGGTACGTGCAAGTTGATTTCTGCTCTTGGCGACCCGATCGAATGCACCACCCGCATGGACCAACAATCAAACTTAGATTCGTGGCGAGATTCAACCCAAGAGATCAACCGGAAGAACGCGAGTCCAAGCCAATCGAACCAACTGGCGGTGTTACCAACCATCGCGAACGTGCGCAACACGGCATTCACGGATGTACGTCGCGCCGGCCCCCATCACGCAGCTTTGTCCTTTGCCAACGAAGTACCGCTAACGCTCGCCATCGCTCTGCTGGCATTGATGTTCATCGCCACGTTATATACACGGAAGCTTCGGCGCCGTTCTGCAGGATCGGACAACTCAGATATCGATGTTCACTCGATGAAAGAGCTATTAACTGAGACCAACCGCGTCGCAAAGATTGGCGGATGGAGCCTCGATCTTCGCGAGAACATTCCGAAGTGGTCACCAGAAGTATGTCGAATACACGAGGTTCCCGATGGCTTTGCGCCCGATCTCGACGAAGCAATTGCCTTCTACGCACCGTCGGCCCGGCCAATCCTTCGTGCAGAGATCGAACGCGCTATCGCTTCCGGTTCGACATGGGATCTCGAACTACCCTTTACGACCGCCAAAGGCAACCATCGAATTGTTCGAGCGATCGGCAAGCCGGTGTTCGAAGGCGACAAATGCGTAAAGCTATGGGGCGCGCTACAAGACGTCACGGACGCAGCCATCGCGCGAAGCAACCTAGAGGCGCTTCAAGCGAAATTCGAGCGAGCGACGAACGGCGCCAGCGATGGTCTATGGGAGTACGAACCGCTTTCAGGTCGCGTTTGGTATTCGGATCAATTCAAACGTTTGCTCGGCTTGTCTGAATCACAATTCAATTCGTTTACGCCGACGCTCGATGCTCTGACCGATCGCGTGCATCCCGGTGATTATCAATCGACAATGGATGCGATGCAGCGTCATATCGAACAAGAACAACCCTACGATATCAAATTTCGGCTCCGTCACGAATCGGGCGAGTACCGCTGGTTCCGAATGCGCGGTCGCGCCATGCGCTCAGAGAATGGCAACGCGATTTCCATTTCCGGATCGATTACGGACATACACGATCAATTTATCGCGGAGAGCCGGCTCGATCTCGCAACGCGCGCCGCCGGCATCGGACTTTGGGATTGGGATATTCCATCCGGAGAAACATATTTTAGCGATACATTTTACACGATGCTCGGCTACCAACCCGCTGAACTGCCGATGAATCTGAACACGTGGAAGATGCTTTGCCACCCGGATGATATCGATGCGGCATTCGTCGACATCAATCGTCATATCAACGGCGAGACAAAGCAATACGTCAACGAACACCGACTGCATTGCAAAGATGGTTCGTGGCGATGGATTCGCGATCTTGGGGAGATCGTCGAACGTAATGACGATGGCTCGGCCAAGCGGATGATCGGCGTTCACGTTGATATTCAAGCGCTCAGAGACGCACTCGACCGAGCAAATTCCGCGTCGATGGCAAAGTCTGAATTTCTCGCGAACATGAGTCACGAAATCAGAACGCCAATGACAGCAATTCTCGGATTCTCAGAGCTCGTCGAATCGGAGCACGAAACGGGTAACGCGATGGGCCCTGCCAGCGAATCGGTCGCTGCCATTCGTTCCAACGCACGCTATCTCATGACCGTGATCGACGACATTCTCGACATGTCGAAAATCGAAGCCGGAAAGTTGACGGTCGAGAACGTGCCCACGAATCCCGCCCAAGTTATCGAAGAAGCATGCGGGCTCGTACGAAACCGCCTGAAAGACAAAGGCGTAGCGTTATCGATCGTAAAGAGAAACGCGATTCCCGAATTTATTGTTTGCGATCCAACGCGTATGCGGCAGATCGTTCTCAACCTGCTAGGCAATGCGATCAAGTTTACGGATGAAGGGTCGATCACGATTTCGCTCCAACACAAAGCGGCCGAGCACCTATTGGAAATCTCCGTGGCCGATACCGGTATCGGCATGACGCCCGAGCAGTGTGCGCGCGTCGCTAAGTTTGAGGCCTTTACCCAAGCGGATACCAGCACCACCCGCAACTTCGGCGGCACCGGCCTTGGCCTGCGCATCTGTAAAGCGCTTTGTGGCTTATTGGGCGGCGAAATTGGTGTGGAATCGACCGAAGGAATAGGCAGCACGTTTACGTTTACAGTTGCAACCGGTCTCGACCGTCAGGATGCGAACGTACTGATCGAAAGCGATACGTCAGCTTCGACTGCAACAAAACCCGCCACGCCATTGGTCGGCACCGACGAGCGACCGCTCGAAGGCGTCCGCATCTTGCTCGCAGAAGATGGCGTCGACAATCAGCGGCTTATCTCGCTAGTCCTGAAGAAAGCCGGCGCGAACGTCACTGTCGCAGAGAATGGCAAAATCGCTATCGACCATATCCTCAATGCAAATGACGACACGGTTCCGAATGTCGTTCTGATGGACATGCAAATGCCCGTGATGGACGGTTACACAGCCACCGACGAATTGCGACGACGCGGAGTCGATATCCCAATCATCGCGCTAACCGCACACGCCATGGGCGGTGACCGGCAAAAGTGCATCGACGCGGGTTGTTGCGACTATCAGACCAAGCCCATCGACCGGCCGGCCCTCATCGAATGCTGTCGCAACTGGGCGACTGTGGGATGTCGGTCGGATGAATGTGCATCCGTGGCGGAGGCGTTGAAGAATTCCGCTTCATAGTTGTTAGATGTGGGTGGTGAGCCGGCATTTGACAGAAATCGAAACAGCGCAGGGGGCGCGGGTGCCGTGCCGACGCTGACCGTTGGCCTTGGGAACGGGCGAAGGCTACTACCGTCGTTGATATGTAGAAAAGAATGCGTCGACGTCGGCATGCTCGCACGCGGCTGCGTAACGTGTGCGACGCGAGAGAGAGCATGTCGATCCTATGGATCGACATGGCACCCGGCGAAGTCAATACCCGGTAAACGATATCACGTACCAATCACCGATGACGTGTTCGATTGGAGAGAACTCCGGACGAATCGACGCCAACCGAGCGAAGCCATAGGGCGTATTGCGCCACCCACCGCCCTTGGTACGAAAGCACGCCTTGCCATCGTTATAATCGATACCCACCTTGTACAGCCCCACCCAAACATACCCCTCTGGCTCCGTTTCCCCAGCCTCCACCCGGGCCTGCATCTGCTCGAATGCTGACCGGCTCATCCAAAATCGCACCTTCATCGGCCAATGCTGAATGACAGTCAAACAGATGAAAACGATACACAACGGGAGCGCGCCCCATCGCCAGCGCCGCCGGTGTCGGACCTGTGCGCGATCCTGTAATCGACGAATAGAATCGTCCTTATATGCAATGATGCGTAAACAATATTCACCGAACAATGCCGAGAGAATTAACGGCCTTAATAGATCCAGCCGTCCTTCCAATGCCTCAGCATTCGGCATACTCGCAAGATACAAATCGCGTAGCGCAATGGTAACGAGCAAGATGATGGTCAAGAGCGATGGTGGTCTCGCCAGTTCCCGCGTTAACCAGGACAGATGCTGTTTCGGCAATTGATAGGTGGATGGATCATCGCAAACAAAGGCACGACCACACTCCGGACAAACGGTTCGAGGTAGGCCGCGCAGCGCGTATCCACAGTCGAGGCATGATGCATCATTCGGTATATCACGCTGATCAATCTCCTGCGTCATCACCCAAGCTTTCCTCTTTCACAGGAATTGACGTCGGTCGCTCAAACGGAGAGCCGCTCAGCACGTACCAATCACCCAACACATGATCCAAGCTCCGCAACGTCGGGCTCTTGAGCGTTCCTTTGACCAATCCGTAGCCACTCATGCTGCTCGGGTGGCCGCCTCCCGTAAAGAACACAGTCCGACCGCCCAGCCTCCGCGGCCACACGCTGAATAGCCC
>JAUIHO010000113.1 GCA_030432035.1 Phycisphaerae bacterium
TACCGATTCTCGCCAACGCCCGCATCGCGTCGCCCTGCTCTGCCGATTGGAACGACATGACCGGCGACGAGCGCGTGCGGTTTTGCGGCAGTTGCGAGAAAAACGTTTACAACCTGACCGACCTGCCGACGGAAGATGCCGAGGCGATCATTCTCGAACAAGAGGGCAACCTGTGTGTACGACTGTATCAACGAGCCGACGGCACGCTGATCAGCGAAGATTGCCCGCGCGGCTTAGCGGCGGCGCGGCGCACGTTGCGGCGCGGGCTTGCTGCGGTGGTCGGGCTGTTTGCGGTACTGCTGACATCGTCTGTGTCGCGCAGAACTAATCCGTCACAACGATCAGCCCGGCTTGCCTACTTACAGCCCTTCAAGTGGTTGAACGATCACCTCTACCCTCCCATGCCGCGAACTCGCCCTCCCATGCCGCGAACTCGCCTAATTGCTGGGCGAATAGGCCCGAGCCCGATTTTGTTTAAGGACACCCCAAGTTGCGGAGCAGATGAGGAATATGGCGAAAACTAATCGTAGCCTAACCATTCTCGCCAACGCCCGCATCGCGTCGCCCTGCTCCGCCGATTGGAACAACATGACCGGCGACGAGCGCGTGCGGTTTTGCGGCAGTTGCGAGAAGAATGTTTACAACCTGACCGATCTGGCGACGGAAGATGCCGAGGCGATCATTCTCGAACACGAGGGCAACCTGTGCGTGCGGTTGTATCAACGAGCCGACGGCACGCTGATTAGCGAAGACTGCCCGCGCGGCCTAGCGGCGGCGCGACGCACGTTGCGACGCACGTTGCGGCGCGGGCTTGCTGCGGTGGTCGGGCTGTTTGCGGTACTGCTGACGGCAACGCTGTCGCGGGGACGGTCGCTCGATTGGTCTGGTCGAACGCAATTGTCATATATGCAGCCATTCAAGTGGGTGTACGACCGAATCGTTCCGGCACCGCCCGTGATAATGGGTGTGATGGTCTGTCCACCGACGCCTTCACCAACAAATGCCGACGACCAGGCGATTAGAGACGACGTAACCGACAACGACGCGATTCAGAGGTTGCCATCATGATCCGCTTCACCATCGGCACCGCCTTACCGTTCGTCGCCATCATTGGTTTATTCGTTTATCGCCTGATGCAGAACGACGTGCCGCTGACCGAGTCGCTGATGGAGTCTATCGACGCGGGGCTGGCCTTTGGCTTTTGCATTTTGGCCAGTTCGTTCGTCGTCACGATTGCGAACTATCGCCGACCGCGACAGTTGTTTCAGAACATCGACCGCAAGTATCGGCGGGTGCTGATCGGCATGATGACGGGCGTGATCGCGTTGTTCTTTGCGGTGCCGGGCATCGTGTTTTTGGAAGACCATGCCAACGAGCAGGTGCTGCTCGGTGCCAGCGGGTTATTGGCGGGCTTTCTCGTTTCGCTGTTCCTCCGCAAGACCCGACCGGGCATTTGTCTCGGCTGCGGTTTCGATTTGCGTGCCAGTCTGGATCGTGGGCGCTGCCCGGAGTGTGGTCGCGGGATACAGATGGCGGTTTGAATGCGCGGGTGAGAAAAGCGAGATTATCAACGTACGCATAATTAGCGCGGATTAATAGCGTGCGCTTGAATTAAGCGGTTGCCTGTCGCAGCCTTGTTTTTCATGCGGCCACAGGCCGCGGCTCGGTCGGCGAGTGGGAACGTTGCCAGCTCGCCGTATCGTCAACCGCCCAGCTTCCAGCCGTTTTGATCGTCTTCTTCGTTTAAACCTTCTTTGCGAGGCGCTTCTTTGACCACCACCTGCCAGCCGCATTCGGGACACGTCGATTGACCGCCGCTGGATACGTCGTAGCCGCACGCCCAGCACTGCCTGCGCTTGCGGCGACGGCGAAGGACGATGAAAAATTTGAGGGGAGAGTAAGTGAAGGGTAAGGCTATTAACCAAAGAGGAATCCATAGTAGAGTCCAATTGTCACCTGAGAGTGAAAGTTCACTATAGCTAGGCCAGAGCCTACTATCGACGATGGCGTAGTCCGGCGATAACGATGCGGGCGAAACATGAAACCCACCCGACCATAGGTGCGGTTTCTCGTACGTTTGTAATTGCAGCATCCCCCATCGAAGATCCATTGATCGATAACTCGTTCCAACGGAAGCAACGAGTCGTCTTCCTAAGATCGGCGTCGTAGTGACGAGCCACAAGACGGCAATCATGGCGATAATCGTGACCGCAATTTTCGGCCCCCGCATAACGCTCGAAGCAAAGCGCAATCGCTTCGCATAGTAGCGCATGCAGGCAACCATAAATGTGATGACGACTAACTGAATTGCGATCAATAAGAAGCAATACCGCGTCGTCGCTGGGGTAATTGATAGGGTCGAATCGACCGGTGCAATGAGATTCTCCAATTCGACAGTCTCATATTCTGAGAACTCAGCCAACGTTTCATGCTCGATTTGTCCGTCCTTGGAAGCGTACGCAAGCAGCTTGTTATCTCGAAAGAGTATGAAGCGCTCCATCGAGGTCGAATAGGTGAAAGGATTGGCCGAGGGGTGACTCACATTACGGAAGAAACACAGAACACGCGCTTTCTTGCCCGTATCAACGTCAATACTCTCATAACAAAGGTCGTTGCCGTTCATCTCAAATACAAAGCACCGGCGGTGTTGCCGGTCAAATGCTGGAGTGGATAATTCATACCCCCAAGATATATACGTCAAATGCTGCCGTACTAAGCCATTAAAGCTAACAATTCCTAAACCGCTCCCGCGCGATACGATTAATATTTCGCGCTCTGAATCGACTTCGAGATCGATAATTGACGACGATTGTACCCCCAAATCGGTAATAGTCTTTGCCTCCAAATCCAGCCGCGCTATCGATGCCACGCTTTCAATCTTGTCGAATCTTTGGAAGAATATGTACTTTCGTTTCCCATCTACCGCCAGTGAGTATGGGGACTGTAAACCGCTTGCGACAGTGCTTTTCTCCCCCGTCTCAAACGAAAACGCCTTGATCAACCCATTCTCCGGCTCCGACCAAAACAGCTTGGGAATATTCACATCCACGGCGATATCGCCGATGACGGCATCGGTGTCGACCACGCACACGCGCTGGCCCGCTTCGTTAAGATGAAAAATCCCTTTGGATTCCTCCACCCAAAACAGCGAGCGCTCGTGCAAGTAATTCGGGCGCGCATCGCCCGCGTTCACCATGACGCACGCCGCTATGATGATTGAAACAATGTTCACGGCCCTACTCTCAACATTCTAAAAAACATCACCCACGATCGAGATCATGATCACCGCACGGTCAGGGTGAATCGTACGTGACGATCATCCCAATCCGAAAATCTCAAATCTGAAATATCACAAATTTCAGATTTCAGATTTCAAGTCGCAACGCTCAAGTCCCAAGACTCATGACTATTGGCGTACATCTAAAGTCCCAAGCCACACGCCTCACGCCCCAAGCCCTCCCCCCGATCCCCGATAACCTCCTCTTAACAAACCCTTAAAACGCGTTTTGCTTGCGACTCGCCCTCTCGCCCCATATTATTAGGCATAATCGTAATACGGTCGTGGCGATAGAAATCGAATGGATTGCCCGGAGAGGCCGCATTCGCATTTTCGACGGCAACGGATTGCGAACGTGCCCGACCGGCGGGAGGGAATCTCCAGTGATTGCCCAGCCGCAGTCGACATCTTTGAACGTTCTGGTTCTAAACCGGAATTACCTTGCACTTCGGATCGTTAACGTCCGTCGCGCCTTCAGCATGCTTTTCAAAGAGCTCGCCGAAGTCGTGCACGTCGATAACGGTCAATATATCTCGTACGACTTTGCCGAGTGGTGCGATCTCAGCCAGCTTGCGCGCGAATTTGAACCCGACGAACACGACTGGATCAAGACGGTGCGTTTCGATATCGCCGTGCCGCGGATCATTCGCTTGGCGGTGTACGATCGCTTACCGCGCCAGCAGGTGAAGTTCAACCGGCGCAACTTGTTCGCGCGCGATAACAATCGCTGTCAGTATTGCGGCAATAAGTTTCCGACCAGCGAGTTGTCGCTCGACCACGTCGTCCCGCGCAGCCAAGGCGGCCCGGCCACGTGGGAAAATATCGTCTGCGCTTGTGTGAAGTGCAATATCCGCAAGGGTGGTCGCACGCCCAAGCAGGCGAACATGCATTTGATTCGACCGCCGGCCAAGCCGAAGCGCAACCCGTCGATCTCCATCAAGCTGGCGGAAAACCGTTATGCGAGTTGGAAGGCGTTTTTGGATAATGCGTACTGGTCGGTTGAGTTGAAGTAGCGGCGCGGGTCTGAGTAAGTCCCCCAGCCCCAGAGGGGTATGGGCACCCGACGTTAGTCGCCCAGTACCCGAGCGGCACGCGATGCCGCGGCATTCGGCGCAAAGGTGCGACGTGTTCACCGGTGACGCTTACCATTAGTTAACGATAACAAGACCCGTTCACGTTTTTGTGGACGGGTCTTTTCTTTGGTAGAAGGTACTTCTCAACGCTTGGAGCGTGCTGGTGATTGAATGTCCCCCAGCCCCGGAGGGGCAGGGGCACCCGATGCGACCTCGGAGACAAGCGTCCCCGGCGGTCGTACGAAAAAGAACCCATCTAAAGGATCATCACCTTCGTTAAACTCAACACCATCATTAGCCGTTGGCATCCACACTTAGCCCCCGGCCAATGGCCGGGGGCTAGCTCGCCACAACCAGAACGGATTTCCATGCCGAAGCGACAAACGGAAACGGGCTCCCAGCTCTCTACGCAATTCTTTTAACGTATTCAATTGTTCGAACAGCCTCACCCAAACGCATCTACCTACGCTACCATTCCCGTATGACCGAACACGTCATCCTCGTCGACAAAAACGACTGCGAGATCGGCACCGCCGAAAAGCTCGTTGCCCACCAGAACGGCGGTCAATTGCACCGGGCTTTTTCGATATTTGTCTATAACATGCTGGGCGAGTTGCTGCTGCAGCAACGGGCGAAAAAGAAATACCATTTTGGCGGGCTGTGGTCGAACACCTGCTGCGGTCATCCGCGACCGGGTGAAACTGTTTCCAACGCCGCCGAGCGGCGGCTCACCGAAGAGTTCGGTTTCACATGTTCGCTCACCGTGCGATCGTCACTCATCTACGAGGCCCACGACGCCGCCAGCGGACTGACCGAACGCGAATATCTGCACATCCTTACAGGTCGGTTCTTCGGCCCGCCGCAGCCGAATCCCGAAGAAATCGACGCGTTTCGGTGGAAGCCCCCCGCCGCCGTGGTTGAGGAATTACGCACTACGCCGCAGCGATTCACACCTTGGTTTCCGTTGGCGTTCCAACACGTGCATGATGACGGCGGCAAACCCGCATTTTGATTGACAGTACCGCCGAAGCGACCTACCTTGTATGACTTGCTAAAAGCATTTTGCAAGACCGCTCCCGTCGGTCTTCGGTTGCAAGCGTTTGAGGAATTCGCGCGCCGGTTTGCGACCGTTTAATTCGACATCGCGCGCGAACAGGCGCTACGCCAGAACGTACCAATCCCACATTCGCCCCCTGTGGTCTAACGGCAAACGAATTACACCACCACACGGCGTGTGCAGGGATGATCAACAAAAGCTGCAAGGAGCAACGACGGCATGGCTAAGAAATACGTTTACTTTTTCGGCAACGGCAAAGGCGAAGGACGCACCGATCAAAAAGCGCTGCTGGGCGGCAAAGGTGCCGGCCTCGCGGAGATGACCAACATCGGCCTGCCTGTGCCCGCCGGCTTCACGATCACGACCGAAGCATGCGCGATGTATTACGAGGTCGATCGCAAGTGGCCGTCGGGACTCGAAAAGCAAATCAAAGACAACCTGAAGAAGCTCGAACGCGCGTGCAAGAAGAAGCTGGGCGACGCCAAGAACCCGCTGCTCGTTTCGGTGCGTTCCGGCGCGGCCGTGTCGATGCCCGGCATGATGGAGACCGTGCTGAACCTAGGTCTCAACGACGTCTCGGTCGAGGGCCTCGCCAAGGCGACCGACAACCCGCGCTTCGCATGGGATTCGTATCGTCGCTTCATCCAGATGTATTCGACCGTCGTCGTCGGCCTTTCCAAAGACGTGCTCGAACACAAGCTCGAGAAAATGAAAGAGAGCGAAGGCGTTGAGATCGACGCCGAGCTGTCGACCGAAGCGCTGCAAACGTTGTGCGGCGAGTTCAAGGAGTTCTTCCGCGAGCAAACCGGCGAAGACTTCCCGCAGAACCCGTGGGATCAACTCAGCGGCGCGATCAACGCCGTCTTCGGTTCGTGGATGGCCGACAAGGCGATCAAGTATCGCGAAGTCGAAAAGATTCACGGCTTGCCCGGCACCGGTGTCAACGTGCAGCAGATGGTCTTCGGCAACATGGGCGATAACAGCGGCACGGGTGTTTGCTTTACGCGCGACCCGAGCAGCGGCGAAAACGTCTTCTACGGCGACTTGCTGATGAACGCCCAGGGCGAAGACGTCGTCGCCGGTATCCGCACGCCGATCGCCCTCGACGAACTCAAGACGATCGACCCCAACGCATACGACCAACTCTCCGCCGTGCGCGTCATGCTCGAAACGCATTACAAAGACATGCAAGATCTCGAGTTCACCGTCGAGCGCGGCAAGCTTTACATGCTGCAATGCCGCACCGGCAAGCGTGCTCCGAGCGCGACGTTCCGCATCGCCGTTGAGCAGGCAACCAAGCCGCTGCTCACCAAGGCCGAGTCGAATCGCCTCGTAAAGAAGAAGCTGCTGAACAAGCGCTACGGCACGGCCGCGTTGAAGCCGGTCATCAAGAAGGAAGACGCCATCGCTCGCATCAAAGCGGCCGACGTCGAGCGTCTGTTCTACCCCATCATCGATCCCGACTTCGACAAGAAGGAACTCGCGAGCATGAAGATCGGCAGCGGCATCAACGCCGTGCCGGGTTCGGCCAGCGGCCAGATCGTCTTCAACGCCGCGACTGCCGAACAGTGGGCCGCCGAAGGCAAAGATGTCATCCTCGTTCGCAAAGAAACCAGCCCCGAAGATGTCGGCGGCATGCACGCGAGCAAGGGCATTCTCACCGCCACCGGCGGCAAGACGTCGCACGCGGCCGTCGTCGCACGCGGTTGGGGTAAGTGCTGCATCGTCGGCGCAGGCGCCCTCAAGATCAACGAACCGAACAAGCAGCTTTCCATCGGCGGCAAGACGCTGGGCGAAGGCGATTACCTCACGCTCGACGGTTCGGAAGGCACGATCTACGAAGGCGAACTGCCGCTCGTCACGCCGACGCTGCCCGAAGAATATTACGAACTGATGAAGTGGTGCGACGCGAAGCGCAAGCTCAAAGTGCGCACCAACGCCGATACGCCCTACGACAGCGAAAACGCCGTCAAGATGGGTGCCGAAGGTATCGGCCTCTGCCGCACCGAGCACATGTTCTTCGACACCGAAGAACGCCGCCGCGCGATTCAGGAAATGATTCTCGCTTCCGATACCGAATCGCGCCGCACCGCGCTCGACAAGCTGCTGCCCTTCCAACGGCAGGACTTCATCGGCATCTTCGAAGCCATGGACGGTCGCCCGGTCACCATTCGCCTCGTCGATCCCCCGCTGCACGAGTTTGTGCCGCACGAACTCGACAAGCAAAAGGAACTCGCCGATCACCTCGGCGTTCCGGTCGCGACGGTCAAGTCGCGCGTCGAAGAACTCGCCGAATCCAACCCGATGCTCGGCCACCGCGGTTGTCGTTTGGCGATCACCTATCCCGAAATTCTCGACATGCAAGTCACGGCGATTATCGAAGCCGCCGTCGAATGTCGCCGCCGCAACGTCAAGGTCGCGCCGGAAATCATGATCCCCTTGTGCATCGACGCCCGCGAGTTGCAAATCCTGACGGATCGCACGCGCGACGTCGCCGACGAGATCATCGCACGCAGCGGCCTTAAGTTGAAGTACATGGTCGGCACCATGATCGAAACGCCGCGCGCCGCGCTGACGGCCGCGCAGGTCGCCGAAGTCGCCGACTTCTTCAGCTTCGGCACCAACGACCTCACGCAGACGGTCATGGGTCTCTCGCGTGACGATGCCGGTCGCTTCCTGCCCGACTACGTCGATCGCGATAAGACTGGCATCTTCGACGCCGATCCGTTTCAAACGATCGACTTTGAGGGCGTGGGCATGTTGGTACAACACGCCATCGACGCCAGCCGCGGCGCTAAGCCCGATCTCAAGATCGGCATCTGCGGCGAACACGGCGGTGACGCACCGAGCGTGCACTTCTGCCACCGCGCGGGCATGGACTATGTAAGCTGCTCGCCCTACCGCGTGCCGATCGCACGACTGGCCGCGGCGCAGGCCGTGATCATGGACCAAGTCGAAGCCAAGACGAAGGGCAAGAAAAAGAAGACGACGAGTCGCGCCCTAATCGGCACGGCCGCGACGCGCAAGCCGGTCAAGAAGAAGGCCGCCGCGAAGTCGACGACGGCGAAGAAGAAAGCCAAGACAACGACCAAGGCGATGCGCGGCACGACCAAGACCAAGGCGGCTGCCAAAAAAAAGTCCGCCGGGGCTGATGCCCCGCCGAAGTCGAAGAGTGCGCGCGTAACGACCAAGCGCCCTGGCAAGAAGAGCCGCAAGGGTGCGACGACCCGCGCATAGGTTGTTCGAGCCGCGCTCGGCTTAGACAACCGTTCCAACATCAACACGAAAGCCGCTTCCCCACACGGGAGGCGGCTTTTTTGTTTCAATGCAACGTGATAAATGCAACATGCAACGTCGGCGGCGAACCATGCGATATTGACGGCGATCCTTACGATGTAGACAACGAGCCGCGCGATGTGGGCGTCGAGCCTTACGATGCGCGACATGCAACAAGCGAAGCGCCACCTGCCTCGCTCAACCTCGACCACCGAGCGCGATACACGACATCCTTGTGCCACTGTTCTATGAACAGTGCGAAACGCGGGTGCCATGCCGACCCAACCGCGATATTGCCAAGCGTCGACGCAACGCCCCCATCGCGCGGGATCATCCGACCACAAGCCCACCACCCAGGTCGGCATGCTCCCCACGCGACCCTCCCCTTCCCAAACTCAACGGTGTGATGCGCCGCTATCCTTGTAGATCGAAATCAAAAAAAACAACATCCGCGCGTCTCAAGCATGCCGACCGATGCGTCGGTTACACGTTTGAACACTCTCGCTCAATGTCACCTATCCACCGACGCGCAACATCGTCTCACTCGGATCGACTCTGCACCCACCACCCGCTCCCCCATCCCCAACAAACAAAAAAAAACGGGCGCCGCAACGCTCGGTTGCCGCGCCCGCTTGTCGTTTCTAAATCCAACCTTCTCAATTCTAAAAAACCGCCTACACCCCCATGCGCGACAGGCCGTTGGCCTTCACCCCATTGCTCGACGGCGCGACCGCGCTCTTCGTGGGGATCGACGCACCCGCCGCCGATGCGCCGACGTACGCCGTCATGCCGCCATCGGGCAATCGACCGAAGCTCACGAGGAAGACCTGGCTCACCGGCCCCGCCAAATCCGAGCGCTGCCCCTGCACGGTGTATTGCACCGTGTCCGGCCCGGCGTAAAGCGTCGAATCGACAAACTTCTTCTTGCCCGATACACCGACGAAGCTGAACTCGCTTTCGCCCGGCAGCTTGCGGCGAATGATGTAGCTCGTGCCCTGCGTGCCGGTCGGGTTGGTCGCCTTCCACATCAGCATCAGCTCGCCGGTCTGCGGTTCGAGCGCGACGGTCAGGTCGGTCGGCTGGGCGGGCGGCGGTGCCGGGGTCGGCGGCGCGGGCGGCGCGATCTGGGCCGTGTTGTACACCGCGTTGGGGTCGGCCTGCAGCTCGGCATACGCGCGGATCGACCGCACGATATCACCCGCCGCCGTGCGCAATTGATCGTAACTTTGGTTCACCTGTTGCGTGGCGACCTTGGCGGCCTGCTGCGCCTGGCCCTGCGTGGTTTCGGCGGCGGCGGTGCCGTCGGTCAGTGACGAGAAGGCCTCGGCGTCGGCCGGGTTCACGCCGATGGCAGCGGCGTTGTCGACGAAGGTGTCGGCATGTTCCTGACACCATTGCAGAAATTCGATGCGCGGCGAAGTCGGATAGGTTGCCATAAGAGCGTACTCCTGTTGTGTAACGGCCCGCACGCCCAACAGCGGCACAAAGCGCGGGGCAAACCCACCGCGACCGCCGCGCGGCATTTTTACTCACCGCGACATCGGGCCGATCGCGCGGCCTCGCCGGTTAAAAAGAGGCTATTTTGTATTTTTCTCACTGCTTTGTGCAATTGCCGCATGTAAAGGGTTTTTGCAGAATCGTCGTTTTTCACACGCGCGGGTTAATCGGACAGTGGCGCAGGATTGTGCGGGTACCCTGTTGGGTGGGTTGAGGCTTGTTGCAGGGGGTGTTGGGCTTGGGGCTTGGGGCTTGAGGCTTGGGGGAGCGCGCGGGAGTCTTGAGTCTTGGGTCGTGGGTCTTGGGGCGCGCGGTTTGAAACTTGCGACGTGGATTGCGGGGTTCAGGGCGCTGTGCGTGTAGGGTGCGTCCCTGACGCACCGCTCACCGTGCATCGTCGGCACGCTTGCCGCCCTCGCTCTTGCCGCCCTGCCGGTGATCACCATCGCGATGAATCGAACCGTGACAGCGCGCCGGGGTTTGGGGGTGGGTGTTAGATTGCAAGGCCGAACGCGGTGGGCGATTCGGTTGGCCTTGCGGATGCAAGGGGGCTGCCGCCCCCTCTGCACTCCCCCGCTGATTGCTGACCAAAACGCGACTCAGACCACGAGACTTGTTCGGCTACGATCTATTGAATTAATGGCGCTTGGATTACTAACACTTTATACTTGTGGTTAACGAGAAAGTCGGAAGGTAGTCGAGAAGTGAATTCATAGAATTCGTTGACGGTGTTAGGGCGCGGTAACTTGCTCTTCCGGAATCCCCTTTCGCTGCGAATTTCTAACCCAATTGCCAATCTGTCCAATAAAATCCCAGACATCACCATCGCCCGGCTCTACATAATTCGGGTCTGAACTGCTTTCACCCATTTTTTCAAAAATGTTAATTAGCCAATCCGTTTTCTTCCCATTCGCGCCCACCTGCTTAAGCCACGATTCGAGTTCTCCACCACGCACAACAAATAAGCCATAAGCCGCTAACTGGTCAAATAAGTCAGTTGCGGCATTCCTCTCGACATTGGGTAATATGCTGATTCCGCCGTCTCGTTTCATGCATTTTTTTGTCGCTTCACAGGCCTTAAAAATTGCGGCTCGCAGTTGCCCTAGACCGGGATGATTCATTGGCGGGACAACTCCGCCCTTAAGGTAATTTGTCCATTCTTGCCCGCCGTTTTTTAGGATGTCTATGTCAACTACACTTGCCGCCGGAATACCCAATTCTCGAAGCGGTCGAGTGATGGCATGTGTGGTTTGTTTATTCTGCGCATTTAAGAACAAACAATTCTTAATCCCGCGTGGATCTTGAGCCAGTAATAATCGTTCGTTCACTTCTTCGTAGAATGCTCTATCAGTATCACCCTCGGTAACTACCACTGATTCGTAGAATAGACCTTCAAGTACCCGTGTAGACCTAAGTAGCGGGTTTCTCATCAAGGGTAGAAGTTGCTCTTTAGGAAGCATTCTCGCCGTTGCCAGTTCATTCTGATAAGTTAGACGAACAATATTTGTACGCGCCGCCGCTTGAATGCAACCCATTATGAAATGCGCGCTATGCGTGGCAACAAAAACCCTTTTGTCTGTCTTGGCCGCTAGGCGCGCGACTTCGCGTCCTAACAGGAAGGCTAAAGATGGGTGCAGGAATGCTTCTGGTTCATCGATTAGAATAATTGAGGGTGTGCCAGCGACAACTTCAACAATTGTGCCGGTGAATGCTTTAACGCCGTCACTCATCTCAATAATATCGCAGTTTGATCTATGGTATTCTACTGCCGAAGCGTGCAGCCCTTTCTCTTGTAATTCATCTTTCGGCGGCGTTTTCGCGAATCGCAATCGAACTTGACCGCCCAATGTTGCATCAACAACAAGATGCAACCCGAACGCCTCTAACGCAATTTTGCGCACTTCGCGGCGGAGCTCGTTGTTTCGAAACAAGACTCCTAGCAAATTGTCGGCGTCCTTCTGAAGGTCCCCCAATGGTTGTGGCTTGACGAGCCCTACGCGGCTTGTCGCATCTAACTTAGTCAAGTGCATGCGAGCGATTTGGTGGCAAAAAATTCCACTGGAATCGTTTGGATTCATTAGCGCTTTAATTATGTCGTCTTCGTATCCCGAGAAGCGATGTGGGCCTTTCCCGTAAACAAGTCCGCTAGGATTTACGTGGTCCTGTTTTGTTGGTTCCTTTACTAGCGAAGCCAGCAACCCTTTTGCCTCTGTTTCTGAAAAACTCGCAAACTCGATATTATCGAGCAAGACATGCTTAAGGTGCGAAACGCCGCTTACGCAGAAATAAGCTATTTCGCGTAGAATTTCGCTTTTGCCTGAATTATTAGGGCCGACAAAGATGGTCATCGGTGCTGCCGGTAGTTCCAATGCCGGCTGCGCAGGCCCGCTGCCAAATTTCAGTCTTAGTGTTTCGATCATAATATCTAGATTTTATTCGCTTTTGGCCTTGTTCATAGTAGGCGGACCATTGAGTCGCGTACCCCATTCCAAACCTACCCGTTGACCTCTTGGGTGTGTGGACTTGAGCCAACGTGGGTTTTTGCTGGATGCGGGGGATCGTTAAGGGGGCAGCAAGCCCCCTTGACATTCGCGCTAGCAGACGGCGGTCGAGCGGCGCTATTTTGCAGCGAGAGCGCAAGCCGGGCGCGACGCGTCGACCACTGCTAACGTCTTCGAAAGCAAATCGCATTTGACCAACCGCGTGCCCCGCCCCATCCCCCGACTTTGCATGTTGCACTTTTCACTTTGCACTTCCCCCACCCCCTGTTGCATTCCCCCCTCGCCAGCCGCGGCGCAAGCCCCACGCCCCAAGCCTCTAGCCGCATCCCCCACTGTCCGCCGGGTTCGACGTCGCGCCCGCATGCGGGGCGTGCGGCGTCGAGCGCGCGGCGCGTGTGCCCGTGCGATCGGGGCGGGTTATCGCGCGTGCGGGGGTTGCGCGGGTGTTTTGCGCCGCGACGAAGCGCGTCGCGCAGGTGTCACCGCACGTCGCGCGGGTGTCGTTGCATGTCGCGCAGGGTTTGCACCATCGCGCGCGGGGGTCGTTATGGGTCGCGCGGGGGTTTTGCGTTTCGCCAAGCCGCTTATCAGGTGCGAAAACGCGGCGGGCCGAGAATCGTCTCGTTGCGGCGCGTGGGAAGCGCGGTGCGTTAGTGTCGGATAATTTTTTTTTGCTCCGGCGCGCAGTTGTAGCAGAGCGCCGCAAGGTTGCGGCGCTCTGCTACAAGGTTGCGTAGCTCTGCCGCAAGGTAGTTTTGCTCTGACGCAAGGTTGCGTTGCTCTGCTACAAGGTTCTGTTGCTCCGCCACAAGGTTGCGGCGCGGCGTTGCAAGGTGATGTTGCGCTGCAAAAAGGTCGCGGCGCTCTGCGAACCGGTGCAGGTGTTGCGCGGTGAGGTCGCCACACACTGCGACAAGGCGAATTTATTGCGCGGCAAGAATATGTCGCGACGCCGCAAGCGGATGTTATGGCGACGTGGGTTTGCGACACATTGAATTCAATCTTCTGCGCGATCCCTATTCGTCACGTTGCCGTATCGGACGGTCTCATGTCGACAACGCGCGCAACCAACCCGACGGCGGTGATTCGAAACGCAGACGTGCAACGTCACGCGATGCAATGGCGTCGGTGCGCTGTCGTGCATCGCCGGTGTTTCGGTGGGTCGAGTACGACCCACCCTACGCTTTGCTCCGCACGCCGCGCGCATCGCGACGCACGCCGCGCGCCGCAAACCCCACGCCCCAAGCCACAAGCCCCGCACTCCACGTCGCACGACCCAAGACCCACGCCTCATGACCCAAGACCCACGACTCAAGACTCACGACTCACGACCCAAGACCCACGCCTCAAGACTCGCCCCCCGCGCGCCGTCCCAAAACCTCGAACGCATCCCCCCCATTGCCTATAATCGAATATTCGCAAGATCATCATGGGCAGCGGTGCGCCCGCGCGTCGTCGCCCTCGGTAGTGGGGTACATCATGGTTCGGTTTCTCTTCGCGGCGGCGCTCGTCTGCGCGCCGGTATCTGTTATGGCGGCGGGCGACAGCCCGGGTGGTCACGCGTCTTCTATTAACAATGACAACGGTGAGCCCGTCGGCGGTAACAGCGCGGAAGGTGTCGGCAACGACGCGTGCGACATCGACCGCGCCGAGGCCATCGATCTAGGCAAGGCGGCGTGGCATTGTTCGCATGCCGCGGCGGCGCGACTCGATCGCTTTACGCGCGGGCCCGGCGTCGAACCGCGCGAACCGGGTAGCGGGCCGCGCGGCGCGATCGGCAACACCGACGTCACCCACTATCGACTCGATATCGAGATCCTGCCGCAGGAAAACATCGGCGGCGATGTCATCGAGGTGCGCGTCGATGGCACCAACACCATCGACGTCACCGTCGTCGATGCGAACGTGACGAATTTCATCATCGATCTCGACGATACGATGACGGTCACCGGCGTCACCGGCGACGTGGCGGGTTACAGCCACGCGGGCGATCAAATCGATGTTACGCTCGATCGCGCCTATGCGCCGGGCGAAGCGTTTCAGATCGTCGTTGCATACAACGGCGCGCCGGATACGGCGGGTTTTGGTGCATTCAAGTGGTGGATTCGCAACGGCAACCTCGCCATCGCCACGTTGTCGGAACCGTACTTCGCCCCGCTGTGGTGGCCGTGTAACGATTCGCTCAGCGACAAAGCGACCATGGAGATGATCGTGACGGTGCCCGACCCGTTGGTGGTGGCGAGCAACGGCAACCTCGAAAGCGTGACGCCGCTGGGCGGCGGCCGCACCCAATACCATTGGCACGAGATAAACCCGATGGTGAACTATCTCGCATCGTTGGCGATCACGCATTACGAGCGTTACGACCTGACCTATGAATACGACGACGGCAACGGCGGCACGGCGACGATGCCGGTGTTGTGTTACCTGTATCCGGAAAGTTGGGACTTCATCAACGACCAACCGTTGGGGCCGGACAAGGCCGGCTGCGACGAGTTGCTGCCGATGCTAAGCGTGTTCGAATCGAAGTTCGGACCGTATCCGTTTCGCAATGAGAAGTATGGCGTGGCGGAGACCGGCGGCGACGGCGGGCTCGGCGCCAACATGGAACACCAAACCATCTCGAGCATGTGGCGCGTGCGGAATTACAGCGACATCATGGCGCACGAAATGGCCCACCATTGGTTCGGCGACCACATCACCTGTGCGACGTGGTACGACATTTGGCTGAACGAAGGGCTCACGAGTTATCTGGAAGCCGTGTATCGCGAGTTCAAACCGGGCGGCGGTTTGGGTTCGTACTGGGCGCGGATGATTGCACGCTATCCCGACAACCCCGACGCCCGCGTCTATCGCAACAGCATCGGCTCGGTCGGTGCGATCTTTTCGACCAACGATATTTACAACAAGGGCGCGTGGGTCTGTCACATGTTGCGGCACGTGTTGGGCGACGACGCGTTTTTCCAGGCGATCGCCGATTATCGTGCGGCATATCAGAGCGGCTTTGCCACGACAGCGGACTTCACCGAGACCATCTCTGCCAGCTTCGGCCACGACCTGACGTTCTTTACCGATCAGTGGGTGATGAACCCGGGTGCGCCCGATTACGTGTGGCGCTATCGCACCGAAACGGTCAACGGCGCGGAGTACCTTTACCTGCAGGTGGAGCAGCAGCAAGACCAGCAAGGGTTCGGCCTGTTCGCCATGCCGATCGACGTGCGCATCACGACCAGCGCCGGCACCTCCGTGCAGCGCATATGGAACGACGCGTTGGATGAAAGCTATGTGATTCCGTTGGACGGCGCGCTGGTGGATGTTGAGTTCGACGAAGCCGACGGCGTGGACAATCGCCAGTATATCCTTACGAGCAGTCGCACGTTTGACGCGACGGCCCCCACCCTGCCGCCGGTCGTGGTCGCCGCGACGGTTAATGCGCTGGGCATCGTGCCGGGCGAATCGACGGTCGCGCTGACGTTTAGCGAGGATATCGGCACGCTCGGCATCGCGGATGTGGCACTCGTCGGCGCGACCACGGGCAGCCACGCGGCGGCGACCGTCGCCTACAACGCCGCCACGCAAACCGCGACGGTAACGTATAACAATTTACCCAACGATAGCTTTACGTTCCGCGTGTTGGCCGACAACGTGATGGCCAACGGGATGCCGCTCGACGGTGAAGTGGACGACGCGGCGTGGTACGACGACGTGCTATTACCCTCGGGCGACGGTCAACCCGGCGGCGACGCGATCTTTACGCTTGCGTTACTCGCAGGCGATGCGAATTGCAGCGGCGACGTCACGCTCGACGATGTGGCGGCGTTCACCGCAGTGCTGCTCGGCACCGATACGGATGTGTGCCACGTATTACGCAGCGATGCGAACAACGATGGCGTGGCCGATGGACGCGATGTGGCGGGGTTGGTTGCGGCGTTGGTGGGGTTGTAGTGCGATCGATCGCTTGAAATACGGCGAAACGCAAATGGCTACCCCCCC
>JAUIHO010000114.1 GCA_030432035.1 Phycisphaerae bacterium
GCTGTTTCGGAAACGCGCCTTTGCTCTGCTCGCGTTCTTTGAGCATCTTCTCGCGCTGCTTCTTGATCAACTCCGGCGGGTTAATCCAATTGCGCATGTATGGCTTGGCCTGATAGCCGGCGACTTCTTCGTGACCGTGGCGATCGGCCTTGGCACGTTGATCGGCTTCCCAATTCGGGTCGGCCTCGCGCCGCATGAACGGCGAGTGTGGGTCGATCAAATTATCCAACGCCATACACACGTCGATAAACGACTCGACCTCTTCAAAGCCGTGGCGATCGGCATGACGGCGAATGCGCGTGGCATGGTTCGCCATCTCATCCATCATCTTGCGGTTGGTTTTGCTGAACCAATAGTTGTTCTTGAAAAAATCGCAATGGCCATAGACGTGCGCCATCACGAGCTTTTGGTCGGTAATCGAATTATCCGCCACCAAGTATGCATAGCACGGGGCGTTGTTGATGACCAATTCGTAAATCTTGCCTAGACCATATACGTGTTGCTTGCGCAGCTTTTCGTATTCCATGCCGAAGCGCCAATGCGGATAGCGCTGCGGAAAGCCGCCGTAGGCCGCGATCTGTTGCATCGTGTCGAAATCGACCAACTCGAAGCGCGTTTCGAAAAAATCGAGTCCCATGCTGGCGGCGATATCGCGAATCTCCGCAGCATGACGGGCCAAATCGGGTCGTAGCGTGTCGATACTCATGGCGGTTGATACCTGTCTTGCGACCCTTTATTACTTGCCCGGCGTAAAGAACGTCTTGAGCGAATCGAAGATGTCATCCTTCGTGTTCACGCGCGACGTAATCACGTTTTCTTCTTTGTTGAGATGCTCGTGAATCACGTTGATGAAGTTACCGCTGCCGTAAGCGCTGGCGACTTGGCAGTAACCGAACATGTTGATGTGCGGCAACATCTGTTCGCGCAACATGCGGCAGCACTCGCGCGAATCGCTCTCGCTACTGTTGTCGCCATCGGAAAAGTGAAACAGATAAATGTTCCACTCATCGGGATGGTAGTTCGATTCCAAGACCGTGCGGCAAAGATTGAACGCGCTGCTAATCTTGGTGCCGCCATCTTCGCGGATGCGGAAGAACGTCTGCCGATCGACTTCGCCCGCGCGCACGTCGTGCACGATGTAGCGCGACTCGATCCCTTCGTAATTGCGTCGCAACCACGCGTCGATCCAGAACGCTTCCAAACGTACCAACTCTTTTTGTTCGTCGCCCATCGAACCCGAGACGTCCATCATGTAGACGATCACCGCATTCGACTGCGGCTTCTTCACCGGCTTCCAACTGCGATAGCGTTGGTCGCGTTTCACGGGGATGACGATCGGATTCTCTGGGTCGTATAAGCCCGCCATGATCTGCCGCTTGAGCGCCGCCCGAAACGTGCGTTTGAAGTGGCGCAGCGATTCCGGACCCGTCGTGCGAATGCCGCTGTAGCGATCTTTTTCCGACGTGATCGAATGGCTGCCCTTGGGCTTGATGCGCGGCAATTCGAGTTCGTCGCCGAGGATGTCGGCCAGCTCATCGAGCGAGACCTCGACCTCCATGATGTGCTGGCCCTCTTGGGTGCCGCCGGGGCCCATATCGCCTTCCTGGCCGTCGACCGGGTCGCCGCTTTCGCCATCGCCGACGCCCACGCCCGCGTCGTTGTTGTCACCATATCGGAAGTGCGGCGTCTCGATGCCATGCACCGGAATACTGATGGCCTTCTCCCCCTCGCGGCCGATCAGCTCGCCACGGGTGAGAAACTTCCGCAAGTCGCCGCGGATCTTCCCCTTGACGATCTGGCGAAAGCGTTGGTGATCCTTGTCGATCTTAAGGGCCATCTAAACCTCTATCTGTCTTAATGTTACATTCCGCATTCACGGGCGTAACATCGGGCAAATTCTCTCCGATTTTCGGGGGCTTCCCCCTTCAATCATACGGTCCACCAGCCCAAATAACCGCCAGCGGCAGGGATGCGAACCTATCAAGTCTATCGGTAGCCCCGCGCAGGGGGTCAAGGAGGGATTTTGGGGTATGCAATCGGTGGCAAAATTGAATTCGTGACGGTCCGAAGCCTCCGCCGTAGGGTGCGTCCCTCGACGCACCATTGGGTTGTCGTCCCGGATCCCAATAGCCCGGTTTCTCTTGCAGGACTTGCGGTGCATCAAGGGACGCACCCTACATCACCCAAAGACTACAACGTCTTAAAAAAGCCGCACCGCAGTTAACGCCGCGCGACCTTCCCAAACCCCCACTCCGCTGCCAGCGCGTCCGCCGCGTGTTCCGGATCGGTGATCGCACCGTAGCCACCGTTGCGCAGATGCGCGTGGGCCAACTCGTGCGCGATGATGTAATACGCAAACGCCGCGTCGCACTCGGCCAGGCGCGGTTTGAGGATCACGCTGCGGCTGCCGTTACCGATCGTCGGGCACGCCAACCAAACCGTGCGACCCTTACCCGGCTGGTAGTCATCCATGGCGATGCGAAATTGCGGATCGGCGAGGAAGTCAGCCACTACGTCGCGCGGCAACGCGCGCAACACGTGCAACGCCCGCACCGCCAACGGCCCGTCGCCGAGTGCCTGCGTGATGAAGGGTTCGAGTTGATGTTGCAGTGAATTGGTATCCACGAATGGGATTGTAGCGGAAGGTTGCAGTGACACCGAATAAGAATGATTAAGCCGTCGCAAAATCCACGACTACCGCCGTAGGGTTCGTCCCTCGACGCACCACCAAGCGCTTCCGCGGGAAAATAGCTGGTGCGTCAAGGGATGCACGCTACACCCGCCGTCACCACCAACAATAAGCAATGCAAAAATAAAAGCGTATAGCACAATACGTTCAGTCGTCAGCGCTCACAGATCATCCACCTCTTCCCGGGGCTCGTTATCGCGTTTGTTATTATCGCGCTGCTCGCGCGCTGCCTTGCGCTTCTCATCCGCTTCGCGTCTCAACTGCTCGCGCTGCCAATCAAAATCGACCCGACCGTTATAAAACCGATCCGGATGCTCCAACGCCCAAATCTGCTTGCGGATCAACCAGTTATCCTGATCCAAAGACCGTGCGGCTTTCAATTGCGCTAACGCGCCTTGCACATCACCGCCCGCTTGCAATTTGGCCGCATACGCGAGGCGCAACCGCAACGTGAGCTGCTCCGGGGTTAGCCCGCCGCCCTTTTCATCACCGCCGCTCGCCGTCGGTGCCTTACCCGTTTCGATCCATTGCGAGATCTCTTGGCGATCGTCTTCTTTTCCAACATTCACCGGCGTTGGACCGCGCACCAGTTTGCCTTTTTCATCGATCAGAATCGAGAACGGCACATACTTCACGCCGAAGCGCGTGCCCAGCACGGCTTCTTGGTCGACGACCGTCGTAAACTGTGCCCGCGCGACGTTATGCCACTTACTCGCCTTGGCCGCGCCTTGCACATCCACGGCGACCGAAAGAAATTCAAACTTGTCGCCCTTGTGTTCCGCATAAAACTGTTGCCACCCGGGCAACTGATGACGACACGCTCACCACGATGCCCACGCATAGATCAACACCTTGCGACCACGATAGCGTTCGACGCTTACGCCGTTGCCTTCCAAATCCGGCAGTTGTAATTCGAACGGCTCACCAACCTTCCATGTCGCCGCACGATGCACGTCGGATAAGTCCAGCAAGAGCGATTTGGGCTCAACATCCCAAACGAAATGCCCACCCAGCGCTTCGACCAACGGCACCACCGGCACCCACAACGTCTTTCCGTCGCGCCGCAACGCGCCATCCTTATCCGCCACATCAAACGGAATGCACAGATCGCCGCGACAGATACCAATGCGATCCTCACTCAACCGTTTGCGTTCCAAGCCAAACTCATCGATCAACAGCTTTAGCGGAACGTGAACTGCATTTTCAAACATGCGAACCGTGGCAGTTGCAACCCGATCGGCGCTGCGCTCGAACACGCGCACGCGCGACGGCTCCGTGGATATCTCATCCGCCGCAACAGTCGACAATGTGAAAGTGAAAACAATCAGGCCCGTTAAGACGCGTTTAAACACTAGCACCCTTTCGCAATCGATCGTTCACAAACGATCAACAGCTTAACGAAAGGAATCGCGTGTAATCAAAGAAAAAATCGAGAGCTTCGAAAGCGGCTACTTCTTGCTAAACGCCCGCTCGATAAAGCCCGTATCAAAATTGCCGTTCACGAAATCGGCATGATCCATAATCTTCTGGTGAATCGGGATTGTCGTCTTGATCGGCCCAACCTCAAACTCGGCCAGCGCCCGCCGCATGCGCGTAATCGCTTCCGTGCGGTCGGCACCGTAAACGAGCAACTTACCGATCATCGAATCGTAATACGGCACGATGCTATAGTTTGACGAACAATGCGAATCGAATCGCACACCGTAGCCGCCCGGCGCGCGGAACGTATCGATGCGCCCCGGCGAAGGTCGGAAATCGTGTTCCGGGTCTTCGGCATTGATGCGAACTTCGATCGCGGCACCGCGCGGCTTGATGTCTTTCTGCCGCAGCGTGAGCTTCTCACCCGCCGCGATGCGAATCATCCACTTAATCAGATCGACGCCCGTTACCAACTCGGTCACAGGGTGTTCGACCTGAATGCGCGTGTTCACTTCGAGGAAATAATAGTTACCGTGCTTATCGACGACATATTCGACGGTGCCCGCCGAGAAGTAATCGGCCGCTTGCACCAAGCGTACCGACGCTTTGCACATCGCCTCGCGCACCTTGTCGTTGATCGCGGTGCTCGGCGATTCTTCGACCAATTTTTGGTGCCGCCGCTGCACGGTGCAGTCGCGCTCGTATAGGTGAATGCAATTGCCGTGTTGGTCGGCGAGGATCTGCACCTCAACGTGCCGCGGTTCTTCGATTAATTTTTCGATGTAAACGCGATCATCCTTAAACGCGTTCATCGCCTCAGTGCGTGCGTTGCGGATTTGCGTGCGCATGCTCGCTTCGTTGTGCGCGATACGCATACCTTTGCCGCCGCCACCTGCCGAGGCTTTGATCAATACCGGATAACCGATCTCGCCGGCGATCTGCAATGCTTCCTCGTCATCTTCGACAATCCCGTCGCTACCGGGCACGACCGAGACCTTTGCCTTTTTCGCCAACGCCTTGGCCGCGGCCTTGTCGCCCAACAAGCGAATCGATTCTGCGCTGGGGCCGATGAATTCGATCTTGCTGTCGCGGCACTGTTCGGTGAAGTCTGCATTTTCCGAGAGAAAGCCATACCCCGGGTGAATCGCGTCGACGTCGGCCACTTCGGCGGCCGCAATAATGCGATCGGCGCGCAAGTAACTATCGCGCGGTGCGGCATCACCAATGCATATCGCCTTGTTTGCCAATTTCAGATACGGCGCTTCGCGATCGGCCATCGAATAGACGGCGACCGTCTCGATACCCATCTCGCGACAGGCGCGAATGATTCGCAAAGCGATCTCACCACGATTGGCAATCAGAATTCGTGAAAACATAGGCGTTGAAGCTCGGCGGTCGGCTAGGGCGCGACCGGCTTGGGTAGTGCTGCGGATAACCGTCGACATAGCGGAGTAACCGGCGGGAAACGATAAATAGACGAACGACTAAATTTAGTCAGGCCGGATCTTAATCAGACACTGGCCAAACTCTACGGGAGCGCCGTTGCTCACATCGATCGACGTAATCGTTCCCGACTTCTCGGCCTTGATTTCGTTAAAGACCTTCATCGCCTCGATGATGCAAATGACCGTATCCGGCGTGACCTTGTCGCCGACCTTCACGAACGGCGGCGAGTCCGGGTCGGACGCAGAATAATACGTGCCGACCATCGGCGATTCGATCGTTTCCAAACCCGAGTCTGCTGCCGGTGCGGGTGTTGCCGCAGGAGCCGGAGTCGCCGCTTGTGCGGGCGGTGCCGCCACCGGCATTGGGGGCGGTGGAGGCGGCGCCATGCTCGCGCTCGGTGCTACCGGGCCGCCGCGCCGCAGCATGATTCGATCTTCCCCCTCGCGAAACACGATTTCTGACAGGTCGTTGTCGACCATCAGCTCGGTCAGCGTTTTGATCTTCTCGATATCCATAAGACGTGATTCTTTCGTTGCGTGTGACTGTCGCGCGGCAATTCCCACTAAGCAAGTCCGCCGAACCGCGCGAAACCGTGATTTTAGCGACGAAAAATCGAAACGGTCAAGAAAGGCCAAGCACCACCCACAACCAACCTAACCCTATTTCCGACAATTGTTTATAACCCAAGACTCGTCATTCCGGAATATTCGGACACTCGCAACGCCGACACACAAAAATTGGGCCGTTTTTGCCCCCTTTCGTCCACTCCGCTCGCAAGGTACCGTAATGACTTATGACCCATGTGATTACCGAGCCGTGTATCGGCACCAAAGACACCGCCTGTGTCGCCGTTTGCCCGGTCGATTGCATCCATCCGACAGCCGAAGAGCTGGCCTTTAAGCACGAAGACATGCTCTATATCGACCCGGATATTTGCATCGATTGCGGCCTTTGCGTGGACGAATGCCCAGTGCAGGCAATTTATCTCGAAGACGAATTGCCGGAAAAGTACACGAAGTACATCCAAATCAACGCCGAATATTTCTCGCGCGATCGCTGACGCTGAAATGGGCATCTGCCCAAACCGAACGCCCGACCATCGAAGGAAGCCCCGTGCTCGAAGAACTCTTTAAACATCAGGCGGAATTGAACAAACGCATTGGTTTCGACGCGGATAGTTTGCACGATAACTTCGATCCGCGCGTCGCCGGCGAATGGCTAAATAATTATCTAATGGCCGCCGCCAACGAGATCGAAGAACTGCGCGACTGTATGTATTGGAAGCATTGGTGCAAAGAAGCGCGTGAGGGTCGGCGATTCGAGATCCACGACCTGCAAAACGCCCGCGTCGAGGTGATCGACATTTTGTTCTTCTGGATCAGCATGGCGCAATGCCTCGGTCTGAACGCCAACGACGTCATGGACCTCTACCGCCAGAAACTCAAAGTCAACCAGGATCGGCAGACCAACAACTACTCCATGGCTGGTAAAAAAGAAGACGACAACAAGTCGATCAAGCTTTCACGCGAGAACCCCTGATTTTCTGCACCAAACGGCCATAAAGCCGACGAGTAATGTCTAAAATCGGGTATTTTGAGCCCTATCGAGTGAGTTTTTTCTAAGAATTGGATACAATACCCTCTAAGTGGGGTGGTTCGAGCGCGACATCATACCGGCGCTCTTCCACAATTTTGACAATCACGCCTGCCAAATTCAGAAGGACGGAACTCATGCCGATGCTCCGCCGCGCGCTCTTGTGCGCGCCCGCCGTCGCTTGCTTAGCGATTACCCTCTTGGTGACGCAACTTGCATCTATGCCCGCGAGCCCCGCGCCTGTTAGCAAAAAAACAGCGACGGACTTCAATCGACAGCGTCTCATCGAAACGCTCGACCAGACCATTGCCGGTGACCTAGCGCAGCGCCATGCCCTCGGCATGATCGCCGTCGCCCCCGTCGGTTCGGCGCCCGTTCAGGAGAATTTCTGGACGATTGCAGAATTGCCGCGACCGCAAATCTGTTTTGTTCCGGGAACGACTTCTGACGAAGTGCAATCGGTCATGGATCAGATGCCATGGTTCAACGAGAACCTGAGCGGCCCGCGCTTTAACCAAGTCAGCCGCTGGTCGGTGACTGCCACAAACGGCGGCACTGGAAACCAAGGTGATCCCATCACGCTCACCTATAGCTTCCCGCCCGACGGGACGACCATCCCGCAATTGCTCGCCGACTTCCCCAGCCGCCCGAACGATTTCAATGCGTGGATGAACGGTATCTACGGTTCGCAGGTTGTTTGGCAACCGATCTACGACGATGTGTTTGCCCGCTGGTCGGAGCTGACCGGTATCGACTACACGTTTGAGCCGAATGACGACGGCGTAAACCTCAACCAAAATCCCGGCATCCTCGGCGTTCGCGGTGACGTACGTATCGCCGGCATGTTGCTCGACGGTAATAGCGGCACGCTCGCGTACAACAACTTTCCGAACGACGGCGACATGGTCTTCGATACCGCCGACAACTTTTATAACGATACCAGCGGCAACTCGCTCGGCCTGCGCAACGTGATCGCACACGAGCACGGCCACGGGATCGGTCAGGCTCACGTCTGCCCAATCAACGGCAGTAAACTCATGGAGCCGTTTATCAATCTCGGCTTCGATGGCCCCCAACACGATGACGTTCGTAATGCGCACGGCTTCTACGGCGACCCGTTCGAGCCCAATAATTCGGTGGCCCAGGCAACAGCACTCGCCCCATTCAACATTCCGTCAGCACGCCTGATCGGCCAGGAACCCGCACCATTTTTCGATGATGGCTCGACCATAAGCATCGATGCCAATGGTGAAGTAGACGTATATGAATTGACGATCAACGCGCAGGCGTCACTCACTCTTACGCTGTTGCCGATCGGACTCGATTACGAAGACACACCACAGGCTTGCGGCGGCCTGCCCGGTGCTTGCTGTACCGGATCCTTTACGGATAGTTCCATACAAGCGGACTTGGCCATTGAGGTGATCGACACCGATGGATCGACCGTCATCGCATCGGCAAACAACTCGCCCGCCGGCAGCACCGAAGTTCTCAACGGCATAATTCTCGACGCGGCCGGAACCTACTATCTGCGCATCTTCGAAACGGGCCCAGTCAGTCAACCACAGCTATACCAAGTGCTCGTTAACGCCGCAGACCTTCCGTTCATCCCGCTTTCCATCGAAACACCGAACGGCACGCCCGATGAGTTGATGCCCGGCATGACCACCGATTTCGATGTTGTCATCAATGTCAATGACGAGAACATCGTCCCCGGCACCGCAGAACTGGCTTTCCGTTACAGCGGCGGCGCTTTCCAAACCACGCCACTTACGGCCAACGGTGGCAACTCGTTTACCGCAACACTCCCGCCCGCCAACTGCGACGATACGCCCGAGTTCTTTATACAAGTCGAAGGCGATCAATCCGGATTGCTCACCTTGCCCGCGACGGGTGGTAGCAACCCGTTCACGGCAATCGTCGGTGCCGTCTTAAAACCGCTCGATAACAATGGCGAATCGTCTGTTGGCTTTACGCCCACCGGCAACGCCACCGAAGGTGATTGGGAAAATGACTTCCCCGAAGGCAACAATCGTGGCGATCCGCCCGTGGACTTCGATGGCTCCGGTCGCTGCTGGTTGACCGAAACCGACCCCGGTGACGTTAACTCCGATATCGACGGTGGCTCCGTCACGCTGACATCGCCAGTCGTGGATGTCAGCACGCTCGACAATCCGATCGTTTCGTATGCACGCTGGTTTGATAACACCGCCGGCGCCGAGCCCAATCAAGATGTCATGGTCGTCGAGGTTTCGGACAACGGCGGCGGCAGTTGGACCGAACTAGAAACCGTTGGCCCCGGCGGCGCAGAAGCGGCGGGTGGATGGTTCTTCGTGTCGTTCGAAATCGCGCAATTCGTGACGCCCACGGAAAACTTCCGAATTCGCTGGACGGCCAGCGACGCCGACCCGGGGTCGATTGTGGAAGCTGGAATCGATGCGATCAGCGTCAGCGGCACCGACTGCGAAGACGTGGTTGTGATGCCACCTGCTGCCCCGAATAACGTTGCAGCGACTGACAATACGCTTTGCAACGCGATTGAAATCACATGGGACGCCAGCGCCGAAGCCACGACTTACGACGTTTACCGTAACGATGTGGACGACGCGGGCAGTGCCACCCTGATTGCAAGCGGTTTGGCCGGTCTCAGCTTTAGCGACACGCCTACCGACAGCGGCTTCTATTTTGTCGCGGCTTGTAACGGTAATGGATGCAGCAACCTGAGTTTGTCGGATTCCGGCAGCGCCGGCCCGGCGGGTGATTTCAATCTCGACGGCCTTACCGACGGTCGCGACATCGCTGGCATGGTCGACGCCTTGATCAACACCGGCGACCTGTGCGGTGACCTCGACGGTAACGCCGCCACCGAGTTGGCTGACATCGCCGACTTTGTCGCGTTACTATTGGGTAGCTAACGATCAACCCGGCCATACTGTTGAATACTTCACCGCACTCGGTCGCTCGACCGGGTGCGGTTTTTTCTTGCGCGATTTGCGGCGAACCGGCCCAGGTGACAAGATGCGGCGAAGCAAGTATTTGTCAAAACAACTATTCGGTAAGCCCTAACCATTCGGCAATTCATCTATTCAAGAATTGCGAACGCAAATCAATGCAGGCCAAGCCATTGAATACACTGCGGCATGACTGAAACCTCTTCGGCAGCATACATGACACGACGAATTTGGTTATCACTCAGATTCGGGCTTTTTAATTCCCCTCCCTTAAAGGGAGGGGCTAAGGAAGGGCTGCAGCCGTTAGAAAAAACCAAATCGCTGAAGACTCGCACGATCGTACCGTTACGGTCTTGGACCACCGCTAAGGTGATATGTACCGCCTTGCTCGCCATTGTTATGAGCGCTTTCGCCGCCTGCGATCTACCGTTGTCGTCGTCGTTACCCGTCTCCCTAAACGCACCCGCGCAAACATCCCTACGCGTCGGCGTCGCCGCGCACAGCATTACGCCCAACTTCCCGGTGTATATCGCCGGCGGCATTCCGTATCGCCTCGCCCTAAGCGTACACGACGACATATGGGCGCGCAGCATCGTGATTGAATCCGACGACGCGCGCATCGCGCTCGTCAGCCTCGACCTGATCGGCATCAACTACGACGACGTCGTTGCTATTCGTTCGCAACTCACTGATACACTCGCATTCGATTACGTACTGATTGCCGCGACGCACTCGCACAACGCGCCGGATGTTCTTGGTTTTTGGGCACCCGATTTGTTTTGCAGCGACACGCTTTATCGCGGCATCATGCGACAAATCGTCGTCGATTCGATTATCGATGCCGCGGAGTCCGCTCAACCCGCCACGATCGACTACGCCATCGGCAACAGCGGTTCGCCCCAACTCAATCGCGACACGCGAGAACCGAACGTCATCGACGATACGCTCGCCATCTGGCAAGCACGGTCACTATCCGACGACGCCGTCATAACCACAGTCGTACATTACGCCGCCCATCCTATCTTGATACCCAGCATCAACGCGGATATTTCGTCCGACTTTCCTCACTGGCTGCGCGTAGCAATCGAAAACGGCGTGGATATGCCCGATCTTCAACTGGCCGGCCAGGGCGGTACCTGCGTTTTCTTCAACGGCGCGCTTGGCGGTCGCATCGTGCCTAACGGTTACAGCCAAACGCCGCGCAACGAAGCTACGCCCGAGCAACATCGAAACGCCGAAGCCTACGGTTACACCCTCGCGGCTCGCGCGCTACAGTTGCTTGAAAGCGACCGTGAGAATTTCTCGAGCGAAACAGATATCACTGTTGCGTCGACGCCGATTTCCGTTGCCGTCGAAAACCCTGTTCTGAACTTCGCACTGCGCGGCTGCCTCATCGATCGCGGTATTGATATTGATCGCATCAACAGCGAAGTCGCGCGCATCAACATCGGCCCGCTCGAATTCTTTACAGCCCCCGGCATGTTGATGCCCGAATTCGTCACCGGTGAATTCATTCAACCCACTGGGATCGACTTTGCGGATTCACCGCTCGAATCGCCGACCGTCAACGAACTCAGCACGACCGGTCGCCCCATCGTCATCGGTCTCGCCAACGACATGCTCGGCTACATCATTCCGCGCGGCCTATGGGATGCGGTGCCGCCATTTGCAACGAGCAACGAACTACCGCCATATGGTGAAGTAGTATCGATGGGGCCAAATACGGCAGAAGCCGTTATGCGCGGATGGCAAGACGCCGTTACAAGTCTTAACAACGTGCGTTGATCTAAATAGACATATCGCAGGCTACGGCATCGCTTCCTGAACCTGCTCACCGACTTCTGCAATCTCTGCAAAAAGCCAAAGGTAAATCAGAGCACTCAGGGCACCGATGACGAACATAAAAATCAGTCCACGAACGGTGCCGCGCCTTCCGCCCCCCATATTGGGAGTTAATTTCGGCCCGCCTAACATTCACTGCTCCCCTTATCTTTACCGTTCAATCATCAAGACGCAGCACGATTCCACTCAACGCGCTGCGTGTATCGCAACCGTCGATGATTCATTCGGCACGTCCGCCGTAATGCTATCAGCCTGAGCGAATAACCAAACGATCACCAAGCCACCGAGACACACAATTACCAAAGCAAACAACAGCCCCAACAACGTACCGCCACGGCCTCCATATATGCGCGGCGGAATAACCGGCCCATGGAACATGACCACCCCCTTTCGAATCGTGCCAATCAACGACGGTCATTTTCAGGTCTTTGAAAATCTGTCGCGATTACAAAACGATGGTCAGTTTTGAAAGCGATACATCCACTAAATTTATAACGGACCAGTGATCCAACTTGACTTTAAATTCGAGCGCGCGGTCTTTACCTAACTTTAAACAAAAAACCGAAGGCCGACGCCAAAGCGCCGCCTCCGGAGTGGGTGGGGGAGTGAGTTAAAGAAGACGCCGTCGCTTTTCGCCTGAAACATCGAGCATGCGGTACCTTCTAAATATCCTTACTTTGCGTTACCGCCTTCGCCGCCGACGACGGTCAACTGCGGTGCGCGATACATCTCCAAGGCGGCCTCTAACGAATTCAAACGTTCCAGCGCTTCCTGCAAGCGCTCCCGTGCGGGGGGCAGCGCGATCAATACTTCATTCTCGATACGATCGGCAAGTTCCAGCGTCGGTCGCAACGCCTCCGAACGTTCCCGTGCATAAGCGAAGCGCGCTTCCATCTCGGCTGACTGAATCGTTAACTCGGCAAGCTCTTGTTGCAGCGCCGGCAATTGCTCCGCTCCTGCGCGTTCGGCAACCATTACCCGTCGCTCTTCCAAACGAACTTGGATCTCCATCAACTCAACTTTGGCTTCTTCAATCGTTGCAGTCGAAATCGCTCCCTGATCTTTAAGCTTTTCAAGGTCTTCGATCCGCCTTCGATGCGTGTCCGCCATTTCTTCGAGCTTTTTTAGCACTTCATCACCGCCGCCGCCACTCATCGCCGCGTCAGTGACCTTCGCAATCTGCGCTTCCACGGCGGCGCGGCGCGCCATCCGCGACACCCGTTCGATTTCCAGTTCGCGCAGTTGCTCCTCCATCCAGCGCAACTCTTCCACCACACCGTCGCGCGTTAAATCCGCACGCTTGGCCTCTTGCGACATGGCCCGCCGCATTTGAAGCAACCTCTCCAAATCCGACCTCGCCTTTTTCACGCGTCGGTGTGCAACTTCGACGCGCTCCGTCAAGTTGGCATAATTCTGTTCCGACAACCGCACGAGCGCCGCTCGCATGCGATCCAACATGCTGTGCAACAATTCTTCCGCTCGCGCCGGTATTACTTCACTTTCTAAGTCAAACTCGTCTATACGCAGCGCAAAGCGAATTAAGTATGGCGAATCCGCCGAGAATGCATCCGGCTCGACCAACGTTTCAATAGTCACCTCGACCAGACCCGTGTCTTCAATCAGCCCTCGACCGGTGCCCAGCACGTCACGAATCGCTTCCGACCGCACCGACGACGCTTGCATCAAAGTCGTCAAAATCTCTTGGCTTAGCGGCACCTGTCGATCGGTCCACGCCGCCCGCACGATGACCACCGCAGTGCGACTGTTCGAACCATCACCGTCGGGCTCGTTTGCATAGCCGCGCTGCACCGCCCCCATCGTGCAAATCAATAAGCTCGCCAATAGCAACGCATTTCCGAAAAACGTCATCGCGCGACCGTCGCGCGAGATACCTTGCTGTATCAACATAGGATCGTCTCCTTCATTTCTATTTCGAGATTGATGCGATCGAAATCGCCTCTAAGAATCCTGCACACCTTGCAAACGCTGACGGGCCCTGTCTGCGGCTGCCGTGTGCGGAAACACCTCTATCACACGCTGATAGGCCGAGCGGGCCTGCGCCAACGTGTTACCGTTTTTCTCCAGCAGTTCGCCCCGATAGAACATGCTTTGCGCTGCCGTCTCTGCTGCGAGCGCTGCCTGCACCGTCGGGTCGGTCGTTACGCTCGCTCGTTTTCGGCGCGGTACCTGCTTCGTTTTTGATCGCGACGGCAATCGCATACGTTCGACCTTTGCCAATCGCTGCAATTGTTCGTTCATCGCACGCGCCGCTCGCGTAATATCCGCCAGTTCGCGTTCGATCTCGTCGCGCGTGGGTGTGGGCGAAGCATGCGAACCGTCTTGTTCGAGCGCTTGGTTCATTGCATTCGGGTTGTTCGGAGTGCTCGTTCGAAGCGAAAGCACACTCACTCCCCACACGACACTGACCAGCGCCAAAACCGCACCACTCGAAGCGACCATACGCTGCTGCCGCCGTCGACGAGCGACTTTCCGATGCACGCCCGCCACAAATGCATCACTTACCGTTGCGTCAGCTTCGTGGGCCGATGCACTCGTCGCGGTCCTCAAGATGTCATCAAGGTCGTGTTTCATGTCGTTTGCATCGATGAAAAGGCATCGTGTTCTTTCAGTCGCTCTGCCAGTAACTGCCGACCGCGATGCGCTCGTACGTCAACCGTATTCGCCCGCAGCCCTAACAAGCTCGCCGTCTCGGTAGTCGTGCGTTCTTCCAAGTATCGCAGCGCTATCACCTCACGATATTTCGGCGGCAACGTTGCAATCGCATCTCTTACCAACTGTTGCCGCTCTTCGATGTCACCACACGATCCATCATCACTCGTCGCCGCATCAAGCTGAGACGCCGCAGTCTTTTGCCACAGCCGCCGCAGGACTTGCCGTCGCTGCCATCGGCGCACCCGATGGATCGCAATCCGCGTTAGCCACGTTTCCAAATCCGCATCGCCGCGAAATTTCGGTAACGCCATCAACGCCGAAGCAAACACATCCTGCACCAGATCATCCGTCTCCGACGACCATCCGCTTAGCTGTGCCACCACGCGCCGCATAACCGGCGCGTAGCGACGGATCATGGCGTCCGTCGCCGACGGATCGCCCGTCCGCAACCGCGCAAGCGCGTCCGCTGACGGCGCAGCCTCCTCAGAAGCCTTCAGGCTGGCGGGTTGCGTGACAGTCATAACAGCCATACGAACACCTATTAGAGCCGCGGACCCTCGCGTTCTTACAGGTTTTTGCGAAAAAAATGAAATCGGCATTCCCAAGGTCGCGCCGACCGTTGATCTCGTCGCCCAACCGCCTCACGATACGGTCATGCCACGCTACCACGTTCCCAAAGCGACTGTGCGCGTTGAAACGCGCGTCAGCAACTCTCGTTTCATCAGCACGATCGAGCGCACGGACACCGTCGCGGCGGCCCAGGCGTTTATCAAGTCGCAACGCGAGGAGATGCCCGACGCCAATCATCACGTGTATGCGTTTCGCATTGGCTTTGGAAATAGCGTTTCCGAAGGCATGAGCGACGACGGCGAACCCTCCGGCACATCCGGCCCGCCCACGCTCGCCGTGCTCCGCGGGTCCGACATCGGCGATGTGGCAATCGTCACGACGCGTTACTTCGGCGGCACCAAACTCGGCACCGGGGGGTTGGTCGCCGCCTATACCGCCGCCGCCCAAGCCGCATTCAAAGAGCTACAAACCGAGGAAAAAGTCGAACGCATTCAATGCAACCTTACTGTTCCTTATAACCTGCTCGAACGCGTGAAGCTGATCTTGGCCGAACAAGAAACGGAGATGGTGAACGAGCACTTCGAGGCCGACGTCACACTGACGTTCACGCTCCCCATGGAGCGCTACGACGCCCTAAACGCGACGATTCGCGATTTAACCGCGGGTCGAATCGCATTGAATAAAAATTAATTTTTAGCCGTCTCCCGCACACAGCATGTACCCCTTTCAAATCGTAAACCGATCAGCCACAACGAATACGGCGCGATCGGCAATTGTTGCGCCCGCCTCGCCCGCTAAATTCGGCATGAAAAGTTGATTACAGCCGGGAATCCGGGCTTATTACCGGTCTAAAATTCTGTCGTTACTAAGGATGGTTCGAGTGTGTGATTCGAACCCATTGGTGAAATGAAACGTACCAACCTGGTTCAGTCATCAGACAGGAGGTCACGATGAACAATACATCCACGATCCAAGACGAACCAATCACATCGAACGTGATCAAAGCGCAACCGTGCGGGGACTACTTCCAATTGCTCCGCGACGCCATCGCCAACGGTGAATACCCGACACCTGCCACCGTCGATGCGGCCATTGATGCCATACTGCCCATCATCGTCAGCGACGGCACCGAACTACGCGGTGTGGCCTAACGCCAGCGAGTTTAGATAGTCAAGAATATGATTGCCGCGCATCGTGAGCCCAAGGCTCATCGACAGCACGGCTTTTTCGTATCATTTTTAGACGAAATCGACACCACACAGTCTGGCTGTAACGATATGTCATTCTTTTGCCATCTTTCGTCTCT
>JAUIHO010000115.1 GCA_030432035.1 Phycisphaerae bacterium
CTCGAGCGCGGCAGAGCCCAGCAACGAGCGCACCGGCGTCAGGAACACATCCCACCAAAGGATGCTGCCAGCGAGTGCGGCGCCCGTCGTAAACGGATCGCAACCGACCATCAGCGGCGTCATCACCACGAGGCCACCCGAATAGACCAAACCTTTTATCTTCGTTTTGAACTTCATCTCAATTCACCCTCAGCGAGAATATGTCAGTGCCGCCGTCGCTTTTGCGCGCGGGCAGTGTGGTTAGCAATCAACGGTTGCAGGCCGAACCAAACGAATCCGACGGCCGACAAGCCGAAACGATTTAGAAACCGACGATGTTGGTTTCGATACCGATCAACCCAAACAGGAAGTTGAAGATGTCGGCATAGAAGTCGAGCACCTGCACGAAAAACCCGGATGGGAAGATCGAGAAAAAGGTCTCAACCAACGTTCGTAAGAATGGCATTTCCATAACGGTTATGTCCTCGCGTCAAAAAGGGTTCGCGCTGGAGGTCACGCGAACAAGTCCCCTCAAATTTCTGGTAGGCGGCACTAGGCCGACAGCATTATTCTAACGATTTCGGCGGCGCTTTCGTAGGCGTAGTGCCGAGATTCCACACAACGTGAGCGTCAACATTAACGGACACGTCGCACCGCAGACCGGCGAGTGGAAGAGCAGGCTAAACAACAGGTTGAGCGACTGATTGTCTGAATCGCAACCCGGCACCGGCTGGGGTGCACCCGGTTCTTCGTCGCCCGGAGGATCGTCACCTGCAGGCGGCTCGTCCATACAGCCGTTTTCGAGCAGTTCGACCATGACGGTGCACGATTCCGTGTTGCCGGCGGCATCGGTCACCGTAACGGTAAAGAGCGTCGTACCTAGGCCGATGACCGTTCCGGCGGCGGGGTCTTGCGTAATCGTGAGGTCAGCCGAAGCCGTGCAGTTATCGGATGCATCAACCACCCCCGTGACATCCGGGACGACACCCATGCAGTTTTCATCGGCGTTAACCGCCAAGTCATCCGGACAGGTGAAACTCGGCGGCGTGTTGTCCACCGGTATGAGCATAACCGTGCACGAGTCGATTAAGTCGCAGCCGTCTTCAATGCCGCGTTGAAGCGTTTGTTCGTCTTGGAATACGAAGCAGCGCTCGACGATGAGCGAAACTTCGGTGGGTTCCGTCAACGCGCCGCCCGCTTCGGGGATTTGCGTGATGCGAATTTCACCGCAGTAGTAGTTGCCATAACCCGGGCCCGGTTGCTCAACACCCTTGCCGACGAACTCATCGCAGCAATCCATGATGTCCAGCTCACCCGTTAAGTCGGGAATCGTCGCTTCGCAATTTTCGTCGTAGGCAATTTCCTGCGGCGAATCCGGGCAGCTTTGTACCGGGTTAAACGGGATCTCGATCAGGCAAGGTCGGATTTCTTCGCCATCGAGATACACCTCGATAATCAACGAGGTGCTGCTGATTTCAATCTGAGCGCCCGCTTCTGGGAACTGCACCAACTCATATTCGGCACCATCGCAGGCATCGACCAACACTTCGCCCGTGACATCGGGCACCGTGAACAAGCAATCGTCTTCAAGCACAACTGGATCGAGCGTGGTGATGAAATCGTCGCATATTAACTCAGGCGTCGGCGCATTCACGGTCACTGGGAAGGTACAACTATAATTCGGGATGACCAAGCATTCTGGGTCTCCAAGGGCTTCTGCCGCTGGGAAGTCAAAGATGCATTCTGATATAGTCAACGTTACATCCGTTGAGCCGATACTCAGCATCGTGCCGGGCGCCGGGCTCTGGTCACAGGTCAACTCAATGAAATCCTGCTCGCCGCGTGCTTCTATTACTTCGTCAACCAAGCAATCCACGAGATAGGCATTGCAGTAATTAGGCAATTCCGCCATACAACTATCCGGCCCCTCGGCAATCAGTTTTTCGCCGGTCGGACATTCGGTAAGCGGAAGGACGTCCATAAACGCATTGCAGCTTACATTCGGGAATTCCTGCAACGACACGGTGACCTGCAAAACATTGCCAAATTGCGGGAAGATCGATTCGCCCGCCGGCGGCGATTGCACGACTGTATACATGACGCCCGCGCAAGCCTCGACGGTTACTTCACCGGTGATATCCGGAACCGTTACACGACAGCTTGCATCAACATTGACCGGGGCGAACTCTACACCGCACGTGAGCTCCGGCTCGGGTGGTTCAACCGTAAGCGTCGTAGTGCAGCTACCGGTGATCTGTGAGCACGTTTCGTCGTTCGAGCACGAATCCGGATCGCCGAATTCGGGAGTCCCGAAGTCTTCACACTGATAGGCAAGTAACGTGATGACCGTATCACCGATACCCACCACGGTTCCCGGCGCGGGCATCTGGTCGATGCAGCGAATAAACTCGCCACCGCAAGAATCAATGACGACTTGATCGCGCAGGTCGGGCACTTCGTAACCGCATGGCGTTCCCTTCGAGAACATCGATTCAGCGGTCACTGTGATCGTTTCGGCTGGGCACGACGTGATCTGCGTCGTACAACCTTGCTCTTCCACTTCACCGCCGACCACCCATTGCGGCATCATTGCGGCGGAGGCCAGCAACGCGGCAATACCCAACACACTGACTCGTAATGACTGCTTCATCAACCAATCTCCTGCGCTATCGGTGCGCACATGCTCGTGTGGTTGCTCGAATCGAATTCGAATGAGTAAACATCATCCCTGGCTACGAGGTTAGAATCCACTCGTGAATATGAGCGATTGCTCTGAATCAATCTGGCCCATCCCCAAGCCTTCCATCTTACTTTGACAAATGTCGATTATCAACGACCGAAAGCGCTGCATCGACCGAAATCGCAATTTGGGACGCTCCGCTCAATGCGGGTTTCCCTGCGGCTTAATACGAATGTCGCCTAAGCCCTCGAATCTTGCCCGTCCTCGACCATCACTCCGCGCTGTTTCCGGACGCTGCCACTCACCCTTCATTTATGAAGATCTGATGAGTGCCCCCTTTTTCGCGAATACCGGACAACACGCCGAATCGGGTCGCACCAGCCTACGAACCCGTCGGCGACAAATCTTCGTGCAAGACCCGCAACACTTCCGCCACGCTCCATGCTTGCCACGGGCAACCTTCGGGGTAGTGAGGCGCATCACCGTTGGCGACTTCGCTGATGCCATTTAGACCATTGCGTTGCACGTGTTCGCGCAATCCTTGCAGGCTGTCGCGCGCGGCTGATACGGCGGACTTGCCTTCCGCCGTAATCCACGCCGAGATAAACGGCCCCAAGAGCCACGGCCATACCGTGCCCTGATGATAAGCCGCATCGCGTGCATCGAGCGTTCCCGAATAGTTACCGATATACGCCGGATCTTCGGGCGAAAGCGTGCGCATACCCATCGGCGTAAGCAGATGTTTGCGACATACGTTTACGACCGATTTGTGTCGCGCCCGATCGAGCACGGGATGGGGCAGGCTAATCGCAAACAACTGGTTGGGGCGAACCTTACTGCAATGATCGTTCGCGCGGCCTTCTTCTTCGACCACGTCAAACAAGCAGTCCGTCTTCTCGTTCCAAAACTTCTGATTGAAGGATGCGTAGGCCTTATCCGCCAGTTCCGACCAGCGTTGGGCAATCTCGCCGCTCATTGCACGCTCGGCGATGCGTGCACCGTAGCGCAACGCGTTGTACCACAGCGCGTTGATTTCCACCGGTTTACCGATGCGCGGCGTAAACACGCGGTCGCCCAGCTTCGCGTCCATCCATGTGAGCGCATACCCGGTTTCACCGGCAGCTAGCAACCCATCATTATCCACCTTGATACCGTAACGCGTGCCATTGCAATGATGATCGATGATCTCCCGAATCACCGGCCAGCACACGCGCTGCACAAACGTCCAGTCGTTGGTGTAATCGAGATAACGACCGATGGCGTGCACGTACCACAAGGTTGCATCGCACGTGTTGTATTGCGGTGGCTCACCATACGGCGGGAAGCGATTCGGTATCATCCCGCCGTCGACCGTCTTGGCGAACATCTCGATGATGCGCCGCGCGTCGTCATGTCGCCCCGTTACCAAACACAAACCCGGCAGCGCGATAAACGTATCCCGCCCCCAGTCGCCAAACCACGGATACCCGGCGATCACCGTTTTCAAGTCGTTTTCGCGCCGCACGACAAAGTGCTTGGCCGTTTGCGCGAGCGTCGCCGCCAAGTCGTCGCCCTGTTTCGTAACTGCGTCGCGATCATCGACGCGATCATCGATCCGCAGCGCCAACGGACCCGTTGTTTGCGTATCCCGCGTGCGCGCCAGCAGATTCAAACCCGGTCCGCCCGGTGTTAACTCCTTGCGAATGATTCCCGGCGAGAAAAGATCCTGCTCGTAGTCGTAACCGCGCCGCCGTTCCCAAGCGAGCTGGAACCCGTAGTACCAATCCGTCTGCAATTCGAACGTGCCGTCGTGTTCGATCAACCATGCGGGTAGATCATTTTCCCATTCCAAGTAAACGCAATGCGTCGATGGTTGAATAAACGGATTGCCCTGATCGCCGGCGCGCGTGAGGTGATGAAAGTGCCGACACGTGCACAACGGTCGCAGCGCAATATCGACGGGCGACTTACCTTCGAGCACACGATACTGCACGCGCGTGCCATCGATGCCGTCGATCATCTCGATGCGCTGCTCCAGCACCGTGTTCCCCAGCCGCCAACGCCATGTCGGTCGCGGCGCGGGTTCAAACTCAATTAAGTATTGATAGCCCTGCGGATGACGGGCGTCGTGATATTCGTTGGTATCCAACTCGAAACGATGGCCGTCGATAAACACCGTGGCGTCGATCTTGGCCAACAGCATGTAGCGCTTGACCGGTGGCTTCACCGCCGCGACCAACAACCCGTGGTAACGACGCGTTAGCGTTTGATTGACCGTGCCACTGGCAAAACCACCGCGACCGTTGGTAATCAGCCATTCGGGTAACGCGGTACCGTTGGCTTCACCAGCCGCAAACGACGAAACATGTTTTTTCGCGTCGGTCAACATCCATGCTCCCGTATTGAATGGCACTATGCTTGAAACAACAGCGGCCACCTACCGCCACGATTACTAAAATATTTGCACGCCCCAAAAGGCCGTCGTAAGCAGGCCGACGATCAATGCCGCCAAGCCCATGTTATAACCCGGCCGCGCCGTGCCCATTTCATCCGCCCGCCGCATGGCCGCAAAGCCAAGCCCCGCACCCAACAAGCCGACGCCCGGAATACACATACCCAAACAGGCGCACGTGATCGCCGACGACGCCATACTGTTGTACTCGCCGCCGGTCCGGGCAATTGCCTCGGCCCCATCCATCGTAAACGGCGTACCGCAGGATGGACACGCGTTGGATTCGATATCGCATTGTCGATTGCAACGCGGACAGATAATCACGAGTTCGTCGTCGCCGATCTGTCGAATCTCCGGCGCTTTGGTGCCGGCCGTGGCGTATGCATGCATCGGCGTGGGCAACTGCCTGTCGTCCGCCACTTGCGCCGCATCGAGCGCCAAACCCGTCGCCGGATCCACGCGCGGCACGACGAAGACCGCCCCACACGTCGGGCAGCGACCGCGCTGGCCAGATAGATCGCCACGGCCCTCCAAAATGGAAGCACAGCGCATGCACGAAAAAGTAAACCGCACCATGTGCATGCTGTGTGGGAAGTTGCTAATTGGCGTGGCGACGCTGACCGGCTGTGCGTCTGCAGCCGGTACCGTGAAGTGGGCCGCGCAGTGCGGGCACGCCATCACGCGGCCGATGAGGTCGTCACTCACCGTCACGGGTTGGCTGCACTTGGGGCAATCGAGCACGCGCGACATGCGATCGATTGTAAGTGAACCGGCAAGACACCGGCAGAGCGCAAAAAAAACGGCCACCCGGCAATGCGCCGAGTGACCGTTTGGGATGTACAAAACTAAGCGGTTTGCAAAGACTACTGCGGCGGGGCACTACCGCCACCACCGCCAAGCCCGCCAAGCCCGCCAACGAGCGTGCTCGGATCGACTGCACCACCTGCCGGCGTATCGCCGCCATTACCGTCGCCCGTCGTCGCGTTCACACCAAAGAGCGAGACGAACAAGCTCTGCGTGAGGCCGAACGGATTCAGGATGCCCGGCGCACCATTGAGGCCGAGCGGAATATTGATGTTGATAATGCTGCCGGACAGCGCGCCCACAAGGCGATCGCAACCCACCTGAGTGGTCAGACCGGCACACAGCGCGACAGTGGCCACAGCACGACATAGCTTTTGACGACGGCTCATCGAATCGACTCCCGCAGTTACAGGCTCAATCAACGCCCAACGGCACAAAACAATGCCGTCGGGTCATCCTGTTATTCGGTCATTCGTGGGAGTGAAATAAGCAGCCCGCTCGCCGTGCCCCGGTGCTAGGGCCGAAAATACACCTTTACCAACGGCGGTCGCGGTCGCTGCAACAAGAGCCGAATGCCCGTCCGATACTCAGCCAGCGGAAGGCAGCGCGTCGGCAGTTGCGACAAGTCGAGCCGACCGCCGCGCAACCAATCGAACACGACGTCATAAGAATGCTTGCGCGAGCCATCCGCCAGCGATTCGATCTGCCGACCGTTCGCACCGATCAGATTTACCTCGCTGAACCAGATCGGCGTCGTGTCAGTCATGGCGATGCCGTTGGTACCGACCATCACGCAGGTGCCGCGCGCTTTTGTCCACTTGAGCGCGTCGGCCAGCGCTTCGCCTCGACCCGAACAATCAAACACCAAATCGTAACCACCAAGCATCGATTGATTGCCGATGCGGCCCGGCATGCGCGTGCCGCCGTTGTCTTTGGCGATAAGTTCAAAGCGCTCGGCTTTTCTCATCTTGCGCGTCACGCGTAACACGTGTGTCGCGCCCATTTTCGTGGCTAGTTCGGCTTGGAAATTGCTTCGCACGACGCTGGTGATGCGATTGTTCAAACCCAAGGCGCGGATCGACGCGATCAAACCCAACGCCACGATGCCCGCGCCTTGCACCAGCACGGTTTCACCATCACGTGGCGGTCGCCGCAAAACGGCATGCGCCGCCGAGGCGATCGGATCGACGAGAATCGCGATTTCATCGGGTACATCATCGGGCACGCGATGGAGTTGCCATTGATGCGCGCTAAAGAACGGTGCCCAGCTGCCGAGCGTTTGTTGGTTCAAGCCGAGCAGCGCGCGCGGCGGAAGGTTGTTGCCCGCCGCATCGCAAATCGATGTGAGCCCGTTGGCGCAGTTCGCGCACGGCGGCTCGATGCCGCGACCGGCACAACCCAACGCCGGATCGACCACCACGCGGTCGCCGACTTTCCAGTTGGTAACGTTTGGTCCTAACTCAACGATGCGCGCAACATTTTCATGACCTAGCACGGCAGGGAAGGATGCATATTGCTGCAAGATGGTCGCGGGATGATTGCGTTGAGCGATCAACGCCAAGTCAGTACCGCACACACCGCCGTAGATGGTTTGCAGCTTCACCCATCCCGACGGCGGGCTTTGTGGTTCGGGAACATCACGCAGACGCAACCCGCTAAAACGCGTGCCGTATACACGATGCGTGAACAGGCCCGCGACCTTACAGGCGAGCCATCGCGGCGCGGAGACGTTGTAAACCACTGCTTGCATAGGGGGAGTATAAGTGGGATTTGGATTTGCGAATGCTCTTGGCGTTGCGAGTTAAGACATTCCAGTGAAATTTTTTGCCGCTGGTAGCCCGGCGCTTATGCGGGCGATAGCCCGCGGCTCTGACGGGCGATTCGCCCTTTCGGATTCTCACAATGTACTCGCGTCGTAACGCCGCCGTCGCGCGACGATTAAGGACAATGGATCTTCGCGTGTAAAAGGTCGCCGTCGTTACTCACCTACAAGTTGCACCACCACGCGCCGTTGGCGTTGGCGCGTATCGAAATCGATGAGCACGATTTGCTGCCACGTGCCGAGTATCGGCTGACCGTTGGTGAAGGGAACCGTCAGACTCGGCCCGATCAGCGACGCGCGGATGTGCGAGTGGCCGTTGTCGTCGTGCCATGTTGTTTCGTGTTGGTATTCACCATCTTCGGGCGCGATCTTTTCAAAGCACGCGCGGAGATCGTGATTTACGAGGCCGGGTTCGTATTCGACCGTCGTGAGGCCGGCCGTCGAGCCGATCACGAACATACCGGCGAGGCCGTTCGACAACTCGGACAGGTTCAACACCTCAATCAGCCGCGGCGTGAGATCGAGAATGTCGGTATTGCCCTTGGTATCAACTTTGATGTCATGGGTTTCGATGGGCATGGCATTACTTTAACGCAATCGCTCGCAACAAAAAGAATATTCGATTTCGAACTTGTATTCATTATGCCCAGGCGGGGAGCCCCTGCCCCTCTGGGGCTGTGGGACTACTCCAAGCGCGCGAAGCCGCAAGCGATTCATCAAGGTTTCGTGCTTGAATTGAATTTCTCTAATTCCTCTTCGTCGCCTGAGCCCTTCCAAAACTGGGGGACTGCGCTCGTCCAAGCGCGACAGCGCCAAACGGCAAGCCGGTGCTTAACGCGTCGTGTCTATCCTTGCGAAACACTCACCAGCTACGGCGTAACGCTGACCGTCGTCGTGCCGTCGTCGTGTTCCTTTACTGCAAACTTCACATCGAGAAACATCTCGATCACATCGATGTTCGTGCGCGCGTGTAGCGACAACGGTCCCGTCCGAAACGAACCACCGCGCGCCAGTGCCATCGGAATTAGCAACTGATCGGCCAAATACTCACCCACGGGCACACCGCTATCGAGATACGCCTTTGCTTCCTGAGACACGCGCCGTGCGACCTGTTCGGCGCTGACGCGCTTCTCACCGAAACCCGTAAACACTTCCCGCACGTGCTCCGACTCGACGACGATCGATACAACGTTGCCGGGGCTATGCGATTCACTCACCTCAACGATGCGGCAAGCCCGATCGGATAAATCCAACTGCTTTTGCACAACGACCAACTCGCGTTCGGCGATATGACGCGGCAATCGCGCGACCAACGCCGTGGCCGTGATCGATTGCACCTCACCGCGTTCGCATAATTCAAACGGCGTGAGTGTTGCCGGTTCGATTTTCGCACAAAACGCACCACCACCCGCCGGATAAAATCCATGTCGCTGCAAATCGATTTCCACGACCGGCCCCATGCGCTGCAGACACGAAAGAAACGACTGTTGCAAAAAATCAAACGGCGGCGCCCACGGGTTATGCGTGCCGCCTTCTATTCGCAACGTAGATGGTCCATCTGCGCCTAGCAGCGCCGGCAAGACGGCCTGCAATACCAACGTTGCACTACCCGCCGTGCCAACCGCGAAGTGATAATCCCCCGCCACCACCGACTGTGGTCGGAACACCAACTGCGCACTGCCCAACTTGGCACCGTTCAGTTCGGCGCTGCCAATCGTGGCTGCCGCGTTCACAGCCGTCAGGTGTTGCTGCAGTAACCCCGGCTTCTTGCGCTTGCCGCGAATGTTCTGAATCGAAAACGGCTTACCCGTAACCAACGAAAGCCCGAGGGCGGTGCGCAGAATCTGACCACCGCCTTCGCCGTGCGTGCCATCAATATGAATCATCGTTAAAAAACCTCTCTCTCATTCGGCCCCATACAAGCAGTGATGATAAATGAGAATCTAAAATCGGAAAACACATAGAAGGGGCCAATTACCGCATTCGGAGCACGCGACGGAATTGCCCCATGACTACGCTTCGACCAAAAGCCAAGAAAAAAGGAAGCGTGGAAATATTCCACGCTCCCTTTTGAATCAACAATCCAAATCCGGCGACACGGTCACCGACTTTGCGCGTTCGCGCGGGCATAACAACGCCAAAGCGCTGCAAACCCCAACCTACGCCGGCGCTTCTTCTTCAACCGCCGCGGCCTTCTTCGCGTCGCGGGCCGCCTTCTTACGCATGCTCGGGTCGAGTTCGCGTTTGCGCATGCGACAGGCACCTGGCGTGACTTCCACCCATTCGTCTTCTTCGATGTATTCCAACATCGCTTCCAACGCCATATCTCTCGGCGGTCGCAACACCACCGTCTTGTCGGCGCTGGCCGCACGCACGTTGGTCAGCTTCTTTTCGCGACAGACGTTCACATCGAGGTCGTCGTCCTTACAGTGCTCGCCGATGATCTGGCCCTTATAGACCTCGTCGCCGGGCTTGCAGAACATCACGCCGCGATCGGCAAGGTTTTGCACCGCGTACGCCGTGACGCGGCCCGTTTCGTTCGACACCAACGCACCGTTGCTGCGCGTCGGAATGCTGCCGCGCAAATGCTCGTATTCATAAAACACGTGGTGCATCACGGCCTCACCGCGCGTGACGTTTAACATCTTGGTGCGCATGCCGATCAGACCGCGCGCCGGAATGGTGAATTCCAGGTGCACGTGACCGTCCTTCGGCTCCATCTTCACCAACTCACCGCGACGACCGCCGACGAGTTCGATCACCGAGCCCGATGACGACGACGGCACGTCCACGCTCAGCAACTCGATCGGCTCGCACTTCTTACCGCCGATCTCGCGATAGATAACCTTCGGCTTTCCGGCGAGCAGTTCGTACCCCTCGCGCCGCATCGATTCGATCAACACGCCAAGGTGCAACAAACCGCGGCCCGACACGCGGAACGAATCTTTCTGCGGTAAGTCTTCCACGCGCAGCGCCACGTTGGTGATCAACTCTTTCATCAGTCGATCGCGCAGGTGCCGTGTCGTCATAAACTTGCCTTCACGACCGGCAAAGGGTGAATCGTTGATGCGAAACACCATGGTCAACGTGGGCTCGTCGATCGGAATGATCGGCAACGGCTTCGGATCTTCGATGCACGCGATCGTGTCGCCGATGCCAATGTCTTCGATGCCGGTTACCGCGACGATGTCGCCCGCGAAGGCTTCTTTCACCTGTGCGTGCTTCAACCCTTCAAACGTAAACAACCCGTCGACCGAGTTATTGCTGCGGTGACCGTCGCGCGAGATGACCGTCACCTTTTGCCCCACGCTCAACGTTCCTTCGAATAAGCGACCGATACCAATGCGACCGACGTAGTCGCTGTAATCCAATGACGTAATCAGCGCCTGCACCGGGTTCGCGCGATCGCCGCTCGGTTGCGGGGCGTGTTGCAAAATCATATCGAGCAGCGGATGAATATTGTCCGACGTATCGCCCAGTTCGAACTTGGCAAAACCCTCTTTCGCGCTGGAATACATAATTGGCCAATCGAAACATTCCTCGTCGGCCCCCAGGTCGATAAACAGCTCGTGGATCTCGTCCACCACTTCCTGCGGTCGCGCGTCGGGTCGGTCGATTTTGTTGATGACCGTAATCGGCACCAGTTTGTAATCGAACGCCTTCTTTAATACGTAACGCGTTTGCGGCATCGGCCCTTCGAACGCATCGACCACGAGCAGGCAGCTATCGGCCAGCTTCAGCACGCGTTCGACCTCGCCACCGAAGTCGGCGTGGCCCGGTGTATCGATCAGGTTGATCTTTACATCCTTCCACGAGATGGCGCAGTTCTTCGCCAAAATCGTAATGCCGCGTTCGCGCTCTTGCGGGTTGGAGTCCATGATCAGGTCGCCCGTTTCCTGACCGGCGCGAAAGACGCCCGATTGACGCAGCAAACAATCCACGAGAGAGGTCTTGCCGTGATCGACGTGTGCGATGATGGCGACGTTACGAATGTCCATAAACCTATGTTTCCTTATCAGCCCGCGCGAACGTCGAGCGGATCGACAGCGTGCGACGATTTAACTGCAGTTGCGATGAATTGAACGGTGCGAGATGAAATCGGCGGCTACGAATCTGTTCTTTTGAAATACCTGAAAACCGGTCGGCTTTGGCAACGCCACCAACACTTGGGCGTCGCAATACGGGCATGATACCGCAGAGATTCCGTTGCGATAGGTCGCAAACCGTTTTAGCGTCCGGAATTTGCTCGACCCCGCCCCCGCCGATGCATAAACTTACTCACCATGTGCGTGACGGTCATACGCAAGGATGCCATGCCGTCGGCCAGACTCATCTTCATCGGCGGCTGCGGCGTTGGCTTGCTCAGCCTGCTGACGATGTTTCTGGGCGCGGTCTTTATCGCCTCGCTCGAAACGTACGTCATACCCCCTTTCATCATCGCGACGGGCCTGATCTTGGTGACGGCGCTGGTCGCATCCATGCCCGTTTGGGCCATGTTTCGCCTTCGCCGCCGCGTCGTGACGTTTCATCGAGCGGGCTTGGCTGCCGTGGGTTACGTGCTGGGATTCGCAGGTGTTTTCCCCGCCGCCATCGCGGCCCGCTTCTTTGCCGCCGGGCTAAACGTGGACGGTTGGCAGTTGGTCGCGCTGTCGGTGGCGGGTGGACCGGTCGCCGCCTATTTGGCGGGAGCGGCATTGTGGATGTTTGTGCGGTTGTGCACCGGCCCGGTGATCTATGGCGATGACGATTCCTGCCTCGGTTGCGGCTATACGCTGATCGGCTGCGAATCGGGACGCTGCCCGGAGTGTGGCCGGGCGTTTACGAACAGCACGACAACGCCGACGTTTGCGGCGGCATGATGGCTACGCGTTCAGCAAAGCGCCGTCGCCGAATTGCTGTCGTCACCTTGATGTTGGGTGCGATCACACTTTTTATCATTCCCGACAAATGGCTCGCCATGGTCAAAGCGCGCATTACCGGCCAAGCGACGATTGCCGATCGAATTGACGAGCACGGTTCAAGTGTGGATGCACGACTTCGACCCGCCTTCGACACCGTCGGCATCGACTATCCGCCGAAGGAAATTTATCTTGTCGCCTACAAGGCCGAGCGACGACTCGATCTATTCGCCGTCGACGCCGCTGGCGAGTTAACACTCGTGAAGCATTACCCGGTCCTCGGAGCCAGCGGCCGGCTTGGCCCCAAACTCCGCGAGGGGGATGGTCAGGTTCCCGAAGGCATCTACACCATCGACGGTCTTAACCCCAACAGCCAATACCACCTATCGCTGCACGTGAACTATCCGAACGCATTCGATCGCAACATGGCCGAACGAGATGGCCGCACGCAACTCGGCCATAGCATCTTCATACACGGCGGTCGTTCATCGATTGGATGTTTGGCGATGGGCGATGAGGCCGCCGAAGAGTTATTTGTTTTGATGGCACGACTGCCTCAGCGCGAAGCCACCATCGTGATCAGCCCCAGCGAGAATATTGAAGCGGCACGCCACGCGTTGGAAGACCCGCCCAGTTGGGTTGATAAACTTTATGAAAGTATTGAGAAGGAGCTGGCGGTGCGGAAGCAGAATGAACTCGTCGAGTAAATACGTGGATTAAAAATGGCGCGCCAGAGCCATTCAGAGCCGCGGCCTGTGGCCGCATAGATATTGCGACGCATTCGGGATTGACAACCAGAGCTAATGAATTGAAAACGGGCCTATAAACCACGCCTGCAAACCACATGCGTCCACAGGACGCGGCTCTGCCGGTCACGCGCCATTTCGCTGACAACGCGGCGTTCGAACCTGCATTGGATAAAGAACCGCCCTAAGAGCAGCGCCGCCTACTCAACCGTTACTGACTTCGCCAAGTTGCGCGGCTTATCCACATCGCAACCGCGCAGGACCGCCGCGTGATACGCCAGCAATTGCAGCGGCACGATCGTGACCATCGGTTGCAGTGGTTCGGGTACATCGGGCACGTAGAACACGTGTTCCGCAAGCTTGGCAATCTCGGTATCACCTTCCGTCGCAACGGCGATGATGCGGCCCTTACGCGCCAGCACTTCTTCGATATTGCTGACAACCTTTTCGTATTGCGAACCGCGCGTGGCGATGAAGACGACCGGCATATCTTTCGTGATCAGCGCGATCGGGCCGTGCTTCATTTCGGCGGCTGGCATACCTTCGGCGTGGATGTACGAGATTTCTTTCAGCTTGAGCGCGCCTTCCAGCGCCGTCGGGTAGTTGTAACCACGGCCCAGATACAACCAGTTCTCGGTATCTTTAAACTTGTTCGCGACTTCGCGAATGGCGTCGCTCTGCTTGGTGATCTCGCCGATATGATCCGGCAGCTTGCGCAGCGCTTCCAAATATTGCTGCAAGATCGGTTGCGGTAGGTCGCGTCGACGACCGAGGTACAACGCGATCATCGTGAGCACCAACACCTGCCCCAAATAGGCCTTGGTACTGGCCACGCCGATTTCCGGGCCGACGTGTAGATACACGCCCGCATCCGTTTCGCGCGCGATCGTCGAACCGACGGCGTTGACGATACCCATCACCAACGCGCCTTTTTCACGCGCTTCACGCACCGCTGCCAACGTATCCGCCGTTTCACCCGACTGGCTCATTGCCATAAGAACCGTGCCGGGGTCCATGATCGGATTGCGATAGCGGAATTCGGAGGCGTACTCCACTTCCGTCGGGATGCGCGCCAGTTCTTCAAACAGATACTCACCGACCAAGCCCGCATGCCACGCCGTGCCGCAGCCGGTAATGATCAACCGTCGCGTGCGGACCAACTCGCGCGCGTGCGCCGCCAAGCCGCCAAGGTGAATACGACCGTCTTCGAGATTCACGCGACCGCGCATACAGTCTGCCAGCGCACTCGGCTGCTCGAAGATTTCCTTGAGCATGAAGTGCTCGTGCGCGCCCAGCTCGATATCTTCGAGCGTCATCTCCAGCTCGGTCACTTCCTTCGTAACCGGCATTGCGTCGAGCGTCGTCGTGCGGAAGCCGTCTTCCCAGACCGTGGCCATCTCGCCGTCATTGAGATAAATCACTTGCGTGGTGTGCTGAATAATCGCGGCGGCATCGGAAGCGACGACGTATTCATCATCACCGACGCCGATGATCAGCGGGCTACCCTTGCGTGCAGCAATGATGCGCCCCGGCTCTTCGCTGCAGATCACGGCGATGCCATATGTGCCGCGGACATCGCGCAACGCCGTGCGGACCGCCGTTTCGATGTCATCCTTGTAGAAGTGGCCGATGAGTTGCACCAACACTTCCGTGTCGGTCTCGCTCTGAAACTCAACGCCGCGATGTTCGAGATAGGTGCGCAGAGCTTGGTAGTTTTCGATGATGCCGTTGTGTACCAGCGCGATGCGACCAGATGCATCAGTATGCGGGTGAGCGTTCTGGTCGGTCGGTGCGCCGTGCGTGGCCCAGCGGGTGTGCGACATGCCGCAGGTACCCGGCGTTGACACACCGACGAGCTTCTTTTCGAGGTTGAGGATGCGACCGGCCGACTTATTGACCGTCAGCTTGCCGCCGTGCTGCAGGGCGATGCCAGCAGAGTCGTAACCTCTGTATTCCAAACGCTTTAGGCTTTCAAGCAGAATAGGCCGTGCTTCGCGAAAACCGGTATAAGCCACAATCCCGCACATAGCGTCTAACTCCCGCAATGCTGCCAAATGTAACGACGCACCGGCCCGCGCGTTGATGTATTTCTTTCGAAAACCAGCCAAGCAACGCCGGCGGGCTCCACCCCAAACACTTGAAGGTTATCACAGATCGGCTCTCAGGTGCATACGCCGACCCGATCCGCCGGTTCGCCGATTTGCACCGGTCGAATCGACCTTCATCCCCTCAATATCGGCCTCTGAGGTCGGCTGCATGCCGTAAAGACGCCACCGCCCGATAAATCCCGCCGTGACGCTCTAATCCCCCCAATCGAAAGAAAATCCACAATCTATGTTGCATACTTTGGCATATTGTGTATATTATTCCCTCATGACCACCAAGGCCAGCCGACATAACGCCATTCGCCAGCTCGTCGATGACGAGGCCATCGCCACTCAGGCCGTCTTGATCGAACTGCTGGGCAAGCAACAGCTCGCCGTCGATCAAGCCACCCTTAGCCGCGATCTGGCAGAACTCAACATCGAAAAGCGAGCCGGGCATTACCAATACGTGGAGCCCGAGCCGACCGAGCATGCCGCCGCCCTCAACGTGGCCGCTGCCGTCAAAAGCATCGAGCCGTGCGGCCCCAACATGACCGTGATTCGCACGGGCGTCGGTGAAGCCCAGGTGGTCGCCGTTGCGATCGATCAAGCGAAAGAACCGACCATCATCGCCACCCTCGGTGGTGACGACGTCGTCGTCGTATTAACAAAGAGCAGCCGCACGCAATCCGTGGCGCTGCGCAAACTGGAGGCATGGTTCGGTGCTAAATAACGAACAACTCAATTCAAAACCGTGCGTGCTGGCTTATTCCGGCGGCCTCGATACCTCCGCCATCATTCCCTGGCTGCTCGATCAGGGCTTTGAAGTGCATTGCCTGCTCGTCGACGTCGGCCAGCAGGA
>JAUIHO010000116.1 GCA_030432035.1 Phycisphaerae bacterium
ATTATCCCGATCTCGAAATCGTCGCCGTAAACGATCGCTCCACCGACGAGACCGGCGCGATCATGGACCGACTGGCTCCGGAATTACCGACGCTGCGGGTGCTGCATATCGAAGAACTCCCTGCGGGCTGGTTGGGCAAGAACCACGCCAATCATGTGGGTGCCAAAGCTGCCGACGGCGAGTGGCTGCTGTTCACTGACGGCGACATCAAATTTGACGCCGGCGCGCTGCGGCGCGCCGTTACCCATGCCCGCCGTGAGGCAGTCGATCATCTCGCGGTGTTCCCAGGGCTGGTGTTCGGAGGCTTTTGGGAAACGGCGCTAGTGTGCTTTTTTGCGTTCATCTTTTCACTGCACTTCAAGCCGTGGCGGATTCGCAATCCGTTGTATCCCGATACCTATTGCGGCGTAGGGGCGTTCAACCTCGTGCGGCGCTCTGCCCATGATGCCATCGGCGGGCACGAACCGTTGCGCATGGAAGTGGTGGACGATGTCAAGACCGGCAAGGTGCTCAAGGCGCGCGGCTTTGTCAGCGACGCGTTGCCGGGAGACCAACTGGTGCGCGTGCGTTGGCAGCACGGTTTTTGGGGTGTGATTCGCGGCTTGGAGAAGAATGCCTTTGCGGGCGCGGAGTATTCGCTTTTCAAAGGTATCGGCGGCGCGATGTTGCTGGCGACCATCGGGCTCGGACCGGTTGCGGGGGCTTGGTTGGTCGCCTGGCCGTGGGCGATCCCATTTTGGATCTGGGGTTTCGTGGTGATGGCGGCATTTGGGTATTCGGCCTATCGACTGGAGGCAAATGCGTTGATCGGGCTGACGGCACCCATCGTGGCCGCAGCCTTGGCGTTTGCCGTGCTACGATCTCTCGTACTAACACAAATTCGCGGCGGCGTGCGCTGGCGCGGCACGTTTTACCCACTAGCCGAGTTGAAGGCCGGCTTGGCATAGCACACAGCGTCCGCAATACGACCGTGGGAATTGACTGGACGGGTGAGGGTGATATCGTCCGGCCTTGAGAGTGCGGTCACCGGTTGCAAACCGGTGCCACAGCGGACAGAGCCGCGCCCGTAAGGGAAGCGGTCAGCATCCAAGTGCGCGGGCCGCCACGGCATGATACGACCGTCGTGCTGGCAAAGCATGACGACCTTTACGGCACGACACGACGACGAAAGAGCAAGCAAATATGAAACTCGCCTTTAGCAGCATCGCATGTCCGACCTGGTCGCTCGTCACGATGGTCGAGAAGGCCAAGGAATACGGCTACACCGGCATCGAGTTGCGCGGTCTCGAAGGGCAGATGTACTTGCCGCTCGCGCCGCAGCTCGCCTCGAACCCCGGCAAAGTCGCCGACCTGATGGACGCCACCGGCGTCGGCCTGATTTGCTTGTCGACCTCGGCCGCGTTTCACCATCGCGATAAAGAGACGCAAGCCAAGAGCAGTAAAGAGGTACGCGACTACATCGAACTCGCCGAAGCGCTGCGCTGCCCATACGTACGCGTCTTTGGTTCCGAAATCCAGAAGATGTCGTTCAGCTTGCTCGGCTACGAACGCCGCGAAACCACGCTGGCCCGTATTGTTGAAGGGCTCAAGCCGCTGGCTGACTATGCCGCCCAACGCGGCGTGACGTTGCTGATCGAAAACAACGGGGACTTCGTCGATAGCGTGTCGATGTGGTTCATCGTCGATGCCGTCGGCTCGCCCGGCATGCGCTGCTGTTGGAACCCGCTCAACGCATTGGCCAAGCGCGAGCGTCCGACGGTTTCGATTCCGCGGCTCAGCGCCCGCATCGGCATGGTGCACATATGCGACGGCCATTTTGAGAACGGTGGCTTTACGGGATACGCGCTACCGGGCGAAGGCAATGTCGAGCTGGCCCGCTTGGTGCAACTGCTAAAAGGCGTCGGCTATCAAGGTTACCTCTGTCTGGATTGGCCGAAACTTTGGCAGCCCAGCCTCGCCGACCCCGATCAAGTGTTAAAGGCCGCGACCGCCTTGATCCAACCGATGATCGATGAACAGCCCGTGGCGCTGTCGGCTTACAAGAACGATAAATTCGCCCCCAAGATGAAAGCCCAAGCGGCAGGGTAGCCCGCCTTGGGCGGGCGCTGTGGCACCGGTTTGCAACCGGTGATCTGTCAGAGCCGCGCCCGTAAGGAAGCGGTCACCGCAAGACGTCGCGGGCTGGCAGATACGCGAGCAGATTCAACGTCGTCCGTAGGGTGCATCCCTTGATGCACCAATTCGCCAATACTGGCGATCGATTTCAAACTATCTCTGCGTGATTGCGACCTCATTACGTCTAACGCGTATCGCTTCCTGACGGGCGCGGCTCTGACAGCGACGACCGCGTCTTCTATAGAATCGCTCCGGCATTGCTTGTCGCTCGCTCGATTCTCAACAAATACCAAAACTCACCGCCGACTGGCATCTCGATTCGTTTAATTTATAACAACGCCGAAGCTCGAATTCGATTGATCTCAACCACGGGAGACCACCTTGCCTGCTCAACTCATCGACGGCAAAGCGCTGGCCGAACATATTCGCAACGATATTTCCAAACGCGTCGCAACGCTCAAATCGCAAGGTCGCGCCGTCGGCCTGCACGCCGTACTCGTCGGTGACGATGCTGCCGCCGAATCCTACGCCGAATCTCAAGCCAAACACGCCCATGCCGTCGGTATCGATTATCAACTGCACAAACTGCCCGATGGCGGCGACGAAGCCGCCGTCGCCGATTTGATGCAACAGCTCAACGAAGACACCGCCGTCAGCGGCATTATTCTTCAGCTTCCTTTGCCTAAGGGCCTCGACGCCGATCACGTGCAACCGTTGATCGCGCCCGGCAAAGATGTTGAGGGCGTAGGTGCGGCCAACTTCGGTGCGTTGGCAATGGGGCGGCCGGCACTGGCACCGTGCACGGCGGCGGCTGCGTTCGAATGTTTAAAATCGACGGGTGTCGATATTTCCGGCAAGCGCGCCGTCGTCATCGGCCGCAGCAATATCGTCGGCAAGCCGTTGGCGATGCTGCTGCTCGCCGCCAATGCGACCGTGACGCAATGCCACTCGCGCACACGCGACCTACCCGCCGTCGTGCGCCAAGCCGAGATCGTGATGGTTTCCGTGGGTGTTCCGCAGATGGTGACGGGCGATTTCATCGCGCCCGGCGCGATCGTCGTCGACGTCGGAACCAATCGCGTGAGCGCGAACGATCCGGACAATCCAAAGAAGAAAAAAACAGTCGGCGATGTGGTGTTTGAAGAGGCTAAGGAAAGGGCAAGTCACATCACGCCCGTCCCCGGCGGCGTCGGCCCCGTGACGGTGGCGATGTTATTGCAAAACACGGTGACGGCGGCGGAGCGGATGGGTGGGTAGGGCACACTTGATATCGATTCTTGTGAGTTTGTCAGCTTTTGTTAGCGATTCCTAGCAACGCGAATCGTTATCGTTTCAGATTCGTTTTAATCGAGTGGGTCAGCTTAGAGGATTTCGAATCCGCACCGGTATCGCGGCGGGTTTTTTCTATTGGCAAAGTGAGGGCCGTATGTTGAAGCGAATCAAATCTAGCGTGGTGATGGTGGTTGGTGCTGCACTATTGTCGGTAATTTCAGTTGGCGGTTGTGATGCAAAGCCCACGCCGAAAGAAGCCAAGTTAAAGGTCGATGGCGAATCACCGGAATCTAAGGCTGAGTTCCTTCTTGGTCTCTGGACAGAATCGATCCGCAAACAAGACAACGTTAGCGTTGTCCTAACTTACAAGAACGAACTATCTGGAGGGCTCGGGCCGAAGTTGAAAAATCTGAATCTCACCATGGTGCACAAGATTTCACTATCGAGGCCAGACCAGCTGGCGGTCCGGCATCAATCGGGTTCGACCGGCTTTAATATCGTGACCGACGGGACTCAATCACAGACTTGGCCCCAACCCGCTATGCCGCAGTATGTAAAGATCGAAGACATGCCGTCCAGTGATTTGTCAGCACTGACTTTACCAACGTCACTCGACTCGATTTCCTTTGGCATGTCCACGATTCATACGCCTTGGCAGTTTCTCGTTTTCGATAATCCAATTGACTTTATTAATTCAATTGGTTTGTCTCTTTCTTATGAGGGGATTCGCGATTTGGATGGTCAGCCAATTCATGTCGTTCGCGCGAATAAGGCAAACGAATATATCGATATTCTTTTCTCTGACACCAATCCACCGATTCTGCTGCGCTCGGAAGTGTATTCAAACGGTTCGGAAAGTCGCATCGGGCACGTTTCTTTCACCAGCTGGCGTTTCGAACCGATCGATCCGGAAGTGTTTCAGATTCCCGTGCCCGGCGCCCCAATGCCGCCGCAAAACGAAGTGGCCACAAATACAGCTACAGGAAGCGACGAATCGTGATCGCGGCACGATGGCGAAAGCGACTACTCGTTGTATTGCTAGTGCTTGACCTATCGCTGGTCGCGCTTTGGGCATTCACCTGTATTCGCGGAATCATTCCATTTACCTCGACACAGCTAGCCTGCCAGATTCGCGATGGCGGCGTTTGGCTCTCAGATCAAAAATGGGATGTCATCATGGGACAAGCCGCAGGCGTTCAGGTGTTCGACTACAAATTGAACTCTCTCTTCGGCGTTAATAGCCGAATGAGTACTTGGATCGTCATTCCATTTTGGCTGCCGGTTGCGCTGTTGTCTGGGGTTGGCTTCTTGCTTTATCGCGTTAACCGTCGCGCATCGGAAGCGAGCCAAAGCGGTGTTTGTCGCAAGTGCGGATACGATCTGCGCGAGACACCGGACAAATGCCCGGAGTGTGGAACTACTGTTGAGACTCGATCAATAGCTATCGAAAAGGAATAAGCAAGCGAACTCGATAGCATTACGATACTTCTGCGTAACACGCACAGCCAATCGGCAATACTGCGAGTACTCAATTAGCCAAAATTTTAGGGTGTTGAATCTCGAAATTGTCCCGTAGGGACAAAATGAAAATAGCCCAGCATTTCAATGCTGGGTTTGCGTCGTGGTAATGTTCATCTTCATCCCGTAGGGATGATGGGAACCAAACGCGTCATCCAAACACATACCGCGCGTCGTACTCGATTCCATGCCGCGTTAGAAATTGAACCAGCTCCTCTTCGAATGACTTCTTCCGATGATGCTCGGCCTGCCGTTGAATGTATGCGATCGTGTCGTCAACCGCCGAAATGCCGACGCTGAAGGCCGAGTATCCTTCCTGCCATGCGAAATCTCTTAGAGACGGGATCGTTTCATGTATCCAACGCGAGGAGCCGCCTTTTATGAGTTGTACCGCGCGGCTCAATGAGATCGTGGCGGGCATCGAGAGCAGTAGGTGTGCGTGATCTTCGACACCGCCGATGGCGATGGCTTTGATTTTGTTGTCGCGTGCGATGCCGCCCATGTAGGGCCACAGCTTTTCCTGCACGTTTGCTGTGACGTACCGTCGGCGATTCTTTGTGGAAAAAACGATGTGCTGCAGGTTGCTGATATACGTATGACCCATGTTGGGGATTATACGGTTCGGCGAGTATCGGGGTATTCCCTTCGTCCCAACGGGACGAAAATGGGGAGAGGGGCGGCTATCCCAGCACGATGTGCTGGGCTATTTTCCCAGCGTCCCTACGGGACGAAAAAACCTGGGGCGTGCTGGCTCACCCAGCACGTTGTGCTGGGCTATTGTCATTTCGTCCCTACGGGACGCAGACAGGTATGTCGCGCGAGGGGAAGTAGGCAGGGCAGGTCGTCATTTGAGGGGACGCAGGCGGGTAAGTCTCTCAATTGGACGTAGTTAGGTCGTCTATCGATGGGACGCAGACACGCAGTCTCCTGAAAAGACGCAGCCACGTAGTCTTTCGAGGAGATGCACGCAGGTAGTTTCTTGACGAGACGTTAGGTAGGTCGTCTATAAGGGGAAGCAGGCAGGCAATCCATCGCGAAAATTCGCAACTCACTCTTGTGACATCGATCGAATCGTCGCGATTCGGCGTCGCGCCGCAAATCACCCCGCGTGCGACAACCGCATCGTCTGCAACAATCGGCTGCGAATCAATCGCTTCTCTTTACGCGTGGGTTCCAGCTTTAGCGCCGCTTTGAGTTTGACCGTCGCCTCATCGTGGCGGGCCGATTGCATGAGGGCGTCGGCCAGTTGCAGGTGTCGTTGCACTGTCGGCTTGAGTTCGCAGGCAAACTTCAAACAGTTGATCGACTCGACCGAGCGACCGAGCATCGCATGGCCTTTGGCGGCGCGATCGTAAGCTTCGGCAAGGCACAGCGCGGGTTCGCGCGCGCTGGCGCGCACGCTTTGCTTTGCATGTTCGACGAACTTTTCAAAGTCGCCCATCGCATACAAGCTTTCGGCCCATAGATGATGGCAACGCGCTACATCGTCGCCGCCGACCAATGCTGCCGCCGATTGAAAACGCTCAACGGCCACGGCGTGAAAACCGGCCCGCGCCCAAACCTGCCCGGCCATCAACCAGGCTGGTCCGTGTTCGGGATCGACCTGCGTCGCCTTTTCGGCATGGAACAACGCCGACGCTCGCGGCGCCATTACCCATTCGTGATCGTCGGGATACACGCAATCGACCAACATACCGTCGCGCAAAATCGTGCCGGGCTGAAAGCCCTCAGCTTCTTCGGGTTCAAATCGCTCGCGACGAATGCCGCGCAATACGTCTTCGGTCGCGGCGAGCGACTGCGCCCATGCCACGTGTAATTCGGCGGATTCCAATCCCTTCAAGTTTGCTTGGCGAAACGACTCGATCGCCAACGAATGCGCCGAACCCGCCTGATAGGCCATGCCCAACCAATAGTGATACTCGCCATATTGCGGGCGATTCTGCACGGCTTCGATCAAATGCTTCCGCGCTTGCCGAGCGTTGCCAAGTTGCAAGAGCGCGCGGCCTTTCAGTACGAGCCGCTCACCATCGGGCAGTAACGGTCCCAATTCGTCGATGCGCAGCAGCGCTTGCTGCGGTTGGTTTTGTTCGAGATCGTCGTAGACGCGGGCGATTTGACTGCGGGCCCGTTCGAGTAGGGCACCTCGGCGCGAGGGCGTCGCGCGTTTTTCCAGCGCGGGTGCGTCCTGCGTGACGGAATCATCCGCGCGAGCAGGCGCGGCCATCGTACAGACGGCAGTGGCCAATGCGAGAACCGGGCAAAGCGTGCGAGATGTAATCAAAGCTCTACGCCTCCTCAAACTGGAGCGTACGACGAATGCAAAGCGGGTTTCATCCCTGAGAACGCCGAGGTAACGGGTGCGTTACCGTGGGTTGGCCTGCGGCGTTCGTTGCGTTCCTTCGACGGCAGTGGATGCCGCCGGATGCTTCATGACAGGGCGGGAGCCCCATCAATCTCCTCCGGCTCTCAACTTTAGCATAAGCAACATCGGCAGGTCAAAAGGTTTTCGGAAGTCGAGGCGAAATGGTTCGGTTTCCTAACCGATTAAAAGGTAAGGGGTTGTGCGTCCGTCGCGTTTGATCGGGCGGTCTTGGTGTCTATAATGAGCCGTCAGCAAGGCTTCAGGGCCGATTGGGTCTTGCCAGCTCGACGCTCCCCCTTCAGGAGTCCCACCTTTGGTCTCTCGCATCGTTCAGCCTCGCAGTCGATCCTCGGCCGCCGCGCCGAAGCGGTCCCGCGTGGTGATGACCACCAAATCGGAAGAACGACCGCGGTCTGTCGCCGAGCGGATTCTCACGTTTTTAGGACCTTTTAGCCTCTCGTTGGTGATTCACGCCTGCCTATTGATGATCCTCAGCCTGCTGACGTGGGCCGTGGGCACGGCCGGTGCCGATGCGCCGGGAGAATTCACCGCCCGATTGGTCGATTCATCCACGCAAGCCGGCCGCGGCTCATTTGAGTTTCTCGGTGACGAGAACCTGATGCGCGAAGATGCCGCCGCCTCTGCGGATCGCATCAAGAATCTTGCCGAACTGCTGGAGCAGGACGAATCGCTCAAAATGGAAGCTGCCGCGAGCGGTTCGAGCGGTATTCAGGACGTCACCAGCGATTCGCTGCGCCGCGGCGATGTGACCGGCACACAAATGTTTGCCGGCGGCGGTGGCGGTTCGGCCAGCGGCGGCGTCGGCTCGGGTTCGTTGTCGGGTGGTGGCCCGGTCGGCGGCATGTGGGGCGTTGGTGCCGATCAGCACGCCGAATCGATTGTCTACGTGATGGACCGTAGCGGTTCGATGTCCGAAGCGATCGCCAATCTCAAATACGAACTCAAGAAAGCCATCGGCGAATTAACCGAAGAACAACGGTTTAACGTGTTCTGGTTCAACGATGAAAAGCGACCGCAACGTTGGGCGAATTCGCTGATGCCCGCGACAATTGAGAACAAGCGCGACGCTTTTCGGGCCATCGACGAAGTCGTGCCGGAAGGTAAGACCGATCCGATCCCGGCCGTCACGGGCGCGTTAAAGTATCGTGGTCTCGATGTGATGTTTCTGCTATCCGATGGTGACTTCGGTGAGCAAAACACAGATGTGTTGGAAGCCATACGCGAAGCCAATCGCGGCAAGGGCACCATTATCAATACGATTTTGTTCTTGGGGCAAGGATACTACATGGGCACCGGCGAGAACGTGCTGCAACGCATCGCACGCGAGAACGGCGGCACCTATAAGCATGTGACGGCTGACGACTTTCGCCAGTAAACTGCCGGTCCAAACTTGCAAACACAACTAGCACGACCACGGGAGAGAACCGCGGGTGATAAATCGAAAAAGCTATCTTAGAAACTGCTTGGCGACGGGCGTCTTATTGATGCTCGCGCGCCCGGTCTTGGCCCAAGCGGATGGCGCGGGCGGCACCGAAGCCACCACCACGACCGTGACGTCGTTTCTCGACGTCGTGATTCAAGGTATCGGCTACATCGGCCCGGTGATTCTGTTGCTCTCGATTGCGATGGCCTATCTCGTTATCGAACACTTCTGGACGATTCGCACGAGCACGATGAACAACGAGGCCGAAATCCGCGAAACGCGCGACCTCATCGAGAATCGCAAGTTCCGCGAATGCGTGAAGGCCGTTTCGGATAGTCGCTCGATGTTCGGCGACGTTCTCACCATCGGCCTGCGCCACGGTCGTCACGGGTTTGAAGCGATGCAGGAAGCGGTTGAAGAACGCGCCAACGCATGGCGTAGCCGTTTGTTTCGCAAGGTCGAACTGCTCAACATCATCGGAAACATCAGTCCGCTGCTCGGCCTGCTCGGCACGGTGACTGGCATGATTCAGGCGTTCGGCCAAATGCAGGCCACGCAAGGCGCTTACGGCCCGGAAGAATTGGCCGGCGGTATCAGCTTGGCACTGGTGAGTACATTCCTCGGTCTGATCGTCGCCATCTTCGCACTGTTCTTCTTTGGCATCTGCCGCAATCGTGTCGATTCGATGACCGTCGCCGCACAGGCCGCCGTTATTGATACGTTGGAGTATTTCCGACCGTCGCCGCAGTCGGTGGTGCCGGGTACGGGGAACGCCAAGCGTGAAACCGCCGGCGCAGATGCTTAACCTGATTTGATCAACGGATAAGGAATCCCCTTGGGCCGCAAGCGATCCAACAATTCAGGCGTACCCGATGCAACGCCTATCGCGCTAAACCTAGCGCCGATGGTCGACGTCACGATGTGCCTGTTGGTGTTTTTTATTCTCGCAACGCGCTTGGTTGAGCGCGAAACGAGCGCCAAGATCGACTTGCCCGTGGCACGCTCCGCGTTGGAAGTCGACAAACAGGATCTTGGTAGCCGCTTCGTGATCAACATTCAGGACGGCGAGATGTCCGGCGTCGACGGCCCCATTTACATCGTTGATGAAAAGCAGCTTTCGCTCGACGAAGTCATGGCGCGGCTCGCGAAACAGAAAACGCTTATCCCCGATATCAACTGCGTTATTCGCGGCGACAAACACCTGCCTTACAAATACGTGCAAAAAGTCATGGCCAATTGCGCCGGGCTGGGCGTAACGAAGGTCACATTCAGCGCGATCCCGCGCCATCAGGGAGGCCCGGGATGAGTTCGCGCGTTCTGCCGCCAACCCGTTCGTATGCACCCAATCTCGCACCGATGGTCGACGTGACCATGGTGATTTTGATCTTCTTCATGCTCGGCGCGCGGTTGGTGGTCGAGGAAGGTGCGCTGCCGACCGAGTTGCCTTCGCAAGTCGGCCCCGGTGGCGGCAGTAGCATCACGATCATTCCGACGGTGCGTATCACGCTGATCGAAACGGCCCAAGGCGGCTGTCAAATTTTCCTAATGGGTTCAGAGATTCCGGGCGCGTCGTTTACGACGTTGCAATCGATTTTAAAACAACGTATCGACGAAGGGGCCAACGCCGAAGGGCGGGTGTTGATCGAAGCGGGGCCGGACGTCGAATATCAATACGTCGTATCCGCGATGGATGCCTGCGTCGGTAGTGGCTTCCAAAACATTCGCTTTGCCGTCAGCGGTATCAGCGGCCAAGGTTCGCCGTGATACGTTGTATGCAAACCAATCTCATGCAGGCGTGCTCGCGAATCCGATGCCTCTTGGCGTCGGTCTTTCTCTGTTGCGCCGTTGCCGCGCCTGTCGCATTCGCTGCCGACGATTCGCTCAGTAGTGACGAGCGCATTCTTGTTGCCAATCTCGTCGAACGCGGAATGCCCGAGTTGTTGGAGCCGCTGCTCGCGGATAAGTCGCCGCTGTTGCGCATCCACTATGCCCGTGCCTGTCGTACGGCGGCAGCAACGGAAACTGATGCCGTCGCGCGCGCCGCGCTGCAAGACGACGCAGAACGCTTCTACGAACGACTCGTCGCGCTGGCCATCGAGGTCTACGAAAAAAGCAAAGACGCGACCGACCGATTTCGCGTGGCCGAATGGCAGGTGGAGTTCGGCGACTTCCTCCTGCGCGATCGCGCGGGACGCCATCTCGACCGATACGAATTGACGTGCGGCCTCGACTTCGAACGCGACACGGTGCTGGCAATTCTCCGCCGTTCTGCCGACGCCTACGCCGCCGGTGGAACGATCATCGACGAGATGGCGTTGGCCGCCAAAGTCGCCAACAACGACGAGTTCTTATTGACAGGTTTGGCGGGCCGAATCGAACCGCTCGCCGAGCGACAAGGCCTTAACGAAGCGTGGTGCGCGCTGTATATCGCCATGCTATCACCGGCGGATGCACCCGACCGCGAACGATGGCTTGGCGACGCGCTGACCGAGTTTGATGTGATCGTCACGAACCGCTCGACATCGGCGCTGAAGTACAACGCGCTTCTCGGGTTGGGGTTGTCGCTCCGCGAACGCGGTCGCTACGAATACGCCAACACCACGTTTGAACAAGTCAGTAAATCGACCCAAGGCCAAGGCCTTACGTTGCGCGCGTTGTACGAACGTGCCAAGTGTAGCTGGCTCGATGGTCGTTACCGAGAAGCACGCGACCAGTTGCGGCAACTTGCCACGATGGACCTCACTGCCGAATCGCGCTTCTACGTGCAACTCGCCGATTTGGCATTCGCCTACACCTACATCCACGACGCGCGCCGACCGAACACGTCGGAAGATCGCAAGCGACAGTTGGAAGGCGAAGCGGAAAAGCATCTCGTGGATTTGGCCAAGCGGGGCGGCGCATGGCCTGATTTGGTGCGACCGTACTTGCGCGTGTTCGGGCGCGAAAAGCGCGAGCTGAAGGACCTCAACGATCTCGAACTCTCACTCGCCGCCACACGCATGATGGAAAGCGAGCAATTCGACGAGGCCGCCCGCGCGTGGCAGTTGCTGCTCGACCGAAGCCCGACGGGTGAAGAGCGGCATCGCGGTCGATTCAATCTGGCCGTCTGTTACTATCAGTCGGGCAAGCTTCGGCCGGCGGCGGAAATCTTTCTCGACGAAGCCGGGCGCGACGCGGACGATGTGATCGTCGATCGCATTTACGAATACGCGTACAGCGCATGGAAGCAACTCGCGGCACAGTCGGCAGCACCAGCAGATTACCTCGAACTCGCCCGCGCTGCGGAATTGCTGAGTCGTCGTCAGCCCGATCATTCATTGTCCGTGGCGGCACAGTGGGTGGCGGCCTTAGCGTTAGACGAAGCGGGCCACTCCGAATCGGCCCGCACGGCCTACGAGCGCATTGACGATTCATCGCCGTACTACGCCGAAGCGCGCCGCAATATCGCGCGCAGCAAGCAGCGCGCCTACGACACGCTGCTCGAAGATACGGCCGTCGTGCTGCGCAATCGCGCCGCGCGCGAGGCCAGCGAAGCGTGGCAAAACTTCGCGAGTTTCTGTGGTAAACAATTGGCGCAAGCCGAAGGCTTGGATGCGAAAGAACGTCGAAAGCTGGAAGCCTGGCGTGACGATGCCGTGATCGCGGCCGCGCAATTACTTGCAAACGAAGATACGCGAGATTTTGAAGGTGCGCTAGCCTTGCTCGAACTGATGCCGCGCGACGCGCGCGCGTTAGGGTTGCGTATTCGTTGTCTGCAGGCGTTGGGGCGATCCAAGGATGCGCGCCAAGCATTGCAGGATTTCGTCGAAGGCGGCGTCGATGCCAATCTCGGGTCAATCCTCTTGCAGATGTCGGCAGAGATGCAGGCCGAAATCCTCAAGCTCAGCCGCTACGGTCGCGACAGCGAAGCGCGCGAATTGGCCGGGCAGACGATTCCCACGTTGCGTTATTTGATTCGTTGGTTGGAGCGCAGCCCGTCGCACAAGCAGCACGTTCCCGTCGCACAATTAGCGCTCATCGATACGTTGCTCTACGCCGAAAAGCTGGACGAAGCGCGGTCGCTACTCGACGAACTGATCGAGCAAAGCCCCAATTCGGGCAGCTACCTACGCCGCGCCGCCCAATTGCGCGAGCGCATGGCCAAGCGCGCCGATGGTGCCGATGCGGAGCGCCTGCGCGACGAAGCCGAAGGTTTATGGCAGCGCCTGCTCGAAGATCAATCGCTGCGGACCGCTGCGCCGGCTGTCTATTGGGAGGCGCGTTACCAATGGCTCTCACATCAACTGCGGCATAACAAGGCAGCCGAAGTGTTGAAAGGCATCCGGTCGGAAAAAGCGTGGTATCCGGATTTGGGCGGCCCGCCGTGGCAAGGTCGTTTGCTTGAGTTGGAAGCCAAAGCCGCGCGGATGGCAGAGTAGCGTATTAATGATCGCTCAGCGGAACACGCCAACGCATGTGCATGTCGATATGAATCTTTTTTCGCCATTTCGAAACATTCGCGCCGTGAGATGGCCAGCCTTCATCCAATTTATTTTGGTGTTGGCGTTACTGCTTTTGCTTCCGACCCGCGCAGGCGCAAATGACGACACGCCCTCCGCACAAGCAGAAGTCCTCGCCGAAGGACGACGCATCTTAGCCGGCATCGAAGATTACTCCTTCACATTCGATCATCCCGGCTTCTATTGGATGTGCGGCGCGCTGCGGTCTTATCCGGATATCTTTGGCGACGATGTCTGCGCGGAGGACGCCACACCTTGGCAATACCTGCTCGAACGCCCGAGCGACTACCGCGGTCGGCAGGTCTGTATCGAAGGCGTAATCTTGCAAGTCAAAGACGCGTTTCGCATCGCCGATCGACCCGAGTTGGGCACGCTCTATCAAATCGAATTAGGTCAATCCGGCAGCAACGCCGTCGCTACCGTCGTACTAGCCGAAAAGCCGCCTACTGCCAGTCGCAAATCGCACATTCGATTGCCCGCGTTGTTCATCAAAGCCCGGCGCTTTCGCGCGACGGACGGCGGCGAAGGGGCGGGGCCGTTGTTGGTGGGGCGGTCGTTCGAAATCGTAAAGGCATCGCCCGTCGCATCGTCACAAATCGGTAACGAGTCGGGGCGTATCACGACGACGACGCTGCTTATGTGGTTGGCCGGCAGCACGTTGATCATGGCCTTCGTTTTCGCGGCATTACGGCGCGGTTTGGGGCAACGGTCTGCCCCATCGCCACTCCCGGTTGCATCGACTCGACGGGACGACGGCGTCACCGGCACCGCCGAAGATTTCGAATGGCTCGACAAGTCCGACGATAACTGAGGCGTCGCACCATTTGGATCTGCTCCGCCGGTATCTCACCGCGTTCTGCTTTGTGTTACACTCAATGACATTGACAGAACGAATCCCTTCGAACCCAATGGTCGAAAGGCCGGATATGAACGCTTTGCGCATGAAGTCACTCTGTTTCTCGCTGATGGCGGTGCTAATGTGGTCGCTGTTCGCGGTTCCGACCGCCAACGCTGCGCCCAATGCCGAGATCACGGTCATGCCGTTGGGCAACTTCTCGATCAAAAACGGCGTGCAAGAGTTGATGATTCCCTTGCCGCGCTATCGACCGTTACCCCCGTTGGTGTTGGCGAGTTTGCAGCCCTCCGTCCAGCCATTGGCCGGTGGAGACGAAGAAGAAGCGCAAAACACCGCGCCGCCCGTGCAGGTTCCCGCCACCATCAAAATGAAAGTCAACGGCCGCGCGTTGCCTGATTGGGTCTTGGCCCCAACGCCCACGGCGTATGTAATCAGCCCCGAAACGTTGCGCGGCAATCCCGGTTTTGCAGACAACATGCTCCGTATCGAAGTGCACCTGATTTCGGAAGCTACCGATGTCGTTGCCGCAAAACTCGCTATGCCCGATCCATTGTTGCTGGCCGAGGATGGCAAGCTATCACTGGATGGACCACTCAGTGAGTTTCAGCGCCGCGCCGTCGGCAAGCCGCTCGTCGCCAAGTATTTCGCGGCCCAAGCAATGGAGTTTGCCGGCGATCTTGACGGCGCGCGTGCCGAATACGAAGTGCTCGCCAAGGCGGACGATTCGGAAGTCGCGCGCTTCGCGCGGCGCGGCCTGCGACTGCTCGGTTACCGCCTGCGCGAACGAATGCTCTCGGGTAACTTTCTCGAACATTATCGCTGGGGCCATTACCTGCGAATGGCGGGCCTTTATGGAATGGCGCAAGAGGAATTTGCCGAGTGTGTGCTGCTCAACCCCAAACATTTCGGCGGGCAATACTATGTGGGCGAGACGATGGCGATGTTGCCGCGCGGCCTGTTGGATTGGATGCTGTATTTCGATCAGGCAGGGCTCGCGATCGAAGATCAGGTGAAAACCAAGTCGCGCATCAATGTCGCGGTGATGATTGTCACATCGCGCAACGGCGTTAGCCTCACGCCAGCACAAATCACGGCTGTGAAAGATGCGTTTATTTGCATCGAGCGCTTATTGAACGTGGCCAGCCGAGGCCGCCTTGAAATAGTGAGCCATTGGCACACGATTGATTCTGCTGATTCTGATCAACTCGCATTGGTGAATGGCGGTGTGCTCACGCCGAAGAAGGGGCTCCTTCGTTCGGATGGTTGGTTCGATATTGTGGCGACGGTGTTGCCGCGGCAGAACGGTGAATCGTCGGCGGACGTCGTCGTGTCAGGCGGCGACGCGTCGACCGCCAATGCGATGGTCGCAAACCTCTACCACGATGGCGGCCTCGAAGCGACGGCACGTATGTACTATCAGATTCTTCGACGTCTGAGCCCACACCTACCGGGCTTAGCCGCATTGCCATCGGAAGATTCGCTGAATCGATATGGGCTTGAACCGTCCGGCAACGCCTTCACGAGCGTTTGGTCGGTTGTGCACGATCTGTGTCCGGCAGATGTGCTGGTCGGCGTGCAAATCGCCCAGCCGATCGTCGAAGATTCTTACCTGCAGCTTTGGAATGTTACGCCGTTGGATGAAGGGGGCCTTTCATCGTGCCAAGCTGCAATTCATGCCGAACGTTTGCCGGTCAACACAGTCGGTAAGGATGTCGTGATCGATGGGCATGGCGTTTCGCTATCGGAATTGTCCCAAGGTGTATCCAAAGGTTGTCTCGCGTCCACATGGGTATACCTGCCCAAAAACACCGCCGTGCAGGCACGGTTCGACCTACAGTCGATCGCGTCGTTGCGAATGCGCTGTAACGGCGTTGCAACGTACGGTGAATTCTCTGCGACGAAGACGTCACGATCGTTGTTCACACAGTTGAATCTCAAATCAGGTTGGAACTTTCTCGAACTGATCGTCGAGGTGGGGGACGATGCCAAGCCGAGTCTTGCGTTGTCTATTCTCGATTGGAAAAATGAATTGATCCCCGGCCTGGCATGTGCCTATCGCGCACCCGAGGGTT
>JAUIHO010000343.1 GCA_030432035.1 Phycisphaerae bacterium
CTGCGTTGCTCGCGTGTGATCGATCAACAACAACAGATCGGGGTCGTATTCGACGAAGCTCTTCAGTACCTCGGTCGGCGCGACATAGCTATGATCGTCGGGCTCGATAAACAAACGCGTTTGGCAACCTGCAGATTCCAAGGCGCGGAGCGCATCGCGCGTGGCATATTTCAAGACCGTCGTAAAGCGACTGGTAACGGCAAGCACGCGTAATGGTGAACCATCTCCTCGCAAGGCTTGTTGAAACCGCTGTGCCCAATAACGCCGGTCCCGACTTTCGTATTTGGCTTCCGCCGCCGCGCGGTTGTCTTTTACGCGTGCTTCGTTCTCTGCTTTGAGTTGCGTTACGCGCGCCTGGGCACCGCCGTCTTGTGGTAGTGGCTGCCAATTGGGCGGTCGAATAACCGAACTCGGAATGGGTGCCGAAGGTCGCGCGGCGATTGCTTCATCGAGTTGGGCGTAGGCTGATTCGCCGCCGCAAAACACGACGCGCTCTTCATCAAGCACTTGCGACCAATCGCCGAGCGCCAACGCCAGCACCCACGCATGCAAATTCGTTTCGACGACGAAGATGTATGGCGATGAGGTATGTACCGTGTGCCGCGTGGCGTTGACGTATAACGGTACGTGCTGCCCTAGTGCGATCCCTTCGATGATGATCGGCGTGATAACGCGATTCTCGACTGTGCGGCGAATCGACTCGTTTGTTTCGTTCGGCGTGTGTAACCCGAAGCAAGGTCGCCATCGTTGTTCTTGGCAGTCGAAAATTTCGAATTGACCGGCACGGGTCACGTGCAACTCGTATCGGTCAACGACGTCTTGCCAAACGTCCGCGAGCGGTTGTGCCCAACTTACCCGCTGCGTTAACAACGCATGGTTTGAACGGAACCTCGTTTCGTAATGTGTGAGATCGGCGCGGCCATTGTTTTGAGGATGCGACAGTTGCTGCAGGAGCTGTTGGAAGTCGGGCTGGTTCTGAATCGCGGCGTCGAACCCAAGCGCCGTCTTGTGGGCACGCTGCAACAGGCCTAACTCGGTCAGCGCGCGAACGAGCGCGAGCCGCTGTTCGGCATCAGCCGGTTCGGCTACCAAATAGGTGGTCGCGAACTCGACGAATTCGGGTTGTCGCCCCTCGGCGAATAGCTGCAAAATCTGGTCGCGGGTCGGCCCGGTCATGGGTGCCTCATCTCGGTGTGTCGCATCGGTTGGGTCGCGTGAATGGCGATTTGTGCGGGCTTTCAATGACATTATCGGGCTCCGTCGCGCCGACCCTTGAGACTCGCATCTATAAGACCGATAACAGAGTATGACGGTGCCACTCGCGCCTGCGCCGATTTTGCGCCCCAAAGATTGGATCCCAACGTGCCCTATCGCATCGCCATCTCACTGCCCCACGGCCGCACCATCGGTGGCGTGACGTCGTGGGCGATGCGGGTCGCGCAGTGGGCCGCCGACCGCAAGCAGCCGGTGACGCTGTTCTTCCACCAGCCGCTCGCCGGTCATCGCGTGATCGACGTTCCGGAAGCGCTTCAGCGCCATCCGTTGATCGACGTGGTTGAATTGCCTGCAATTGATGACGACTTCGAGGTGTGCGTCGAAGCCTACGCCGCACACCTTCCGATGGTGTTGCTGCCGAACTTTAACGATGCCTCTTACCGCCTTGCCGCCGAGTTGGTGCGTCGACATCGCGATGCCGTGCGCGTGCTCGCCGTGTGCCACGGTGATAACCCGCAGGATTACGATTACCTCACCCGCTTCGAGCCGATCGTCAGCCAATACCTCGCAGTGAGCCAACGCTGCGCGCAGGTGCTCGCCGACAAGTTGCCCGCGCGGTTGGCCGACATCACATCTTTAGCGCATGGCGTGGAAGTACCGCCGATGGTCGAACGCGAAGCGCTTGAAGATCGATCGTTGCGCTTGCTATATGCCGGACGTATCGAACAAGGAATCAAACGCATTACGGACGTGCTGGCGATTGCGTGGTTACTTGCCGATCGTGGCGTCACGTTCGAGATGGTATTGGTCGGGGACGGACCGCACGCGTCGATGGTTGACCATCTAATCGAATCGCTGGAGCCAAAGCTGAATCGTCGCGGTGGATCGATCCAGCGTATCAACGCTGTCGAACCGTCGGAGATGAACGAGTGGTATGCGTGGTCCGATGTGTTTCTGCTCGCGTCGCGATTGGAAGGCATGAATGTGGCCATGCTCGAAGCTATGGCCCACGGATGTGTACCGGTCGTGTCGGATGTGGCCAGCGGCACGCGCGAAGTGATCGCGGATGGTGAGAATGGTTACGTGTTTCCAATAGGGGATGTGACGGCGGCTACGGACCGACTGGAAGCATTGAGCAGTCAACCGGTGCAATTGGCTGCGATGGCAATTGCGGCGCGTGAAACGATCGAGACGAACTTCTCGCATACGCGTTACATCGAACGGTTCTTGAGGCTGGTGGACCGTCTTTGGAATTCGCCGCCGCGCGAGTCAAACGGGGAAATACCCTCGTCAAACGCTGCTGACGCCGAAGACACTGGAGCGGTGCTTTCTAAGCATGATGTGCGTTACCGAAATTTGCTCGAACTGATCGCCGCACGGTCGGACCTTCAAAATCTCGTCATCTACGGCCTTGGCGTTAACGGCATTACGTTGCTCGATCTAATGCGACACGACGAGCGATTGGTGCGATATCGATTGTTCATCGCGGACGATCGTGCCAACGCCGCCATCTTCAAGGTCGTCGGCATGCCGCGCGTCTTTCCGGTTGCGTGGCCAAACTTGACGCACAACACGCTGGTAATCGTGACGCCCAACGACGGTACGCCGATCATCAATCGCCTCGTCGGACGCGGTGCGCAGCCGGGCGTACATGTTGTTTCGTTGGGTGATTTGAAAAAGCTCGCGAATCATGCCCAATCGAACGCGGAGGTGGCCGCAACGTGAACGATTG